>JBKHDT010000046.1:0-19023 GCA_046541195.1 Halothiobacillaceae bacterium | reverse complement strand
TGAGCGAGATCAAGGTCTTGCGGGCAGAGATGAAGAACTGACCGACAAGCCATGTTCAGGATCGACACCTTCGACGCGCCACTCTCGCCCTGGGTGTTTCAAATACGCGCCAAGACCAGACGACTTCCAGTCCTGACAGGGGCGCACTCCGGCAGAAGGTAAAAGCGGATCACGCCCAGGGATGAGGTCGCGGGTCCCTCAGGCAGCGGGCTGGTTGATGCCGGCGCTCCACCAGATCCGGCAGGCGCCCTCGTCCGAGACCATGCAGGGGCCGACGGGGTTTTCTGGCCGACAGCCTGCCCCGTACAGGGGGCATTCGTGCGGACGGATGCGTCCGAGAACCACGTCGGCGCAGGCACAGCCCGGCGGCATCTGGCCGATGCGGGGATGGCTGTCTGCCTCGAGTGTGAACGCCTTCTCGGCATTGTGTGCATCGTGTCGGGCGGAGAGGGACAGCCCGGAGTCGGGCAGGATGCCGATACCGCGCCATTTGGCGTCCGAGACATCAAAGTGGCGCGTCAGCAGCGCGCGCGCGCGCGGGTTGCCCTGGGGGCGAACCACCTGCGGGTAGCAGTTGGTCAGTGCGGGGGCTTCGTCGAGGTGCTGTTCGAGTACGGTGAGAATCGCATCAAGTATCGATTCGGCCGTGAACCCGGCGACCGCGGTCGGCAGCCCGTGTCGGTCAACCACGAATCTCCACTCCTCGGCACCCATGATGGTGGCGACATGGCCCGGTGCGATGAGCGCATCCAGCGGCCGCGCGCCGGGCCGCTCATCGGCCAGAAGCATGGCGACCGATGGCCAGGTGCGTCTGGTGGCAGTCAGCAGAAACAGGTTTTCCGGCAGGCCGGCTTCGATCATGGCTGCAACGGGCGCAGTGGTGGTCTCGAATCCGGCGGCAAAGAAGACCACCGGGCGACCGGGTTCGCGCCGGGCCAGCGCGAATACTTCCTGGGGGGCGGCGACGGGGATGATGTCCCCCCCGTGCTCGCGGGCCGGAGCCCGGGCCTGCTGCAGGGATCTCGGCGCGCTGCGCGGTCCATTGACGGGTACATGGAGCATGTCGCCGAAACTGGCAACCAGGCAGCCCTGTTCCGTGGCCAGCCGGATGGCGAGATGAATGGATTCCTCGGGACATACGCAGACCGGGCAGCCGGGTCCGGGGATCAGTTCGATACCCTCCGGCAGCAGGCTGCGCAGCCCGGCCTCGGTGATGGTGCGCTCGTGGCCACCGCAGACATTCATGATCCGCAGGGGATTGTCGAGCCGGTCATCCGCGCGGCGGCGAATGCGCTCGAGGATGGCCCGGGCGTTTTTGGCGCTCATGTGCCAGGCTGCACTGAAGCCGCGTGGTCGTGACCACCGTGGTGATGATGATGGTGATGATGCGCGGGCGCCTCGGATTTCGGATGCGTCTGGCGGTGCGCCGCGAGTCGTCCCCGCAACCAGTCCAGCCAGAATTCCATGCCCTGACCGCGGGTGGCCGAGAGGGCAGTCACGGGAGCGTCGCTTGCCAGCTGGCGCACCGCGGCTTCCGCTCGTCGAGGCTCGAAGTCATCAAGCACCGGCAGCAGATCCGCCTTGCTCAGCAGCACCAGATCCGCGGCACGAAACATGACCGGGTACTTGGCCGGCTTGTCGTCACCCTCCGTCGTTGCCAGCAGCACGACGTTCGCATGCTGGCCGAGATCGAAACTGGCCGGGCAGACCAGGTTGCCGACGTTCTCGATGAATACGATGTCCAGGCCGCCCAGATCCAGTTCATGCAGGGCATCGTGCACCATGTGCGCGTCCAGGTGACAGGCGCTGCCCGTGGCAATCTGCAGGGCGTCGACCCCATGCCGACGCAGGCGACGGGCGTCGTTCTCGGTTTCCAGGTCGCCGACCACGACCGCCAGATTCATCTCGCTGCGCAGTGCCTCGATGGTGGCTTCCAGCAGGGCCGTCTTGCCGGAACCGGGCGAGGACATCAGGTTGACCGCCAGGATGCCGCGCTGGTCGAAATGCGCCCGGTTGTGGGCCGCCTGGTGATTGTTTTCGTCCAGCAGCCCATGCAGGACCTCGATGGCACCTGACGCGCCGGCGCTTCCGGACAGCCTGCCGCCGGGCTCGACCAGATGTCGGTTGCCCGGCGTGATGTTGCAGCCGCAGGTATCACACATGGTCGGATTTCTCCTGTAGGTCGATGGTGGTAATCAGCATCTCGTCCCCGCTGATGAGCTGGGTTCGGTGACTGCCGCAATGTGCGCAGGCCAGCCGATTGGCCGTCGCCTCGTGTTCCTGCCTGCAGTCCCGGCAGCGTACGCGAATCGGGGCCGTCTCAATGACCAGGCGCGCGTCCTCGGCGCGGCTGCCCCGGCAGGCAATCGAGAAGGAATGATCCAGCAGGGCAGGCTCGATGCCGCTCAACGGTCCGATTCGAAGCGTCACCGACCGGATCGCGCCGCCGCCATGATCCAGCGCCAGCGCCTCCAGCTGTCGGATCAGCGCCCGACACACGGACAGCTCATGCACCGGTGCTGGCCTGCTGGAGCTCGTCTGCCAGGGCACGTGCTTCGGTGGCCCGGTCGGGGTCGACGCGCTCGATTGCATAGCCGACATGCACCATCACGAAGTCGCCGACCGTCACCGAGTCCGGTTCAAGCAGGAACAGGCTCACCGTCCGTTGCACGCCGCCGCGCTCACAGCGGGCAGAGTTGCCGGACAGCTCAAGGATTTTCATGGGTACGGCCAGGCACATCGATCGTCATGACCTCGCGTTTCATTTTCGCTTCATGGATGACTGTTTACACTAGCAAAGTTCGCATCAAACTTTCATGAACTCGCGAGGATTCCCGATGAAACCCTGGATTATTCGTCTTCCCCTGGCGCTCTCGCTTACGCTGCTCGCCGCACCGGCCATGGCGCACGGAGTGCATCACGAAAGCGGACTGATGGCCGGTCTGCTCCATCCGTTCCATGGCGCGGATCACCTGCTGGCGGCGCTGGCGGTCGGGCTGTGGGCCGGTCAGCATCGGGACCGGTCGACCTGGCTGTTGCCGGTGACTTTCGCGTCGGCGCTGTTGCTGGCCGCGCTGGTGGCCCATGCAACCGGCTGGACCCTGCCGCTGATGGAGCCGGGCATCGCGGCGACGGTTGTGCTGCTGGGGGCCCTGATTGCCTTTGCCGTGCGCATGCCCGCCTTGTTCGGTGCCGGGGTGCTGGTATTGTTCGCGGTGTTTCACGGTTGGGCTCACGGCCTGGAGCAGCCTGTGGGGACCGGCGCCATCGCCTATCTCGCCGGGCTGGCTGTCGGCACGCTGGGCCTGCACCTTGTCGGCGTGTTGTCCGCCCGCCGGCTGGTTGACATGCAGCAGTTGCGCCTGGCTGGCGGCTTTGTCGCCGGGGCCGGCGCCATGCTCCTGCTCGGCGCGATGTAACCCGCGCGCGGCTGCCCGCAACGTTCCTGGCAGCCCGGCTCGGCGGGGCGTGCAGCGGCAGGCAGTCCAAGAGAAAAAACGCGGCATCGAGCCCATCAAGGTTCCGTACCGTCGCGCCCGGGGCCGATACCTGCTCGGGCCCGTGTTGTGCGATTGCAATGGCCCCCGTCATGGAAGGCCCGGGACGCCATTTGCGGCATCCATGCCCCCGTCGGGAATCTGAAGCATTCGCGCGGAGATTCCCGAGTGGACAAGGCAGCCCGGGGGGGCGACCTGGCCACTGGCGTTCTGGACAAGGTCGCCCGGCGCACGACCCGGCGCCTTGTGTTCGCGCAGTGCGCATTCCTGATGCAGGCTTCCAGATCCTCGAATTGCCCTCCAGAACCACGCAAGCTGGCCGTGCCGACGGGCAGGGCCAGCTGGCCTGCACACGGGCGCATGTCCAGCCGTTCGCTGCTGCGGCTGATGTTAAAAAACGCTTCGGACCTCGCCGGCGCGCCGGCGAGCAGGATGGGGCTGAGCAGGAACCGGTGCAGGGCCTGGTTTCCGACATGCTCCGGTGGTGCAGTCGGCGCCGGTTCCCCGCCGTCCCCGGTCTGGGCCGTCCCCGGTCTGGCGGCTTGCCTGAATGTCTCTCATCGGGTGCCTGCGGTTTATGAGGCCCTGACGAACGTGAATGCCCCTGCAAGCGGTAATACCGTATCATGCGACTCGGTTAAGGAATCATTGGGCAAGTGCTCAAGATTCCCGCCCGGGCAGGCGATGGAAGCACTGCCACGCAATGGCGCAAGCCACACAATTGCGAAGCCCGGTCAGGGCGCATACCGGGCGCGGGCGTTGCTGCGCGAGGCCACGGAAGGGCTCGTGCAGCCTTTGGCTTACTGGCTTATGGCTGCTGTGATTCAGAAAAAGCCGTTGTTCAGGGCTGGATGCTCCCGGGCGTTGACGAACCCAGTCATTTGAACCGGCGGCCGTGCAGGCACCTACCGGCGTGATGCATGTGATTCCACCCGGATCGTGACCAGGCTCAGGGTCTTGCGCTGAGGGGGCCTGATCCGGCCCGGGGGCTTGTCGTGCTGTTCGGGCGCAAGCTTGCCTGGATGGTGTCGTCTCGCCTGACATGGATTTCAATGACGTGCACAGCAGCCCCGGGAGAGGAGCAGGGATGAAGTGGATCGCCATTTTGATGTGCTGGTGGCTGGTTGCACCGCCGGCCGTGGCCGAGGAGCCTCGGGCGCCGCTGACCGTGGCGTTGAGCAACGGCTGGCCTCCGCTGTCCTTTGTCAACGAATCGGGCGAGCCCGATGGCGTGCTGATCGAATTGTGGCGCGAGATCGGCAGGGAGCTGGATCGACCCGTGGTTTTCGAGCTGGTCGGCTGGGCCGAGTCGCTGCAATTGGTGCGCATGGGCGAGGCCGACGTGCACGGCGGGCTGTTTCGCACGGAGATCCGGGCCGGGTACCTCGACTTCAGTGTCCCGCTGATGCCTTCCGAAACCCTGGTATTCGTCCGCTCAACGCTGCCCGTTTTCGGGCTGGATGACCTGCGGGGCTACACCCTGGGGGTGATCGATGCAGGTTACGGGATGGAGTTTCTGGAGGCGAACCATCCCGATATCCGCATCCGGTCATTTCCGGACAACCAGGTCCTCGTGCGTGCGGCGGTGGATGGCCAGATCGATGGCTTTGTGTCCGAATATCCTGTCGGGCTGTATCTGACCGACCGGTATGCCGGGCCGGCCGAGTTCCGGCCAATGGCCCTGCTGCACAGCCATCCCTTGCGCGTCGGCGTGCGGCAGGGCGAGACGGCCCTGCTGCGGGAAATCAACCAGGCCCTGGCTTCGATCGACGACGAGCGGCGCAGTGCGCTGGCCAGCCGCTGGGTCCATTTCGACCGGGTAGAGGTAATGCCCGGCTGGGTCGGCTGGCTGCTGGCTGCTGGCCTGGCTCTGTTTCTGCTCGGCCTGTTCAGTCTTTGGCAGGCGCGGCAGCGGCGGAACATGGCGCAGCAGGTCCTGGACCGGGAGGCGTCGCTGGAGGGTGGCGGGGGATTGCTGCACGCTTTGGGCCGAAGGGCCGCGGCGGGGATATATGTTGTCCGGGGCGCGCGTTTCCTGGCGGTCAACCCGGCCATGTCGGAGATTCTCCACGCGACCGAGCGTGAGCTCCTGGAGCGGGACTTCATCGATTTCGTCCATCCGATCGATCGGGAAATGGTTCGGCGGCGTGCCATGGCTCGCCTGCGTGGCGAGGAGGTCCCCAATCACTACGAGCTGCGCATCCTGACTGCCGATGGCCAGATGCGCTGGGCAGAGTTGCACGCCGACGTGACCGACTATCGCGGCGAGCGCGTGACCCTGGGTACGCTGTACGACATGACCGAGCGCAAGCGGCTGGAGGAGCGGCTTCGGACCAGCGAGGCCCGCTTCCGGACGCTGGTCGAAAATGCCCCGGACATCATCTTCACGCTGTCGGCGGAGGACGATTTCCTGTTCGTCTCCCCGAATATCCGGGACCTCATGGGTTTCGATCCCGACGAGGTGGTTGGCCAGCCGATGTCCTTTGTCGTGCACCCGGATGATCTGGCACGCTGCGGCCAGTTCATGCACGAGGTGCTTGAGTCCGGGTCCCATGGCCGGTCCATCGAGTACCGGGTGCGGATGAAGTCGGGTAGCTGGCGCTGGCATGTTGCGACCACCGGGACCCTGGTGCGCAATGGCGAGGTCGAGTTCATTGGGATGGCCCGGGACATTACCGAGCAGAAACAGGCCGAGACGGAGATTCGCTACCGGAGTCGTTTCAACCAGCTGCTGGTCGAGATTTCCGGTGGGTTTCTCAGCACCGGCAACGTGACGCTGGACGACAGGATCAACCAGATGCTCGAGCGAGCCGGCCGGTTCTTTGAGGTCGACCGCGCCTACCTGTTCCGGTTCACAGAGGGGTGCGAGGCGATGGACAATACCCACGAATGGTGTGCAGAGGGTGTTGCGCCGGCAATCGGGCAGTGGCCGCGCTTGCAGCGTGCCGACTATCCGTGGTGGGAGACGATGATCCGCAAAACCATCCTCGAAGGACTGCCGCTGCGGATCGAGGATGTGGCGAAGCTGCCCGAGGAGGCACAGTCCGAGCGCGAGCTGCTTGCCGCGCAAAACATTCGGTCCCTGCTTTGCGTACCCCTGCGCACCGGTGGCGAGGTGGTTGGCTTTTTCGGTCTCGACCGTCGGGACGAGTCGCGCTGGCGCTACGATCAGGCCGACCTGATGATAGTCTTGGGCAACCTGTTGTCCGAGGCGATTCAGCGCCATGCGCTGGAAGACGAGCTGCGGCAGAATGCCATCACCGACAGCCTGACCGGTCTGAAGAACCGCCGCTACCTGTATGCGCGACTGGGGGAACTGGTCGGAGAATACCGGCGTCACGGCCATGATGTTTCACTGATCATGCTGGATATCGACCATTTCAAGTCGTTCAACGATCGCTTTGGGCACCTGGCCGGCGACTTCATGCTGCGTGCCTTTGCCGCCAATCTGCTCGAGGGGGTCCGTCCGCTGGACATTCCCACCCGCTACGGGGGCGAGGAGTTTGCCGTCGTGTTGCCCCGTACGGAGCGCGCGGAGGCCAGTGAAGTCGCCGAGCGGATCCTGCAGACAGTCCGTGTCGGCGCGTACGCGCACGAGGGACGGGTGCATCGCATGACCGTCAGCGCCGGGGTCGCCAGCCTTTCCGAACTGCCCGAGACGGACATGCAGCCCGAGGCGCTGGTCAACCTGTCCGATCACCGGCTTTATGTGGCCAAGAGGGAAGGGCGTGACCAGGTGGTGAACGCGAACGCCCCCGGCACGCAGTGAGTCCTGGAGCGGCTGTTCATCCCGCACCCGCCCCAAGTACCACCGCGCGCGCCCGAACCGCGGTGTCGATGGCCCGGGCGCGGGTTCACGGGGTTGTCCGGGTCCCGCCGACCGATCTGGTCCCGGTTGTTTGTGATCGGGCCGCGCGCTCAGTTTTGTCGGGCTGCCCTGCCTGGAAAACGCCGCACGAAGCCATCCGTGACGTAAGCCCGCGTTCAGCAACGCACCGGCCGGTCACCGCCCGGCCCCTGCGATCGACTGGCTCGGGCCAGGGCGCGACCGGACACCCATGCCGACATGCAGATCTTCCCCCGGCGCCGCCGGTCGAGGGCGATCATGCGCTTTGGAGTAGACGGTCCCGGGTGGGCGCGTTGCAAAGATGCGCTTTGCGCATTTTCATTTCCCCGAGCCGGGCATTTTCCCGGCTGAACTGACGGAGTTGCGATTTCATGCAGCGTTATGACGCGAGTGCCATCGAGGTTCTGACCGGCCTGGACCCGGTCCGAAAGCGCCCGGGGATGTATACCGACACCACGCGCCCCAACCATCTGGCGCAGGAGGTCATCGACAACAGCGTGGATGAGGCGCTGGCCGGCTTCGCGCGGGAGATCGTGGTCACCGTGCACGCGGATGGTTCGCTTTCGGTGGCGGACGACGGGCGCGGTATGCCGGTGGATATCCATCCCGAGCACGGCGTCAGCGGGGTGGAGTTGATCCTGACCCGGCTGCACGCCGGCGGCAAGTTCTCGGACCGGAGCTATCGGTTCTCCGGCGGCCTGCACGGTGTGGGCGTGTCGGTGGTCAATGCCCTTTCCACGCGGCTTGAGGTGTTCATCAAGCGCGATGCCCGGCAGTGGTTTGCCGCCTTCGAGGCGGGCCTGCCCGTCGAGGAATTGCGCGAGACGGGCACGGTGGGCAGGAAAAATACCGGGACCACGCTGCGGTTCTGGCCCGATGCGCAGTATTTCGACAGCCCGAAGTTCAATCTCCCGCGCCTCAAGCACAACCTGCGCGCCAAGGCCGTGCTGTGTCCGGGGCTGACCGTCCGGCTCGAGGACGAGCACAATGGCGAGTCACTGAGCTGGCATTACGAGGACGGGCTGCGCGATTACCTGCTCGAATCGGTGGGCGAGGTCGAGAAGCTGCCGCCGGAGGCATTCATCGGCTCGATGCAGGCGGATGACAAGTCGCGCGCCCAGGCCGTGGACTGGGCGCTGCTCTGGTTGCCGGAGGGCGGCGACCCGGTCCAGGAAAGCTATGTCAATCTCATTCCCACGATCCAGGGCGGCACCCACGTCAATGGTCTGCGACTGGGACTGACCGAGGCGGTGCGCGAATTCTGCGAGTTCCGAAACCTGTTGCCGCGCGGGGTCAAGCTCGCGCCCGAGGATGTCTGGGACCGGGTTGCCTACGTCCTGTCGGCCAAGATCCACGAACCACAGTTCGCCGGTCAGACCAAGGAGCGGCTCTCTTCGCGTGAGTGCGCATCCTTTATTTCCGGAGTAGTCAAGGACGCGCTCTCGCTGTGGATGAACCAGCATGCCGAGCAGGGCGAGGCCATCGCCCAGTTGGCCATTGCGACCGCCCAGCGCCGATTGCGTGAAGACCGGAAGGTCGTGCGCAAGCGGGTGACCAGCGGCCCGGCGCTGCCGGGCAAGCTGGCGGACTGCACGGCCACCGATCTTGCGCGCACCGAACTGTTCCTGGTGGAAGGGGATTCGGCCGGGGGCTCGGCCAAGCAGGCGCGGGATCGCGAATATCAGGCGATCCTGCCCCTGCGCGGCAAGATCCTGAATACCTGGGAGACTGATGCGAACCAGGTGCTGGCCTCGGCCGAGGTGCACGATATCGCGGTGGCGCTGGGTGTCGACCCGGGTTCCGGACAACTCGATGGCCTGCGTTACGGAAAGGTCTGTATCCTGGCTGATGCCGACTCCGACGGCCTGCATATCTCGGCGCTGCTTTGCGCGCTGTTCGTGCGGCATTTTCGTGCCCTGGTCGAGCGCGGGCACGTCTTCGTGGCAATGCCGCCGCTTTACCGGATCGATCTGGGCAAGGAAACCTGGTACGCGCTGGATGAACCCGAGCGCGACGGCATTCTTGACCGCCTTGCGGCAGAACACCGCCGCGGCAAGCCGCAGGTCACCCGCTTCAAGGGACTGGGGGAAATGAATCCGGCGCAGCTGCGCGAATCGACGCTTGCCCCGGAAACCCGCCGCCTGGTCTGCCTTTCGATTGATGACCCGGTCGAGACGGAAACCATCATGGACATGCTGCTGGCCAAGAAACGCTCGGCGGATCGCCGCGCCTGGCTGGAACGCAAGGGAAACCTGGCCGAGGTCTGAACCCGGGCCCCTGGCCGGACACGGGTTTGCGTTTTTTCAGGAAGCCGTCCCCCTTGCAGGCGCGGGCAAATCACAGGTTGTCACGCGCCTGCCCCCGTGGTTTGGTCGCCACCGGGGGTGCGGCGGTGGTTTGATCCGGTTTTCAGGTTTGCTCGTCGGGTACCGGCAGTGCCACGAAGTGATCCTGGCCGTCGCGGCGGATGCGAAGCGGCAGGCGCGTGCCGGGATCGGCTGCGCGCAGGGCTTGCTCCAGCGCCTCAATGCCGGTCAGCTCCTCGCTGGCGATCGAGATGAGCAGGTCCGCGGGGCGTATGTCCAGTGATTCGACAACCGAGTCACGGCGAATGGCCTGTACCACCAGGCCCTCTGGCCCCTCCTGCACGGCCAGCCCGATCTGATCGAGCATGGAATCCTGCTCGGGTGCCGCGGGCGGTTGTCCGGGTGCCTGGCCTGGCGGTTCAGTCAACGCCTGCGGTTGCTCGGGCAGGGTACCGAGGACCAGCGGAATCGACAGGCGTTTTCGATCACGAAGAACCTCCAGCGCGACGCGGCGATCCGGCGGATAACGGCCGATGATCTGTGGCAGGGCGCCCGATCCGCTGACCGGGTGACGGTCGACCGAGAGGATCACGTCGCCGCTCTGCAGTCCGGCCGCTTCAGCCGGGGAATCGGGCAGGATGGCAGTGACCAGAGCGCCCTTGATCCGGCCCAGCCCGAGGGCTTCTGCCAGTTCCCGGTCCACGTCCTGGATACGCACCCCGAGAAATCCGCGCCGGACCGAGCCATGCTCAAGCAGCTGCTCGACCACTTCCATGGCGTAGTCGATCGGAATGGCAAACGACAGACCATTGTAGCTGCCGGTTTCCGTGAAGATCTGGGCATTGACCCCGATGACCTCGCCTTCCAGATTGAACAACGGCCCGCCGGAATTGCCGGGATTGATGGCCACGTCAGACTGGATGAACGGCACGTAGGTCTCGTTTTCCATTGTCGGCAAGGCTCGGCCCATGGCGCTGATCACCCCGGCGGTGACGGTCTGCTCGAATCCGAAGGGCGCGCCGATGGCCATGGCCCACTGGCCCGGACGCACGTGCTCGCTCTTTCCGAGCCGGACCGGGCGGAACTTGCCCTTTTCGACGCGCAGCAGGGCGATGTCGCCCCGCGGATCGCTGCCGATGAGGGTGGCCGGCAGTTCCCGTCCGTCGTCGAACCGCACCCAGATCTCGCTTGCGCCCTGGACCACATGCTCGTTGGTCAGGACCAGTCCGTCCCGGGAGATGACGAACCCGGAGCCGGCGTTGTTGTTGGGCAGCGCTTCGGGCAGCTCGCCTTCCGGTCCTGTCCCCGGCCCGAACCCGAAGAAGTCCTGGAAGAACTCCTCCATCCGGGGATCGCCCTGCGGGTCGCCTTCCATGGCGGGCAGCTTGGATATGGTCTGGATGTTCACCACCGATGGCGAGTTTTCCTCGACCAGCTCGGAAAAGTCGGGAAGCTGCGCATCCTGCCGTCCACAGGCGGCCAGTGTCAGCAGCGTCCCCGCGAGGAGCAGCAGCGTGCGCAGGCGTCGGGGCGGTTCAGCGCGCTTGAAGCGGTTGATCGTCATGGCTTGGGCCTTCCAGTTCAAGGTTCAGGGCGTGGGGTCCAGTCTGAGTATCTGGCCCAGGGCGGAGTCGGTCAGTAGCCAGAGGTGGCCGTCCGGACCCACCCGCACGTCACGAATGCGTTCGTTCCGGTCTTCCAGCATGCGGGTTTCGCGCACGACGCGCTCGCCGTCAAGTTCCAGGCGGACCAGGTGGCGGCCGGCCAGCGCCCCGACAAACAGGTCTCCCTGCCACTGCGGAAAAACCGTTCCTTCGTAGAAGGCCATGCCCGAAGGAGCGATCGATGGTGTCCAGTGGTGCAGGGGCTGTTCCATGCCCGGCGCCTCGGTGCGGCCTGCCCCGATCGGCGCGCCGGAGTAGTCGATGCCGAGGGTGATGACCGGCCAGCCGTAATTGCGGCCGCTGTCGATGACGTTGATCTCGTCGCCCCCGCGCGGGCCGTGCTCGTGGGTCCAGATTGCATCGGTGTCCGGGTGAATCGCCATCCCCTGGGGATTGCGATTGCCGTAGCTGAAGATCTCGGGCCGGGCGTTTGGATCGTCCACGAACGGGTTGTCGCCAGGTATGCGACCATCGTCGTGCAGCCGAATGATGCTGCCGGCGTGATCGCCCAGATCCTGGGCGCGCTCCATCTTTCCCCGATCGCCGATGCTCAGGTAGACAAAGCCAGCCGCATCGAAGGCGATCCGCCCGCCAAAATGGCGGGTATTATTCGAGGCGGGCAGGGCGGTAAACAGCGTTTCGACGTCCAGCAGCCGGTCCTGGTCCAGTCGGCCGCGGACCAGTCGGGTGGTCATGCCACCGTCCACCGGTGCCGCCAGGCTCAGGTAGACCAGCCGGTTGGCTTCGAAGTCCGGGTGCGGGACCACGTCCAGCAGGCCGCCCTGGCCCCGGGCGGCGATTTCGGGCAGGCCGGCGATCGGTGGGGACAGATTCCAGTGGCCCTCCGGCGCACGACGGAGGTGACGCAGCCGGCCGGGCCGTTCGGTCACCAGAGCGGAACCATCGGGCAAGAAGGCAAGGCTCCAGGGATGCTCAAGCGCATCGGAAACCACGGTCACGACCGGCTCCGCCGCAGCGGTTCGCAACAGCTGGCTGACCAGAACCAGCAGCAGGGCGGCGAGGATCAGGATGGTGGACAGGCGGCACAGCAACGAGCGCATGGCGTGGTTCCGGTTCGTGGCAGGTGCAAGGCCCGCAGGCCCCGTCCTTTCCGGTGGTGGCGAGCTGGTCAAATGTTGTTGGAGAAACGCTGCACGAGGCCCTCCATGACTTCGCGGGCCTGCGCCACGGCCTCAGCGATCACCCGAGAGCCGGCCGATCGCGCAGCTGACGACCGAACGGGCCTTGGCACCCACACCCGACAATCCCGTGGCCGAGCCGGCGCGCGGGTAGCCCAGCTCCTTCAGGCGCTCGGCGACCCGTTCCAGGTCGCAGTCGGCCTCGTGCGCGACCACGACGCTCTGTGCCTGCGGGTCGACCTGCACGGACTGCACTCCCGGCAGGCTGCGGAGCGCCCGCGTGATCCGGGCGCTGCAGCCGCCGCACTTGATATTCTCGACTTCAAAGCGCATCTCGCGCATGTGCAGGTCCCCCTCTCGGTGATATGTCCGGCTCCGACTGCCGCACGGCAGGTGATGCGTTGCCGTTCAGTCGCGGTACAATTGCCGATTACGCTGTACAGGATACCAAAGGGTCGCCGGGAAGTATCAGAGCGTCTTGTTTGCGGTGGCAGCGCACCGCCGGAAGCTCGCGCTGCCGGTGAATGCGGTCGGCTCCGGTGACGGGGACTTGCGCGACGAGGAATTCTCGCCGGCCCGTTTGGGGTCGGTCGCATCGGGTCCGGCAGGGCCCCGTCCGCTCGTTCGGGCGCATGTCGTTCGCCGCGGCAACCGGACGGGGTGTCCTGGTCGGGTCAGCCGGCGGCCCGGGAAGTTCGTACACTTAGAAATATAAATCAATGCCGCGGGGTACCCGCCGGCGCTCAGAACAGCACGTCGTACCGTCAGGAGAGTTCCATGCCCGCCTATCGTTCCCGCACTACCACCCACGGCCGCAACATGGCCGGCGCGCGCGCCCTCTGGCGCGCCACCGGCATGAAGGACGACGATTTCGGCAAGCCGATCATCGCCGTGGCCAATTCCTTCACCCAGTTCGTGCCCGGGCATGTGCACCTCAAGGATCTGGGGCAGCTGGTGGCCCGGGAAATCGAGAAGGCCGGCGGGGTCGCCAAGGAATTCAACACTATTGCCGTGGATGACGGCATCGCCATGGGGCACGGCGGAATGCTGTACTCGCTGCCTTCGCGCGAGGTGATCGCCGATGCCGTCGAGTACATGGTCAACGCGCATTGTGCCGATGCGCTGGTGTGCATCTCCAACTGCGACAAGATCACCCCGGGAATGCTGAATGCGGCCATGCGGCTGAACATTCCGGTGGTGTTCGTTTCTGGCGGCCCCATGGAGGCCGGCAAGACCAGGCTTTCTGGGGACTCCGACGAGATCATCAAGCTCGATCTGGTCGATGCCATGGTCCAGGCCGCCAACAGCGAAGTCAGTGACGAGGACGTGGCCGCCATCGAGCGGTCCGCCTGCCCGACCTGCGGTTCCTGTTCGGGCATGTTCACGGCCAACTCCATGAACTGCCTGACCGAGGCCCTGGGCCTTTCGCTGCCCGGCAACGGATCGCTGCTGGCGACCCACGCCGATCGCAAGGAGCTTTTCCTGGAGGCCGGCCGGCGCATCGTGGACCTGGCCAGGCGCTACTACGAGCAGGACGACGAGCGGGTACTGCCGCGCTCGATCGCTACCTTCGAGGCCTTTGAGAACGCCATGAGCCTGGACATCGCCATGGGCGGGTCCACCAACACGGTGCTGCATCTGCTGGCAGCCGCCCACGAGGGTCACGTCGAGTTCACCATGTCCGACATTGACCGGCTCAGCCGCAAGGTGCCCCACCTGTGCAAGGTGGCCCCCTCCACGGCCAAATATCACATGGAAGACGTGCACCGGGCCGGCGGGGTGATCGGGATTCTGGGCGAGCTGGACCGGGCGGGGCTGCTGCATCGCGACGTGCATACCGTTCACAGCCCGACACTGGCGGAGGCGCTCGACCGCTGGGACATCGTGCGGCCGACGGTCTGCGAGGAGGCTCTGAAGCGCTACACCGCCGGACCGGGTGGCATTCCCACCCAGGTTGCCTTCAGCCAGGATGCGCGCTGGCCCAGTCTGGACAATGACCGGCATAACGGCTGCATCCGTGACCTTGAACACGCCTACAGCCGCGACGGTGGCCTGGCGGTGCTGTTTGGAAACATCGCGCGCGATGGCTGCATCGTGAAGACCGCCGGTGTGGACACCAGCATGCTCGAGGCGCAGCAACTGCGTTATACCACCAGCATCCCGACCTCGACCCTGCGCGGCTTCGTGGGCCGTGCGCGGATCTTCGAGTCGCAGGAAGCCGCCGTCGAGGCGATCCTCGCCGACCGGATTGAGGAAGGCGACGTGGTGCTGATCCGGTACGAGGGCCCCCGTGGCGGGCCCGGCATGCAGGAAATGCTCTACCCCACCAGCTATCTCAAGTCCAAGGGGCTGGGTGCCAAGTGCGCACTGCTGACGGATGGGCGCTTCTCGGGCGGCACCTCCGGCCTGTCGATCGGGCATGTCTCCCCCGAGGCCGCCGAGGGGGGCGAGATCGGTCTGGTCGAAGAGGGGGACATCATCGTCATCGACATCCCCAATCGCCGGATCGACGTGGATGTGAGCGACGAGGAACTGGAGGCGCGCCGCCAGGCCATGATCGCCCGCGGCCCGGCCGCCTGGAAGCCGGTCAGCCGGCAACGCCAGGTCAGCGATGCGCTGCGCGCCTACGCCGCGATGACCACCTCCGCCGCCCATGGAGCCGTGCGTGATGTCGATCAGCTCTATCGCAACCGCTGAGGCGGCCCGCGCCGGCCTGCGGCGAATGAGGCGGCCCGTGGCCCTGCTCGGGCTGCTGCTTGCGGTGACCGGCGCGGTGTCGGCCAGGGCGGACCCCTTCGTGGATCTGTCTCAGGTCGCGCCGGATATCGTCTGCGACCTGCACTATCTGACGGACGAGAATTTTGTCGGCACGCCGGTGGATGGCTACCGGGCAAACCGCTGCCTGCTCACGCCTGCGGCGGCCGAGGCCCTGGCGGCCGTCGATGCCCGGCTCGAACCCGTGGGGCTGGGCCTTCGGGTGTTTGATGCCTACCGGCCGCAACGGGCGGTGGATCATTTTGTGCGCTGGGCGCAGGACCCGGACGACGCGGTTACCCAGCCGACGTATTACCCGGATATCGACAAGAGCCGGCTGTTTCCCGAGGGGTACATTGCCGAGCGTTCCAGTCACAGTCGCGGCAGCACGGTCGACCTGACGTTGATCGACCGGAAAACCGGCGAAGCGCTCGACATGGGTACGCGGTTCGATTTCTTCGGGCCGGAATCCTGGCCGCTGAACCGGGACCTGCCAGCCCAGCAGCGGGCCAACCGGCTGCTGTTGCGCTCCCTGATGGTGGATGCCGGGTTTGAACCCTACGAGCAGGAATGGTGGCACTTCACCTTGCGTGACGAGCCCTTCCCGACACGGTACTTCGACCGCCCGGTGGAATGACCGCTGCCCGCCTGATCCGTGCGGGGCCAGCGTGCAACAGAGGCCCGCGCACCGGCGCGGGCCTTGTTCTTCTTGTTCTGGCGGTGTGCCCGTCCCCGGACGGCTGAAGGCTCAGCCGTCCGCGGTGATCGCGGCGATCAGCTCCTCGCGTGCCTGCTCCGCCTTGTCGGTGTCGATCTGGCAGGTGCCGGCCGCCATGTGTCCGCCGCCGCCGTACTTCAGGCACAGTTCGCCGACATTGGTCTTTGAGCTTTTGTCCAGAATCGACTTGCCGATGGCGAAGACGATGTTCTGCTTGCGAAAGCCCCACATGACGTGCATCGAGATGTTGCACTGGGGAAACAGCGCGTAGATCAGGAAGCGGTTGGTGGCGTAGATGGTTTCCTCGTCGCGCAAATCCAGTTCCACCAGGTTGTCATGCACCTTGGCGCAGCGCTTGATCTGTTCTTCGGCAAGCGGCTGGTGCTCCCGGTAGAGGTCGACGCGCTCGCGCACATCCGGCAGATCGAGAATCTCCTCGATAGTGTGCTGCCGACAGTAATCGATCAGCTTCATCATCAGCTGGTAGTTGGAAATCGTGAATTCCCGGAAACGACCCAGCCCGGTGCGCGCATCCATCAGGAAGTTCAGCAGGGCCCAGCCTTGCGGATCGAGAATTTCCTCGCGGCTAAAGTCTGCGGAGTCGCCCTTGTCGACCGCGACCATCATTTCGTTCCAGTGCCCGGGAAAGGTTTCCTCGCCGCCGTAGTAGTCCCAGACCACGCGGGCCGCGGAGGGCGCATCGGGATCGATGATATGGTTTTCCGCCCGCTCCGCGTTGCGCAGGGTCTCGCTGAGATGGTGATCGAAGGCGAGATGGCAGCCGGGCACGTAGGGCAGGTTGGTGGTGATGTCGCGATCGGTGATCTCGATTTTGCCGTCCTGCATGTCTTTGGGGTGGACGAAGAGAATCTCGTCGATCAAATCCAGATGCTTGAGCAGCGTGCCGCAAACCAGTCCGTCGAAGTCGCTGCGCGTGACGAGGCGAAACTTGTCTGACATCGTTCTATTTCTCCGTCTTGCTTGTTTGGCCCGGATGAGCTTCGGGCGCTGGGTGTTATTCCATCATTCCGGCCGCCTGGGACGGGTCTGCGCGAATGCCGACCCGCCCGTGCAGGGCATAAAAGTCCCGCCGCGCCAGGGCGCAAGCCCGTCAATCGCACAGCGCGGGTCGGGCGTGAACGCGTGGCGCACCAAGCCCACCGGCCCATGCGTTGCCACACGAAGCCGCGGATGGCTTCGTGCAGGGTTTGCCTAGCATAGCGTAATAACCGTACGGATCGGGAAGGATCGGGCTGTTCAATGTCCGCCGCTTTGTGAAAACACGTTGATTACCAGCACGCCGGCGATGATCAGCAACATGCCGATCAGCCCGGCTGCATCGATGCGCTGGCCAAAGAGCAGCCAGCCGATCAGCGCGATCAGCACGATGCCCAGCCCGGCCCAGATGGCATAGGCAATGCCGACCGGGATGACGCGCAGCGTCAGAGCCAGGAAGTAGAAGGCGACGGCGTATCCGATGACTACGCCGATCGAAGGGACCAGTCGCGTGAAGCCGTCACTGGCCTTCAGTGCCGACGTGGCGGCGACCTCGGCGACGATGGCGATGGCAAGAAACAGCCAGTGCTGCATTGGGGCCTCCTGATTCTGGCGCGCTGACGAACCCGACATGCACCATGGCGGGGCAGATCGCTGCCCGTTTTGTACTGCGCGGTGCGCCAGACCCTGAATAACCCGGTGTCGGATTGTGGTGTTGTCGGCACGCGCAAGCCCCGCGCGGGGCGCTCGATTGTCTGTCGGGTCGGATGTGCGGGCAAACGATGGCACGCCGACAAGCGCGTATCGAGCAGCATGTTTCAGGCCAGCATTTTGCCCGAAACCTGGCCCGGCAAAACCCAGGCAACGCGCATGCCGCTCTCTGAGACCGGGCTCCGGGCACCTGGTCTACCCCATGAGGGTCTGAATGGCGCATTCCAGACCGATCAGGGCTTTAACGGCAGGATAACCAAAAAGGATGCTTTTGGCTCAGGACAGCCGCTCCCGGCAATGCAGGCCTGGTCAGCCGAGGCCGGATCAGGCATTGGATTGACCGCAATGCTAATGGCCCTGCACCGCGGCGACTCGTCGCGGCGGTCGAACCGGGGGACGGCGCGCCTGATCGGGGCCCGGTCCGGGGAACATGATGCGCTCGCACAGTGCACCGAATCCTGCAAAGAGAAAACTCCGGGCCGCGCCTGCGCCAGTGTTTTTCGCGGCCTGTCATTCCCGGGTGTGGTGGTGTGCCCGCGGGCAGAACGGATTTGCAATCGCCTTGAATAATCGCCATCCGTCCGGGGCCCGGTGTCGCTTTGTGCCCTCGGGGTATTGGGGCAAAATGCCGGCAGTCCCCGGTTGGAATGCGCGTTGCGCCGACCGGCCCGCCGCGCTCTTCAAGTTACCGGAAGTCACCGTCATGCCCGTGAATCTCTCTGCGCCTGAAAACCTGCTGCCAATCCCCGGCATCCGCCTGGGCATCGCCCGCGCCGGAGTGCGCAAGCCCGGCCGCAAGGACCTGGTGGTGATGACCCTGCCGGAGACGGCCACGGTGGCCGGTGTCTTCACGCGCAATCGCTACTGTGCCGCGCCGGTGACGATCTGCCGCAAGGTGCTGGCGTCCGGGCAACCGGTTCGTGCACTGGTCATCAACACCGGTTGCGCGAATGCAGGCACCGGAAGGCAGGGTCATGATGATGCGCTGGTCGTGTGTTCAGCCGTGGCCGAGGCGGTTGGCTGCAACACGGATCAGGTGCTGCCGTTTTCCACCGGGGTCATTCTCGAGCGTCTGCCGGTGGACCGGATCGTCGCCGGGCTGCCGGCGTGCATTGACGACCTCGACGAGGACCGCTGGGTTTCGGCGGCCGAAGCCATCATGACGACCGACACGGTGCCCAAGGGCGTGTCGCGCACTTTCGAGATCGACGGCCAGATCTGCCGCGTGACCGGCATTGCCAAGGGCTCGGGCATGATCCACCCGAACATGGCGACCATGCTTGGTTATGTGGCTGTCGATGTGGCGGTGCCGCAGCCGCTGCTGCAGGCGCTGCTGCAGGAGGTGGCGGATGCCAGCTTCAACCGGGTGACCGTCGATGGTGATACTTCCA
>JBKHDT010000045.1:0-19224 GCA_046541195.1 Halothiobacillaceae bacterium | reverse complement strand
GCACCCTCCCGAGTGACCCTGTGTTCACAAACGCGTCGGCGCAGCTGCCGGCTCGGGGGACAGCCGCCATTGCCGCGTTCCGTCGGCGAACCGACGTTCTTCAAGCAGGACGGCATCACCGGGCCGGGGCACGACCCCGAACACCGGCACCCGAACCTCGACACCTTCCGGCAGCGCGATCCGCAGCGTGACCAGCGTCGCCGTGGAACCGCGCAGTGTCTCGGCCTGCCCCCGCTCGACGGCCATCACCTGGCCGGCGACCGTTGTCACGTCCACGACCGGCTCTTCCCTGCCAGTCCAGAGCATCCCGGCCAGCAGGACTGCCAGGCCCAATGCCGGAATCACGACCCGAACCAACCGATAACGCTCGGCCATTCGGCTCATGGCATCAGACCATGACCGTCCGACCGACCCCAAGCGACGCGCAGGGGCGCCCCGTCCGCTCGTGAATGCGCTGCGCGAGTGCCGCCCGAGCCTGCGGCTCGCCATGCACCAGCAGGACACGCTCGGGCAGTCGGGGCGCCGCACACAGCCAGTCGACCAATCCGGCCTGATCGGCATGGGCCGACAGGCCATCGAGCAGCACGACCTCGGCCTCAACATGCAGGCGACGGCCCTGGACCTTCAGATCGCGTTCCCCGCGCAGCAGCCGGTCCCCGCGGGTATCGGGGGCCTGGAAACCGGTCAGAAGCACCAGGTTTTCCGACCGGCCTGCATGCGCCGCAAGGTGCGAAAGAATTCGGCCGCCGGTCAGCATGCCGGCGCCGGCGATGATCACCATCGGTCCGTGCCGCTTGCGATTCAGCCGTGCCGCGCGCTCGCCGTGGTCGACCATGCGCACCCGACTCGCCACGCGATCGAGCTCCTCGGGAGTAATTCGATGCAGGTCGTGAAATTCGCGGTATACCTCGAATACCCGGCTGGCCATCGGGCTGCTGAGGTAAACCGGCATGTCCAGGTCCGGGCGCGCCCGCATGATCCGGTCAAGCAGGAGCATCACCAGCTGCGCCCGGCCCACGGCGAAGGCCGGGACCAGCAGGACGCCCCGCTGCCGGTGCATCCGAGCCAGCATGTCCGTCAACTCGGCAACCGGGTCCGTCTGCGTGTGCAGGCGATCGCCATAGGTCGACTCCATGACCACCGTATCGACGGCAGACGGCGGCGACGGCGGGTACATCAGCAGGTCATCGTGGCGGCCGATGTCTCCGGAGAACCAGATCCGCGAGCTGCCGTCATCGATCTCGATGCCGCAGGCACCGAGGATATGCCCCGCGGGATGGAAGGTGGCGTGCAGGGCCCCCTCGAACAGGGACAGGGGCTCGCCCGGCGCCACGCAATGAAAGCGCGCCAGCACCGCATCCACATCGCCCGTGTCGTAAAGCGGCTTTGCCGGCCTGTGCCTGGACCAGCCCTCGAGATTGGCCTTTGCCGCGTCCTCCTCCTGAAGATGCGCGGCATCGAGCATGATGATCCGGGCCACCTCCCGGGTCGCCCGGGTCGCGTACACCGGACCGCGAAATCCGGACCGCACCAATCTGGGCAGGTAGCCGCAGTGATCCAGGTGCGCGTGGGTCAGCAGCACCGCGTCGATCGAGGCCGGATCAAAGGGGGGCGCCTGCCAGTTGAGCAATCGACCGGCTTTCTCGCCCTGGAACATGCCGCAGTCGATGAGCACACGCCGCCCGCCGGCCTCGAGCAGATGCTTGGACCCGGTGACCCGCTCCGCGCCTCCGTGACTGGTGAGTTTCATGGGCGTCTCCGAACTTGCCCGACGGCAATGATGTCCCGGGCCTCGGCCAGCACCTGCCCCTTGTGCGCGTCATCGAGTCCGAGCAGGTCCATCGCGGACGGGTTTTCCAGAAGCTCCCGGCAGAGTACCAGCCGATTGTCCAGAAGGATGCGCTTGTGCGCTGCCTTGAGCCGGGTCAGGCAGGTCACCGGATGCAGGCGATGCTGGTTGATCAGATCCCGGGTCAACTGGAAGTGATCGGTGTTGTGACCGGCCAGACGCAACCCGACACAGCGGCCGTAGCACAGCGCGTCCTCGCTGAACACCGTGTTGGTGAGGATCCAGAACTCGTGGTGATGTCCGTCTTCCCCGTCAGCCAGATCCTGGGCGCGGCCCTGCACGTACAGGGGGATCTTGACGTCGTTGCGGTGGCCCTGACGATTGTGGAACTTGCACTCCGCGAACAGGCGCTGCCCGTCACGCTCGGCAACCACGTCGATCTCGTGCTGCACGCAGCGGCCCGAAAACGTCTGGTTGTAGGCCACCGAGTAGCCCATCGCCTCGAACAGTCGACCGCAGAACTGCTCGAACGGGTAGCCCGAAGGCCCCAGTTCCAGCAACGCGCGCTTGAGACTGTAGGTGATCGCGACCCGACGCGAGCGACGCTTGAGCGCCTGGCGGGCAAGCCGATAGACCTTGCCGGTCGTGATGCCCTCGTGCAGGCGGTCGCGCACCTCGTGCACCACCGCCTCGACGTCGTCGTCACCGGCGCCCGCACGACGAAGCGACAGGCGCAGCTTGGATTCGTCGAAGGGTTCGCGACGCCCCCCGCTCTTGACGACGTCGACCATTGCCCGGCCTCCCGCGCTCAGCCCGGGCGCCGCCCCGCCCCTTTCGGGGGCGCTGCAGAACCGGCTTCATCGCCCTGCCCGGCGTCGCGTGCGGACTCATCATCCGTCTTCGAAACAGCGGCCGCATCCTCCCCGGAGCGGGTCTCTTCCGACTCCGGCAGCCGGCTCCCGGACGCCAGCTCATCGGAAGCGGGCGCGTCCGGCAGGGGTTCGAGGGTCGGCTCGGGCTCGGTCCGCGGCCCGGGATCCTCCAGCAACGCGCCGGGTCGATCCGGCAACACCCGCTGGCCCGGCCCGGCCCCCAGCGTGTCATATCCCTTGGACAGGTGCTCGTAAAGCGCCCGGTACGATCCGGCCATGTCCACGAACAGTTCGGCAGTCCGGTCAAAGTGCCCCCGGACCTCGCGCTGGTACCTGTCCAGCTCATGTTGCTGACGCGTCATTTCAGCGCTCTGCGCGGCCAGCTGTTTTTCCAGCGTGTCGACACGCTGGCGATCAGGATTGCCCCGACCGACGAAATAACCCACCACCGCCGCAACGACCACCACCAGAATCGCCACGATCCAGACAACCGGATCCGCCATATTCCACCCCCAACATCTGCGTGTCGCCTGAACCCGCCCGAATGCACTTGCCAGGGCCTCTGCGGCCCGGGCGGGCAACGTTTACCCCGAAACACTTTCGACCTATGCTAACACTGATGAAGGAACCATGTTCCGTGCCCGTCATGCCGGGGCTGCACGCCAGCCGGGAACGCCCGGGAAAATCATCCCGGGGGCACCCCAATCCAAATGCCGGAGCAGGCTTTTCCCCGGCGGTTGCGGCAACGATCCGGGAACGGACTGGTATCGCGTCACCCTCAGTAGCCAGGAGTTCACCATGGATCGCTACGCGGTAGTCGGCCACCCGATATCCCACAGCAAGTCTCCCTTCATCCATGCGCGTTTCGCGGCGCAGACCGGCCAGGCCATGCGCTACGAAGCACTGGAGGCACCACGGGACGGCTTCGCGGACACCATCAGCACCTTCATCTCGGAAGGTGGAAGCGGATTGAATGTCACGGTGCCCTTCAAGGAAGAGGCATTCGTGCTGGCGAACGAGCGAACCGAGCGGGCAGAGCGGGCGCAGGCGGTCAATACGCTGGTCGTGCGGCCGGACAAGAGCCTGTTCGGGGACAATACCGACGGGGTCGGCCTGATTCGTGACCTGAGCTACCACGATATTTCACTGATGGATCGCAACGTGCTGATCCTCGGTGCGGGCGGCGCGGTGCGCGGCATACTCGGGCCATTGCTCGAGCACGAGCCGCAACAGGTCCTCGTTGCCAATCGCACCGTGGACCGTGCCCGGGAACTGGTCAAGGCCTTCGGGCACGACAACCCCCGGTTCGGCACGCTGCGCGCATGCAGTCTGGAGGCGCTCGGGCGGCATGCCGGCGAGCAGGGCTTCGACCTGATCATCAACGGCACATCGGCAAGCCTGGTCGGCGCCCTGCCGGATCTTCCGGAGGGCCTTCTGTCGCCTCAGGGCATCGCCTACGACATGGCCTATGCCGACGAGCCGACCGCGTTCCAGCGCTGGGCCGAAGCGCAGGGTGCGCTGCTGGCGCTGGACGGGCTGGGCATGCTGGTCGAACAGGCCGCCGAGAGCTTCCGCCTTTGGCGGGGTGTGCAGCCGGACACCACGGAGGTGCGGCATGCCCTGCGCAGCGGGCGGCTGCCGGAAAACCCCTGAGACCAGGGAACCTCCACCGACGCCCCCCACGAATTCCGGCTTTTGCGCCATCAGGCGACCATCAGCAAAATGCCCCGGGGCCTGGGCTAATTCCCGGGGTTTCGGGAAACTGGGCACGACGTTAACCGTGGCCTCGTGCAACCTCCGCCGGCGCGATGCGATTGACTGCCCTTGCGCCTTGGCGCGCCAGGGCATCCCTGCCCTGCACGCAAAGCCCTGCGGTCGTGCCCAGCCTGCGTTGAAAACCCGAGCCTTGGCACGACACCGTCGGTGCCTCACCAATCGGGTGACCGGAGGTGGACGGTCCAAAGCAAACACCCTGGGCCACCCTCCGGTGCCGCCCACCACACGGCCACCGGGCGGGCTGAATCCGACCGGCTCAGCCCAGGCCGAGCACGAGAGAGGCCATCGAAAAATACACCAGCACACCGAGCACATCGGCGACAGATGTGACCAGCGGCACGCTGGCAGCCGCCGGATCGAATCCGAAGCGGGTGAGCAGGAACGGCAGCGACATCCCCACCAGGCTGGCTACCACCACGATGGCGATCATCGCAACCGCCACGATCAGCGCGATCTCCTCCCCGCCGCGAATCCAGCCCACGCCGGCCACCATGAAGGCCATCAGCCCGGAAAGCAGCAAGGCCACGAACAGTTCCTTGCCGAGCATCATGCCCCAGTCCTTGGCCCCGACGTCCCCGGTCGCCAGCGCCCGCACCATCAGCGTGGCCGACTGCGCCCCGGCGTTGCCGCCGCTGGCGATCAGCAGCGGCAGGAAGAAGACCAGCACGATGTAGGTCGAGATCGTCTGCTCGTAGAACGCGATTCCCGCGCCGGAGAGCAGATTGACGAACACCAGGATGACCAGCCAGACGATCCGCTTGCGAAACAGCAGTCCCACCGAGGCATCCCGCAGGGACATCCCGATGTTCTGCGCCCCGCCGGCCTTGTGAAAGTCCTCGGTCGCTTCCTGCTCCGCCACGTCCATGGCATCGTCGTGCGTGACGATGCCGACCATCCGGTTGCGCTCGTCGATGACCGGCAGCGCGATCAGGTCGTAGTTGGAAACCTTGCGCGCGGCCTCCTCGCTTGGCGCGTCCAGCGGGATCGAGATCACCTCGGTCCGCATCACGTCCCGGATCGGGGTATCGGGCTGCGCGAGGATCAGTTCCCGCAGCGACAGCGTGCCAACCAGCCGGCGCGCCCCGTCGACAATGAAGATCTGGTAGATGGTCTCCTTGTCGGGCGCCTGGTCGCGCAGCCGGGCAATGGCCTGCCTGGCCAGCAGGTCCGGCGGGAGCGCTGCGTACTCGGAGGTCATGATGGACCCGACCGTGCCCTCCGGGTGGGCTGACAGCCGGCACAGGTCCTCGCGCTCGGCCACTTCCAGAGCGGAGAGCAGGGTTTCCTGCAGCGACTCGGGGATCTGCTTGTAGAGGTCGGCCCGTTCGTCCGCCTCCATGTGGGTGACCAGCACGGCCAGTTCCCGGTGGTCGATCACCTCGACAATGCGGGTCTGGTAACCAGGCTCGATGTGCCCGAAAACTTCCGCCCGCAGGGTCGGCGGCAGGCAACCGAGCAGTTCGGCCGCGCAGGAAGGTTCGCATTGCTCGATCGCGTCGGCGATATCGGCGGCATGCGCCCGGCTGGCCGCCTCGGCGAGCCGGGACCGGTCACCATCGTCCAGAAATTGCAAAAGATGGGGCGTAAATTCCGACATCAGGCACTCCGGTTCTCGGGAAAATCGTCAACCGAAACGCTTTTGATTCCGGCTGTGCGGCACCTGCGCCCGGACCGGCGCGCGGCATACTGTAGCAGGCCGCAAAAACCGCGTCGCCGATTTTGCCACTGCGCACCGCACGGACCGCGCCGGCCCATTCAAAATGGCCGGCGCCAGCGGGTTGCACCCATCCTGCGGGGGCCTTTGGGGCACGGCCGGCTCCGGCACGACCGCGAAGCCTGGGCTTCCGATCGTCTCGGGCCTTTCGATGAAACCTTTTGAGAATGCCCCCGCCCCCCGACGTCAAGCTGCACGACACCGGGCGTCCAGCCGGTTTGCCGGGACTTCGCCCGCCGCGCGGTGTTACCAATGGTAACAACTCGCTGTTTCGTGAGGTAACACCGAGCACTCCCGCCTGCCCCACCGGCCATCCAGGTCGCGCCGGACCAAGGCGAGGCTGGAGGCGCTTGCCAGGGGCCGGGCATGGATCGGCAGCAGCCCGGTGGTGCGAGGCCCCGGAGCGCTTCACACCATGTGGTTGCAAGCAACCAATCCGGTGCGCCCGACCCGGGGCGGCGCAGGCCCGGTCGCAGGACATGGAACGGATCATGCTTTTTACTGGCGCCCGACACGCTTCCCGGACCCGCACGGACGATCATGACCGAGTCACTCGACAATATCCCGTTGCAGTCGATGATCGACTTTCTGCGTCGGCACGCGCCCTTCGACCAGATGGAACCGGCGCAGCTCGAATGGCTGGCCAAGCGACTGAATCAGAGCCTGTACGCACGCGGGGCCAAGATCACCGACCCGGAAAGCGGGCCGGCCGACCGTTTCATCATCATCCGGCAGGGCCGTGTGCGCGGCGAAAGCCCGGATACCGACACCAGCGGCAACGCCTGGGAGCTGGCCCCGGGCGAGTGCTTTCCGATTGGCGCCCTGCTCGGGCGGCGGCCGGTCCGGACGGTCCACCGGGCTGCGGAAGACTGCCTGTGCCTGGAACTGCCGCGCGAGGACTTCGATACCCTGCTCCGGCAAAGCCCTGCCTTCTCGGACTTCTGCACCCGCCGACTGGCCAGCCTGCTCGACCAGGTGCAGCACCAGATCCAGGCGCAGGCGATCCACCAGCAGGGCGGCGGCGGCATCCTCGCGCTGCGGGTCAGCGAGTGCATCCGGCGCGCGCCGGTTACCTGTCCCCCGGACACCCCGATTCGCGAGGCGCTGCACACGATGCAGACACACCGCATCGGCAGCATGATCATGACGGATTCGGCGGATCGTCCCCTCGGGCTGTTCACCCTGCACGACCTGCTCGACCGGGTGGCACTCCCGCAGGTGCCTCTTGAAACGGCGATCTCGGAGGTCATGACCCCCAACCCGGTGTCGCTGGGCACCCGCGCCTATGCGTTCGAGGCCGCCATGCTGATGGCCGAGCACGGTTTCGGCCATGTCTGCATCGTCGAGCGGCAGCGTCTGGTCGGGGTGCTTTCCGAGCGGGATCTGTTCTCCACCCGGCGAATCAACCTGGTGCAGCTGTCCCGGTCGATCAGCCAGGCGGACACGGTCGCGTCACTGGCGCGGACCGCGTCCGACATTCCCAGGCTGGTCGGCCAGCTGATTGCCCAGGGCGCACAGGCCGAACAGATCGGCCAGATGATTACCCTGCTCAATGACCGGATTGCCCGCCGGGTGATCGAGTTGTGCATCGAAGCGACCGGCGACCCGGGCGTGCGCTTCGCCTGGCTGGCCTTCGGCAGCGAGGGTCGCCAGGAGCAGACACTCAAGACCGACCAGGACAACGGGATCCTCTTCACGCCTCCGGTGGGGATGTCCGCCGAGGAAGCCCGGAGCCGGCTGTTGCCCCTGGCCGACCGGATCAACGTCGCGCTGGCCGAATGCGGCTTCGCGCTCTGCCCCGGCAACATCATGGCGCGCAACCCCGAATGCTGCCTGACAGCCGAGGAATGGCAGGCCCGCTTCACGCGCTGGATCGACCAGGGCACCCCCGAACACCTGCTCAAGGCAAGCATCTTCTTCGACTTTCGGGTGATCGAGGGGGACCCGGCGCCTGTCGAGTCCCTGCGTGGCCGGCTGCTTGAACAGACGGCCCGCAACAGCCGCTTCCGCCGCCAGATGGCGGAGAACGCCCTGCGCCTGAGACCACCGCTGGGCCTGATCCGGGACTTCAAGGTCGAAAGCCGGGGCGCCCACCAGAACACCCTGGACCTGAAACTCAACGGGGTCACGCCCTACGTGGACGCCGCGCGCATCATGGCGTTGGCGGCCGGCGTCGAGGCGGTCAACACCGTCGACCGGCTCCAGGCCTTGGCCGATCGCTCGTTGCTGTCCCAGGCCGACGTGGATGCCTGGATCGCGGCCTACCACTACATTCAGCTGCTGCGGATGCGGATGCACCAGGGCCAGCTCGCCGCGGGCGAGTCCTTGAGCAACCACGCGGACCCGGACAGCCTCAACGAACTCGATCGTCGAATCCTCAAGGAGTCGTTCCGGCAGGCGCGCAAGCTGCAGGCCAAGCTCGCCGTCGACTACCAGCTTTGATACCGGGCCCGCCGGAAGCGGACCCGGGCAAGGCAGGCCCCGTCATGACGGGAGCCTGCCATGCGGGGCGGGAGGCCCCGGCGCGTTGACGACGCGCAGCCCGGACGGCTGTCCGCCGGGGCGTGTTTTTCGTCGCCAAGCCGTCGACCACAGGCGGCAGACATCTTCAAGCAATGACAGGAGCCTTGTGCCATGCAATCGACCGACAACAGCCGGGAGGCCTACTGGAAGGCCAACCTGAAGCTGATCACCCTCTGCCTGGTGATCTGGTTCGTCGTCTCCTACGGGTTCGGGATTCTTCTCGCCCCCGTACTCAACGGCATCACCATCGCGGGGTACCAGCTCGGGTTCTGGTTCGCCCAGCAGGGATCGATCTACACCTTCGTGGTGCTGATCTTCTTCTACGCCTGGCGGATGAACGCGATCGACCGCCAGTTCGACGTCCACGAAGAATAAGAAGGAGCGCGCATCATGGATCTCAAGACAATGACCTAT
The DNA here is from genome assembly GCA_046541195.1 of Halothiobacillaceae bacterium. GTDB lineage: Bacteria > Pseudomonadota > Gammaproteobacteria > Halothiobacillales > Halothiobacillaceae > JBKHDT01. The sequence goes on along the minus strand of JBKHDT010000045.1, from coordinate 10,136 downwards.
ATCGTGGTCGGCGCGACCTTCCTGCTGTACATCGTGCTGGCCTGGCTGGCGCGCGCGGGGACCACCGGCGAATTCTACGTCGCCGGCAAGGGCGTCAACCCGATTGCCAACGGCATGGCCACCGCCGCCGACTGGATGTCCGCCGCCTCGTTCATCTCGATGGCCGGCCTGATCGCCTTCCAGGGCTACGACGCCTCCGCCTACCTGATGGGCTGGACCGGCGGCTACGTGCTGATGGCCCTGCTGCTCGCGCCCTACCTGCGCAAGTTCGGCAAGTTCACCGTGCCCGAATTCGTGGGTGATCGCTTCTACTCGCAGACCGCCCGGATCGTGGCGGTCATCTGCCTGCTGGTGATCTCGATCACCTACGTCATCGGCCAGATGCGCGGCGTCGGCATTGCCTTCTCCCGCTTTCTGGAGGTGCCGCTGCATGTCGGGCTGTTCGCGGGCATGGCGATCGTGTTCTTCTATGCGGTGCTCGGCGGCATGAAGGGCATCACCTACACCCAGATCGCCCAGTACGTGGTCATGATCTTCGCCTACACGGTCCCGGCGGTGTTCATCTCCCTGCAGCTGACCGGCCACTTCCTGCCGCAGACCGGCCTGGGCGGCACCCTCGCCCAGGGCGGTGGGGATACCTACCTGCTGCATGCCCTGGACAACGTGCTGGTGGACCTGGGCTTCTCGGCCTACACGGAACTGAAGGGCAGCATGCTGAACGTGTTCCTGCTGACCCTGGCGCTGATGATCGGCACCGCGGGCCTGCCGCACGTGATCGTGCGGTTCTTCACCGTGCCGCGCGTCCGGGATGCCCGCAAGTCCGCCGGCTGGACCCTGGTGTTCATCGCCATCCTCTACACGACTGCCCCGGCAGTCGGTGCCATGGCGATCTACAACCTGATCAACACCGTCCAGCCCGGCGAGGTGGGCACCGAACAGGGCAGCCTGGCCTACGACGAGCGCCCGCAGTGGATGCTGACCTGGGAAAACACCGGGCTGCTGCAATTCGAGGACAAGAACGACGACGGCCGCATCCAGTACTACAACGACCAGAACCCCGAATTCGCGGCGCAGGCCGAAGAGTGGGGCTGGGCCGGCAACGAGATGACCGTCGACCGCGACATCATGGTCCTCGCCAACCCCGAAATTGCCAACCTGCCCAACTGGGTGATCGCGCTGGTGGCCGCCGGGGGCATCGCCGCGGCACTCTCCACCGCGGCCGGCCTGCTGCTGGCGATCTCCTCGGCGATCTCGCATGACCTGCTCAAGGGCGTGTTCATGCCGAACATTTCCGAGAAGCGCGAACTGCTTGCCGGGCGTCTGGCCATGGTGGGCGCCATCCTGCTGGCCGGCTACTTCGGGCTGAATCCACCGGGGTTCGCGGCGGAAGTCGTGGCGCTGGCCTTCGGTCTGGCGGCCGCCTCGCTGTTCCCGGCGCTGATGATGGGGATCTTCAGCAAGACCATCAACAACAAGGGCGCCGTGGCCGGCATGGTGGCGGGCCTTGTCGCCACCCTGCTGTACATCTTCATGTACAAGGGCTGGTTCTTCATCCCCGACACCAACATGCTGCCGGATAACCCGGACAACTGGCTGTTTGGCATCTCGCCGGGCTCGTTCGGTCCGATCGGTGCGCTGATCAACTTCGTGGTGGCCTACCTGGTTTCGAAGTCCAGCGCCCCGCCGCCGGAGCATATCCAGCAGATGGTCGAAGACGTGCGCGTGCCCCGCGCGAGCTGAGACCGGCAAGGCGCCGCAGTCATGCGGACCTTTCCAGCGGGTCGGCACCACGGACGCCGACCCCCGACAACCCGCCCCCGGCCATGGCCGGGGGCTCTTGCGTGATCGGCCGGCGCGGCTCATCACGCAAGAGCATCCATCCTGCGCCAGGAAACCCTGCACCAAGACCAGGAGGCAAGAGATCATGGCCGCTGAACTCTGGGAGATCCGGGCGTTTCTGGCTCAGACCGCCCTTTTCTCCGATCTGCCCGACGAGGAGCTCGACCGGATGCCCGAGCGGCTGAAGGTACGCTACCTGCGCCGGGGCAGTCCGTTCCCGCCGCCCGACGCCGGGGGCCTGTGGCTGCTGCGCAGCGGCGCGCTCAGGCGACGCGATCCGCAGGACGGCAGCCTGATCGAGCAACTGGGCAGCGGCGATTACTGTGTGCTGCGTGCAGAGAGCAACCAGGAAGACGGATGGGAAGTCCGGGAAGACAGCCTGCTGTACCGCCTGCCCGCCGACCGGCTTGACCGGCTTTGCGCGCGTCTGCCGGCCCTGGCCCTGCGACTGGAGCGCAGCGCACGGGAACGGCTGGAACAGGCGCTGGTTCGCCTGCGCTCCGAGGACTCCCAGGCGCTGGCCGCGATGGGCGCCCGCGTGGGCAGCCTCCTGGCCCGCCAGCCGGTCACCGGCGAACCGACCATGAGTATCCGTGCGGCTGCACAACGCATGAGTGCGCACCAGGTGACCGCCCTGCTCCTGCTGGAGGACAACCGGCTGACCGGGCTGATCACCGACCGGGACCTGCGGCGACGCTGCCTGGCCGAGGGCCGTTCGCCCGAAGCACCGGTCGCCTCCATCATGACCCGGAACCTGGTGACCGTCCCCCCGGCGCTGTCGGCCTTCGAGGCCATGCTGACCCTTTCGCGCCACGAGATACACCATCTGCCGGTGGTCGACGACAATGGCCGGCTGCTCGGCATCATCTCAAGCTCCGACCTGCTGCGCGCGCAGGGGACCCAGAGCATCCACCTGGTGCGCGAGATCCGGGCCGCTGCCACGCCCGAGGCGGTTGCGGCCGCCGGGCAGCGGCTGCCGGTCCTGCAGGCGCGACTGGTGGATATCGGGGCCGACGGACCGGCACTCGGTGAAGCGATCGTGACCGTGACCGATGCCATGACCCGGCGCCTGATCGAACTGGCCGAAGCCGACCTCGGCCCGCCCCCGGTACCCTACGCCTGGGTGGCGCTGGGCAGCCAGGCACGACGCGAGCAGACCGCGCATACCGACCAGGACCACGCGCTGATCCTGTCGGATCACTACGACCCGGCACGACACGCGGACTGGTTCGCCAAACTGGCGAGCCGGGTGCAGGACGGACTGGCATCGGCAGGGCTGGTCCCCTGTCCCGGAGCGGTCATGGCGAGCAACCCCGAGTGGCGGCGCCCGCTGAGCGACTGGATTGCCTGCTTCCGCGACTGGATCGAGAACCCGGACCCGAAGGCGGTCATGCTGGCCTGCAACTTCTTCGACATGCGCACCCTCTCGGGCGAAGATACCCTTCGGCAGTCGCTGTTCGACCAGATCCTGCCCCAGGCGGCCGCCAACCGGATCTTCCAGCGTTTTTTGGCGGCCCACGCTTTGACTACCCGACCGCCGCTGGGCTTTTTCGGTCGGCTGGTGGTGGTGGCCGAGGACGAGCACGAGGCCACGCTGGATCTCAAGCAGCAGGGCCTGCTGGCGATCACGGACATCGCCCGGTTTCATGCCCTGGAGCTGGCCCGGGAGCGGGTCAACACCCTCGAGCGCCTTGAGAGCGCGGCGCGCGCTGAAGGACTGGACAGGCCGACCGCCCATGCGCTGATGGACGCCTGGCGGTTTCTCTACACGCTGCGCGCCCGTCATCAGGCCGTCCAGATCCGGGCCGGCGCCGCCCCGGACAACCGGCTGGACCCGGAAAACCTGTCAAGCCTGGAACGCGCGCACCTGCGCGATGCCTTCCGCGTGATTGCCGATCATCAAAAGTGGCTGCACCGCCATCTTGATCTGGCCGCGCTCGGAGCGGAGCGAAGCTGATGGGGCGATTGCAACTGAGCGACCTGCTGCCGCTGGTTTCGGTGCTGGAACTGCGGCGGCGACACCTGGCCCGGCATGCCAGACCCTCGCCACTGCGGACGTTTCTGGAATCCCCCCTGCCGACACTGTCCGCGGACTGGCGCAGCGGCCACTACCTGGTCGTCGATTTCGAGACCACCGGCCTGGACAGCCGCCGAGACGGACTGTTGAGCATCGGCTGGGTGGGCATGGAAGGCATGGAGGTGGATCTGGGCAGCGCCAGGCACATTCTCGTTCGACCGGAGCAGGCGATTCCGGAGGCCAGTGCGGTCATCCACTGCATTACCGACGATCTGGCTGCCGATGGCAGTGCGCTTGAACCGGCGCTCACCGCCCTGCTTGAGGCGCTGACCGGCCGGATTCTGGTCGCGCACAATGCCCGTTTCGAGATGGCATTCCTGCAACGAGCCTGCAGACAACTCTGGGGGGCGGGCCTGGCCCTGCCGGTCATCGACACCATGGCGCTTGCCCGGCAGCAGTTCGAACGTCGGCACGTCAGCTGGCGCCAGGATGCCCTGCGGCTGGACAGCCTGCGCCTGCGCCACCACCTGCCCCGCTACGACGCCCACCATGCCTTGTCCGATGCCCTGGCAACGGCCGAACTGTTTTGTGCCTTGGTGCAGGAACGCCTGAGTGGCCCTGGTCCGCTGCCGATCCGCCGCCTGCTCTCGGGACTCTGGTAGGCCGGCCGATTCAGTCCCCGGCGGCGGGCCGCGGTCGAAAAGTCAGCCGAACACCCGTTGAATCGACCAGCTCGAGCCGGCCCCGCTCATCAATCGAAAACCGAAGCGGCCCCTCGAAATGGGCCAGGTAGGCCTGCTCCCAGTCCATGATCGGCCCGGGACAGGTCATTCGGCTGCTGGCCAGCGGACCGAAGACCAGCGTCTTGCCATCCGCCAGGCGATAGCGGCCGAAGTAGCGGTTGCAGGCTGACTTGCCGGCTACCCGGCCCTCCGGGTCCAGCGCCATCGTGATCTGCACGCCGGCCGGCACGGAGACCCCGTCCCGGTCAACCAGCTGCCAGGCGGTCACCTGCAACAGGCCGGCGGGGTCGGTGCCGCAACCACGCCACTGCCGCTCCTCGAAGCTCAGCACGACCTGATCGGGATAGATCCGCTCGCTCATGGTGTCATTGCAGGGGCCAGGCGACCGCCGGATTTCCACCGGGCCATCCGCCGCAGGCATCAGCCAGCCATCCGGCCCTTCCCGGACGACACGGCGGGGCGCCGAAAACGACCGGCGCTCATGCGGCAGCCGCAGCACAGCTTCCCCGGGTCCCAGGGTCCAGGACCAGTCAGGCTCCACGCCCAGCGCGCGATAGCCCGCCACCTCATCCAGACTGGCAGTCACGCACCGCGGATACGCCTGGCTGCCGACCGTCAGGATGGCCTCATCCCCCCGGTTCCAGAATTCGACAGCCTGGTTCCCTGGTCCCTTGCCCAGGTAGCGCGCCCCGGAACCCGAGATCACCTGATCAAGACGGTAAGTCTGATCCGCAACCGTCAGCGCAAGCCGCTCCTGCGAAAAGCGCGCGTCCACTTCGAGAACACCACACAGGAAGGTCGCCTCGGTCGTGGCTTGACGCACCGACGCCACCGGATCGCTCGCGCAGCCCGAAAGCAGCAGCGCCGGCAGCAGACTGGCCGACAAGCGCATGGGCGCGAAGCGGAAAATGGCGGTAATCACGAGCACTCCCGAATGGGTCGGCGATGGGCGGGCAGACCGCGTCGAGGGCCGCACCCGGTCAGCGCCCGCCCGACAGAATCCACCCGGTCAGTCCGGCAAAGGTCATCAGAAAGCCCCCGGGAACGATCATGATCAGGTCGACCACGGCCGTGTCGGTGTATCCGAGCATCATGCCACCCATCCCGAAGATCATGCCGATGGCCGTCAGCACGATGCCGACGATCATCATCCACTTGGACGCCCGACCGATGGCGTCATTGCCGGATCGCTCGGCAGGCTTGACCGGACCGGGCTCGGGGGTGTCCTGGTCACTGGGTTCGGGGTTCATGGGCTGTTCCTCCTGGCGTTTTGGTCTGGCGATTCGGCCGAAAGCCCCGGGCCCGGCAAGCGCCGGTCCGGCACGGCGCAGGGTCGCCCGATCGCGCGAATGATAGACTACCACCGAATGGGCAGGACTTCGCGATCGTGCGAATCCTGCGCGACCCAACCCACCAAAGCGAGGAACAACCCCATGCTCGAGTATTCCGTCAAGAGTGGCAGTCCCGAAAAGCAACGCAGTGCCTGCCTGGTCGTCGGCGTGTTCGAATCCCGTCGTCTGTCCGCGCCGGCCGAGGCAATCGATCAGGCCAGCGATGGATTGCTCGGGAACCTGCTGCGGCGGGGCGACATGGACGGGGAAGCCGGGGACACCCTGCTGCTGCACGCGGTGCCTGGCATCCAGGCCGAGCGCGTCCTGCTGGTGGGTCTGGGCAAGGAGCGGCAATTCGATCTCAAGGCCTTCCGCAAGGCGATGGCCGCCTCGGTCACGGCGCTGAAGCCGCGTGGCGGCAGCGAGTGCGTCAACCTGCTCACGGAGCTGGAGGTGCGCGGCGCCGACCGCGACGACGTGCTCAAGCACGCGGTCCTCGCCGTCGAGGACGCGCTCTACGAATTCAACGAGTTCAAGAGCGAGTCGGCATCGCGGCCGCGGCGTCCGTTGCGCAAGATCACGCTGATGATCTCGAGCCGCCGCGACCTCACGGCCGCCGAGACGGCCATCCGGGAGGCGACAACGATCGCCGCCGGCATGAGGCTGGCTCGGGATCTCGCGAATCGCCCGGGCAATGTCTGCACCCCGGAGCATCTGGCCAACCAGGCCCGCGAGCTCGGACAGACCTGCCCCGACCTGGCGGTCGAGGTGCTGGACGAATCGCGCATGGAAACGCTCGGCATGGGTGCGCTGCTGGCCGTCGCCCGCGGCAGCCGCCAACCGCCGAGGTTCATCGTAATGGAACACACCGGCCTGGACGACCAGAGCCCCCCGATCGTGCTGGTGGGCAAGGGCGTGACCTTCGACTCCGGCGGCATCTCGATCAAGCCCGGCGCGGGCATGGACGAAATGAAGTACGACATGTCCGGGGCCGCCGCCGTCCTCGGTGTGATGGCTGCCGTGGCCACGATGCAGCTGCCGATGAACGTGGTCGGCCTGATACCCTCGGTGGAAAACATGCCGGACGGTTCGGCGCTCAAGCCGGGGGACATCGTCACCAGCCTTTCCGGCCAGACCATCGAGGTACTCAACACCGACGCGGAAGGGCGGCTGATTCTGTGCGATGCGCTCAGCTATGCCGAGCGTTACAAGCCGGAGGCGGTCATCGACATGGCCACGCTCACCGGCGCCTGCATCATCGCGCTCGGGCGCGAACCCTCCGCGGTGCTCGGCAATCACCGACCGCTGGTGCATGAACTTCAGAAGGCCGGTGAAACTATGCTGGACCGGGTCTGGGAACTGCCGCTCTGGGACGAATACCAGGAACTGCTCAAGAGCAACTTCGCGGACATGGCCAATATCGGCGGCCGCGAAGGTGGCACGATCACGGCCGCCTGTTTCCTGTCGCGGTTCGCGAAGGCGTTCCACTGGGCCCACCTGGACATCGCAGGCACCGCCTGGAAAACCGGCGACAAGAAGGGCGCGACCGGACGGCCGGTTCCCCTGCTTGTCGAGTTCCTGCTGCAGCGGGTCCGAAAGCAGTCCGAAGGTTGATCGGATCAGAAAAGTGCCGGCGTGCGGCGGGCACGGCGCCCGGCTGTCTGCCCGGTTGAAGGCGGTCAGCCGGGCGCCGTCGTGGATGGCGTACCGGCTTCGTCTTGACATGGGCGAGTCCGCCTTCAAGCGGCGGGCCGGGGCCATGCGCGACCGCCTGCGCCTGTTCAGACCTCGATCCGGCTCCGGTGGCCACTCATCCTGGCTTCTCAGCCCCGGCGCTTGCGCCGGACCTTCTCGGCCGCAAGCTTGTCCCGCAACCGACGCAAAAAGTGCTCGGTCACCTTCATCTCATCGGCGGTCGTGCCGTCGAGCAGGTCCGCATAGACCTTTTCGGAAATCTTCCGTATGTCGTCGATCAGGGGCATCGCACGCTCGGTCAGGCGGATGATCTTGCAACGCCGGTCGCTGCTGCAGGCGTTGCGCTCCACCCAGTGATCCCGCGACAGCCGGTCGATCATTGCGACCAGGCTCGGACCCTCCACGCCCAGTGTTTCGGCCAGTTCAGACTGGATCATGCCCTCAGGATGCAGCGAGAGCGTCGCCAGGGTCTGCCACTTGGCCTGGCTGAGTCCGTGATGAGCCAGTTCGGCATCCACACGCTGTCGCCAGAGCTGGGTCACGCGGACCAGCAGCACCGGCAGCCGATCCTCGGAACAAATGTCGAAATTCTCGTCGATAATCATGTCGATAGGGTTTTCCTGAGAAAATCCGGCACGCCCACGTCGATCGCGTGCCAGCCGGCTAGGCCCGAAGTGCCCTGCCTGCACTTGCCCACCGTGCTGCAGACGAGACAACCCGCCAGGCCGGTCGGGATCGGTCGGGATCGGCCCGAAATCCGCGCCCGGGCCTGCAGCGCGGGTGTTCAGTCCGAAAGCATGGTGTCCAGCGACAAGCCCTCGCGCCTGAGCATGATCCGCAAGCGCTTCAATGCCTCGATCTGGATTTGGCGGACGCGCTCGCGGGTCACGTTCATGACCTTGCCGACCTCCTCCAGCGTGGCCGGCTCGTGACCGCGCAAGCCAAAGCGCTGCATCAGCACGGCACGCTGCTTTTCATCGAGCTGATCCAGCGCCGCCTCGATGGCAGCCATCGCGTCGCTGGTCTGGGTTACCTCGTCCGGCGACCGGCCCTGGTCGTCCGGCAGCAGGTCCAGCAAGGAAAGGTCCTCGCTGCCGCGCAGCGGAATATCCACGGAGGTTTCCCGCTCGCCCCAGGTCATGTAGCGATGCACTTCCGTGACGGACCGGTCCAGGTGCGAGGCGATCTGCTCGGCACTGGCGTCACCCTGCTGCGACTGGGCCAGCGCACGAGCGGCCCGATTGTAGGCGTTGACTTCCTTGACCACATGCACCGGCAGCCGGACGGTACGCGACTGGTTCATCAGCCCACGCTCGATGGTCTGGCGGATCCACCAGGTCGCGTAAGTCGAGAACCGGAATCCCCGCTCGGGATCGAATTTCTCGACGGCGCGCATCAGGCCGAGGTTGCCTTCCTCGATCAGGTCAAGCAGGTCCAGGCCGCGATTGAGATAACGACGCGCGAGTTTGACCACCAGCCGCAGGTTGCAGACGATCATCTTGCGTCGGGCGGCTTCGTCTCCCTTTTGAGCCAGGCGCGCGTAGTGCACCTCCTCCTCGGGCGTCAGCAGCCGCTCGGTCTCGATGTCGTTGAGGTAGAGTCGCACCGGGTCGACTCCTTCGGCGGCACTGGCCGCGAAGCGCGGGTTATCCTCCTGCCAGGCGTTGTCGGTTTCTTCTTCCCGACCGGATTCGACGTCCGCCGTGTCTTCCGGTTCACGCTCGGCGACCGGGCGCAGCGAAATCGGAATCCCGCCTTCCTCAAGCGTGAATTGCGAACCCGTCCGGTCCGATCCATCCTGCTGTTCCCTGCGCCTGCGTGCCATGAATCCACCCCGATCCTGCCCCTGTCGCCCCTGGCCGGGGGACGACACCTCCAAAGGATATCTGGTCCGGTCCGAACGTCCCGGCCGAGACGACGTTTTGCGATTGCGCCACGAGCCCGGCGGGAAATCCAGCACCGGACACAGGCCGTGGGCTGCCCCCGAACGTCCGTCACAGGAATGCGCGCCGACCCGGGCCATGTTCATCCCCGAAACCGGGCAGCACCATGCCGGACCCGGCCCGCGGAATGATCGGATCGGCAATTTCCGAAAAGACGTCCCGATTATCACGAGCGACCCCGTGCAGGACAACCGGGTTGTCCTTATGGCACGAAGAGCCGGCTTATTTGATGACAACCACTTGAATGATCCGGCACACCGCCTCAGCGCGGCGGCAGGAAACGCAGTGGATCGACGGGCTTGCCGTCAAGCCGGATCTGGAAATGCAGGGCCGGAGGCCGCGTCCCGTCGCGCCCCATTGTCGCGATCTGCTGACCGGCCCGGACGCGGTCCCCTTCCGCGACCAACAGCTTGCGATTGAACGCATAGGCCGACAGGTGTCGCGGGTCGTGCTTGACGATCAGCAGGTTGCCGTAACCCGGCAAGCCGTCACCGGCATAGACCACCTCACCGGCGCCGGCCGCCCGCACCGGATCGCCCAGGTCACCGGCTAGGTCGATCCCCCGCAG
>JBKHDT010000044.1:0-19702 GCA_046541195.1 Halothiobacillaceae bacterium | reverse complement strand
CGTGATGGCCATGATCGTGATGGCCATGATCGTGGCCATGCGATTCTCCGTGCCCGTCCGATGATTCGCCTTGCGCAGCGATATCGCCCCCGGCGCGCGCCGACAGCCAGGTCAGGGCCTGGTCCCCCTCGAAAGCCAGCCGCCGATCGGCCGGCAGCGATTCGATCGCGTCGGCCATGGCGGTTTCGAGGCTCGGCCCCACCCAGATCACGAGATCCGCCCCCGTCAGCGCCCGCATCTGTGATGGCCGCAGGGCACTGTGGTGGGGAGACTGCCCAGGCGCCACGAGCAGTTCGACCTCAGTCACCCCGTCGGTAACCGCCGCCGCCAGCGACTGGATCGGCAGGATGGTCGCCACCACCTTCGGTGCGGCAAACGCCCCGCCTGCCGGCAGGCAGATCAGCAACAGGCCGGCCAGAACCCGACGCAGGACGGCCGCGCGTTGCCGCACAAGGATCAGGCTGTCAGGGGGTGCAAACATGGATTCGACACTCCAACATGAAAAGTTTCGTTATAATATACCATCATGAACACCACAGCCGAGCCCCTGATTCATGCCGAGCACCTTGTCATCCAACGGGGTGGACATGTCGTGCTGCGCGATGTGTCGCTGTCCCTGCGGGCCGGGCAGATCATGACCTTTATCGGCCCCAACGGCGCGGGAAAGACCACCCTGCTTCACGCGCTGCTCGGCCTGTTGCCGGCCAGCGCGGGCAAGCTGTGGCGCCGCCCCGGCCTGCGCATCGGCTACATTCCCCAGCAAATGCCCCGGGACAGCCGGCTGCCCGTCTGCGTGGACCGTTTCCTGCGCCTGGTCGAGCCGGCGGATCGCGGGGCGCGCCAACAGGCCCTCGAGCGCGTCGGGGTCGCCCGGCTCCAGAACCGCATGATGTCCGGTCTTTCCGGGGGCGAACTGCAGCGGGTACTGATGGCGCGCGCCCTGCTGCGCCGGCCCCAGCTTCTGGCGCTGGACGAGCCGGCCCAGGGCATTGATCTCTCCGGCCAGCGGGCGCTCTATGCCCTCATTCGTGAACTGCGCGACGAGCTCGGCTGTGCCGTGGTGCTGGTTTCACACGACCTGCACCTGGTGATGGCCGCCACCGACGAGGTGCTTTGTCTGGAAGGACATGTCTGCTGCCGGGGCCGTCCCGAAGACGTGGGACGACACGCCGAGTACCGGCGGCTGTTCGGCCACGATCTCGAAGGCCTGGCGGTCTATACCCACCACCATGACCACGAGCACGGGCTCGACGGGAGCGTCTGTCCGGAAAGCGGCTGCGCCACGTCGACGGATGACTCGCACAGGACGCCCGGATGAGCGAATTCATCGCCGCACTGCCCTGGTGGGACGACTTTCTCTGGCGAGCCCTGCTCGGCGGACTCGCGGTGGTGCTGATTGCCGGGCCACTTGGGTGCTTCGTCGTCTGGCGGCGCATGGCCTATTTCGGCGCAACGCTGGCCCATGCGGGCCTGCTGGGCGTCGGGCTGGGCTTTCTGCTCTCGATTGCGCCGATGCTGTCGGTTGCGCTGGTGTCCGTGGCCACCGCCCTGCTGCTGGTCCTTCTGGAAAAACGCGGCGACCTGGCCTCCGACACCCTGCTGGGCATCCTGGCACATGGCACGCTCGCGATCGGGCTGATCGTGGTCAGCTTTCTCGAATCGGCCCGAATCGACCTGTTCGGTTACCTGTTCGGCGACATCCTTGCCCTGTCGAACACAGACCTGGTGGTCATCGCGATTACGGACCTGATCGTTCTGGGATTGCTCTACCTGCTCTGGCCGACGCTGCTGTCGATCACGATTTCCGAGGACATGGCACGCGCCGAAGGCCTCCCGGTCGAGCGCACCCTGCTGCTGTTCACGCTGCTGCTGGCCGTGACCATCGCGGTGGCCATGAAGCTGGTGGGCGTGCTTCTGATCACCTCCCTGCTGATCATTCCCGCGGCGGCTGCCCGGCGCATCGCCACGTCACCGGAGCAGATGGCCGCCGGCGCGGTCGTCGTCGGGATGCTTTCGGTCGGCGGGGGATTGGCGCTGTCCTGGTATTTCGACACACCGAGCGGGCCGTCGATCGTGGTCGTGGCCCTGGCCGTGTTCCTGCTCAGCCTGCTGATGCCGCGCCGGGGCTGAAGCCGGGCCCGGCATACCGGTCAAGAAGTCGCCACCGCATGCCGGCAGCCGATCAGCGGCGGCATGGTTTCAATGGGGGTTTTCCAGGACATGACCCGGACCATGGCCGGCAGGCAACGTCACGATCACCTGAAGCCGGTGTTGCCTTGTGCCCCGCGACTCGGGGCCATGAAAGGGCCATGAACGGACCACGACCCCGCAGGGAAGCCCTGCACGAAACGCCTGCCGCGCCACCGGCCAGGCCGGTCAGACCCTCGTCTGGCCGCCCCGTTCACCGGGCCCGGGAGACCCCCGCTCAGGGAGCGTAGTAGAAAGCGCCGGAGGACTGCGCCGTACGGCGGTCGCCATCGGTACTGCTCATGGCGACCTGCTCAAGCATGGCCGCCCGAAAGGCGGGGTCTATGCGCAACTCCAGGGTTGCCTCGAACATGTCTCCGGAAATCCGGTCGATGCTCACCAGGGTCGCGCCCCGAACAAAGGCATCCACCTGCGCGCGGATTCGATCATTGTCTGCGGCCAGATCGGCAATCGTGGTCGAGCCGTTGATCCGCACCCCGCGCAACTGCTCGGCCAGGTTGCGGTAGGCGTCGACCCGGGCTGCCCGCATGCCGAGCAGGTGCCGCTGGGTGGCACTCAGGTTCGGGTCCGTGGACCCTGCACCCTGCCCCTTGGCACGGATTATCTGCACCTGCTGCGCAACCGACGCGGGACGGTCCGCCTTGGCGGTGCCCCCGCCCTGCATGGTCTGACAGCCCCCGAGCGCCAGGGCGCCGCTCACCAGAACCACCGGCAGGGTTCTGCCAAGGCTTTTGGGCAGCTCGAAAAACGCCATGGCCGGGGTTTTCCGGAACACCCTTTTGAATACCTGCTTGTTCACGACGATACTTCCTCTTGATTGGCTCGTGGACGCGCCGCTGCTTCGGCTCCGACGCGCACCAATGCTCTAAGCAAGAACTGATCCAGGTCAGGAGAACGAGCCGGCGCACACGCGTCCGCAACCCTCGGCAGATCGGCAGGCGCCGACGGAACTTGAAGCCCGTCGGACCCGACCGCCTGCGACCGCGCCCAGGCGGGAAGAAATCCGTCGCGCGGCGCAAGGGCACACGGGCCGGCATGTGACCGGCCCGTGCCCCGCAATTCAATGACCAACGCCATCCTCCGGCAGCTATCGCATGTCCTCGCGCAGCCCTTCCAGTCCGCGGTCCAGATCGGCCTTGATGTCCTCGATGGATTCCAGTCCCACGGCGATCCGTACCAGCCCCTGGGTAATGCCGGCCTCGCGACGCTGCTCGTCGCTCAGGCGCCCGTGGGTGGTGCTGGCCGGATGCGTGATGGTGGTCTTGACATCACCGAGGTTGGCCGTGATCGACAGCATCCGCGTGGCATCGATCACCTGCCAGGCAGCTTCGCGGCCACCGGCGACCTCGAAGGAGACAATCCCGCCGAAGCCCTCCTGCTGCTCACTGGCCAGTGCATGCTGGGGGTGTGACTCAAGCCCCGGATAGTAGACTTGCTGCACGGCCGGATGCGCCTGCAGCCACCGGGCCAGCGCCATGGCGTTGTCGCAATGCGCCTTCATCCGCAGGTCCAGCGTTTCCAGTCCCTTGGCGAATATCCAGGCGCTGAAGGGGCTCAGTGTAGGCCCCGCGGTGCGCAGGAAGCCGCGCACCTCGTTGCCGACCAGCTCGGCGTCCCCGACCACCGCGCCACCGACGGCACGCCCCTGGCCGTCGAGATACTTGGTGGCCGAATGAATCACCAGATCGGCGCCAAGCGCCAGTGGACGCTGCAGCGCCGGGGTGCAGAAGCAGTTGTCCACGACCAGTCGCGCATCGACGCCATGACACAACTCGGCCAGCCAGCGAATATCCACAAGCTCGGTCAGCGGGTTGGACGGAGTTTCCACGAAGACCAGCCGGGTCCCCGGCCGAACGGCGGCAACCCAGCCGTCCCGGTCACTCAGGTCGACCCACTCAACCTGGAGTCCGAACTTGACCAGGTACTTGTTGAACAGCACGGACGTGGTGCCGAACACCTGCCGCGCGACCACCACCCGGTCACCCGCCGCGCACAAGGCCATGAACGTCGAGAGGATCGCCGCCATCCCGGAACCAAAGGCGACACAGGACTCGCCGTCCTCCATCGCGGCCAGCCGTTCCTCGAAGATCGCCGTGGTGGGATTCGTGAACCGGGCGTAGATATTGCCGGGTCGCTCGCCCGAAAAGCGCGCGGCGGCCTCGCTGGCGCTGTCGAAAACAAAGCTGGAGGTGGTGAAGATCGGCTCGCCGTGCTCGGACTCGGCCGTGCGGTGATGACCCACGCGAATGGCCCGCGTGCGCAGGTCCCAGTGGTCGTAGTCGTGCTGGTGTTCGTCGCTCACTTGCTAACTCCCGTCTGTTCGGTTGAGCCGGCGGTTTCGGACCAATGCGCCGCAAGCCTGTCGAAGCGGGCTATGACCGCTTCAAGATCCCTGGTATCCACGGCCAGCTCGGCAAGGCTGTGTTCGGCCATCGGGTGAATCTGGCAGGCCATCGGCGGTCGCTGACCGTTGGCGATCAGTGCACGCATGCGCGGCAGGAACACCCATTGCAGCCACTCGTGAAAAAACAGGCGGTCATGGCAGAAGGGCATCGAACTGGCCAGCGCCTCGGCAGACGGCGCGTTCTGAGACCACAGTCCGGTCGCCTTCAGCGCCTGTTCGATCTCGTCGAGCCCGGCTTCCAGGCGACCGGCCGGGACCACCGGGTCGTCAATGGATCGAGACATTCCCCGCCTCGATCTGGGACATCGGGTCCTCGTCGTCATCCGAATCTGCCCAAAACAGGCGATGAGGCACGTACTGGCCCAGCCCGAGGCGCGCACCCGCCTCCAGCGCCGCCTGCGTGTAGTCCTGGGCCTGGTGGACCGCCATCGGCAGGTCCGCGCCCTGGGCGAGCAGCCCGGCAATGGCCGCCGCCAGGGTGCAACCCGAACCATGATAGCTGTGCGGCAGTCGCGGCCAGGTGAATTTCTGCAGCAGCCGGTGATTGCCGAACAGGTAGTTGTGGACCTCCGGCGTACGCTCGTCTCCGCCCTTGACCAGCGCGTACCGGGCCCCCAGCTCGAGCAGTGCCATGCCCCGCGCCTCGGCGCTGTCATTTCCGGGCACCAGCGCCCGGGTTTCCAGGGCGTTCGGCGTCACCAGGGTCGCCAGCGGGAAAAGCAACGTCTTGATAGCCTCGGTCAGATCGTCCTCGGCAAGCGAGCCGCCGCCCCCCGCGACCAGGACCGGGTCGAGCACCACCGGGATGTCGGGATAGTCCTGCAGGATCGAGTGAATCACCTCCGCCACGGCCACGCTGCCGATCATGCCGATCTTGATCGCCTGGACCGGCAGATCCTCAAGCACCGCCCGGGCCTGCTGGACGACCATCGACGGCTCGACTTCCACGAAGCCCTTCACGTTCCGGGTGTCCTGGACCGTCAGCGCCGTCAGGGCCGAGGCGCAGTGGCATCCCTGGCTGACGATCGCCTCGATGTCTGCCTGCACGCCCGCGCCCCCGGACGGATCGTGCCCGGAGAACACCAGCACCACCGGTACGGTCTGTACCGAATCCATCATTTCGCTCACCTGAAATGCTTCCTCCTGGTTGTCGGATCAGACTCAACGACGGCCCGCCGTCGAATCGCGCAAACGGCCAAAGGCGTCCGGGAGCGGGTTGCCCGCGATGGCGCAGGCCCGTCCGTCGCGGAAGCTCCGCGCCGCGACCGGCCCGCGCAAATCCCGAAAAACCACCGCCCGCGGGTTTTCGGGGTGCCCCAAGTCAGTTCAATTACCCGCCACAGCCCCCGCGGGACATTCACGCCGGCGGGCATTGGGAAAGTTCCTTCCTGCTGCCCCTCTGATATTGTTTCAGCATATCACCGACCGTGCCTGCGCTCGCCACTCCGATACCGGGGACTCGCGAGCCGGCGACGCCAACCACCAACCGGAAGCGAGTCCATGCAATCGTTCAAGGCACGCCTGCAATCGCTGCATGACATGATCTGGCAGGACGCCCCTAAGGCCGGCCCCCTTGCCGGGCAACTGCGCCGGTTCGCCCGCATGATGCTGTGGGCCGGCAGCGAACTGGGCAGCGGGATGCTGCAGCTGCACGCAATGAGCCTGGCCTACGTCACGCTCTTGTCGCTGGTGCCCCTGCTGGCAGTGACCTTCTCGGTACTCAAGGCCTTTGGCGCCCACAACATGATCGAGCCGACGCTGGCAACGCTGCTCGAACCCCTGGGTGAAAAGGGTCCCGAGGTGACCATGATGGTTACCGGTTTTGTCGACAGCATCAGCGTCGGCGTTCTCGGTGCCGTCGGGGTGGCGGTCCTGTTCTATACCGTCTTCAACCTGATCCGGAAAATCGAACGGGTCTTCAACCTGATCTGGCACGTGGAGGAAAATCGACCGACCCCGGTGCGATTTGCCAGCTACATCTCGGTCATTCTGGTCGGCCCGGTGCTGCTGCTTGCCGCCGGGGCACTAACCACGTCCCTGCTGACCACCCCGCTGATCCAGAACCTGCGCGAAATCGCCCTCTTTGGCCAGGTCATCGCCTGGCTGACCTCGCTGGCCCCGGTACTCATCATCACCGTGGCCCTCGGATTCATCTACGTGCTCATTCCCAACACGCGGGTGAAGCCTGCGGCCGCCGTCGTGGGCGCACTCGTCGCCGGACTGCTCTGGCACCTGGTCGGCTGGGGCTTTGCCGCGCTGGTCAGCGGATCGGCCAATTACAGCGCCATCTACTCGGCGTTCGCATCGCTGGTACTGTTCATGATCTGGCTGCAGATCGCCTGGATGATCGTGCTGCTCGGCAACCTGGTGACCTACGCATGGCAGAATCTTGACGCCCTCGCACCGGGCGGTCACCTCGTCGACCTCACCGGCGCCGAACGCGAGGCCCTGGCGATCGAGCTCATGGCCGCGATATGCCATGATTTTGACTCAGGCCAGCCGCCACCGAACGAGAATCGCCTGGCCCGCCGGGTCGGGCTCGGGGTACGCCTGATCCGGTCCGGACTCGACAACCTGCATCGCTACCGGCTGATCCACGCCGTCGAAGCCCCCCATGCCGGCTGGGTGCCGGCCCGTCCCTGCGCCCGAGTGACCCTCGCGGACATCGTCAGGGCCGTGCGCGAGGACGACCGGCCGCTGCGCCTGCGTGCCGACTCACCCGCGGCACGATGCTGGCGCACGCGCCAGGAAAGGTTCAGCAAGGAATCACTCGGGACGGTGACGATCCGAGCCGACGACGGGCAAACCGCCAACCTCCCCGATCAGCCGCCGTCCCGGGAAACCACCGGAACGGACGCCGGGGAATCGCCCTCGGGCACGTCCGCCGGATGATCGACCGGTCGCCCCAGCAGGTGACCGATGGCATACCACGCGATGAAGAACAGGCCATAGACCAACCCGGCGACGACACCGAAATCCACGATGCCGTGCCAGGGCTGGGGCAACTGGCTGACCAGCAGCACCAGCACCACGATGCCACTGGTCACCAGAATCGAAACCAGCCTGCGGCGCGGCGTGGCATGCACAAACCCCATGCAGTAGGCCGGTGCCAGCAGCACGTGCCACCAGACCGGGTTGCGGGCCAGATGAACCGCGCGAGCCACCACCCGGGGCGAAAAACCCTTCTGGAACCCGCGGTAGCCCTCGCCGTAAATCATGAATACCAGCCAGCCGACGAAAAAGCCCCATTGGACGGTGCTCCACGGCATATCCAGCGCCAGCCAGGCATTTTCCGACAGCCGGATCACGGCCCAGCCAACCAGGGCGAAGATACCCAGCAGACCCCAGATGGCGCCCGCCAAACCGAACCAGCGAATCGTCACGGTGACGTTGTCCTCCGACCGGCCCGGGCAACCCGCCCCGCGGGCGCCCAGCCTTCAGGTAATCGTGTAAACCGGGTGGCGAATATACCACAGCAGCCCGGCCCCCTCCGGCAGGCCGGTCCGTTCCCGGCCTGCGCAAGCCCACAAGGTAAAGGCGGGCATATCGGCGGGCCGCCCGCTTCCTGCCCCGACCGCCTCGATTTTCGGCAGGCGCGCGCCCATCCAGCGCGGCTTCGGCCTGGCGCAACACGATCGACTCGTTGACGGGCATGGCGCCGACCACCATGATGCACGGTTCTGAACCCCCGTCCGAACCCAGCTGCCCCTGCCCTTGTGACCCGATGAACCGAAAGACCCGCGCCGAGATGTTCCGCCGGTTCCGGCTTGCCAACCCCGAGCCGACCACCGAGCTGGAATACACCACCCCCTTCGAGCTGCTCATCGCGGTGATCCTTTCCGCGCAGGCCACCGACAGGTCGGTCAACCGGGTCACCCGCTCGCTGTACCCTGTTGCCAACACGCCGGAAGCCATCCTGGCGCTGGGCGAGGAGGCCCTGTGCGAACACGTCAAGACCATCGGCCTGTATCGCGCCAAGGCGGCCAACGTCATCAAGACCTGCCGGTTGCTGGTCGAGCGGCACGGCGGCGCGGTCCCGGACACCCTGGAAGCGCTGCAGGCCCTGCCCGGCGTCGGTCGCAAGACGGCCAACGTGATCCTCAACACCGTGTTCCGCCAGCCCGCCATGGCCGTGGACACGCATATCTTCCGCCTGAGCAACCGCACCGGACTGGCCCCGGGCAAGACCGTGCTCGAGGTCGAACGCAAGCTGCTCAAAAACGTCCCGCGCGAATACCTGCTCGATGCCCACCACTGGCTGATCCTGCACGGACGCTACGTCTGTACCGCACGCAAGCCGCGCTGCGCCGAATGCATCGTCTGCGACCTCTGCGACTACCGGCACAAGACCGCCGAGTGCAGCCCCGAGATCATTGGCCAGTTCACGACCCCGGAGACGACCACGCATGTACGGGAATGACCGCAACGCCCTGAGACAACGCTTTATCGACGCCTGGACCAAGAGTCGGGAAAGGCGGCCGCTGGACCCGCTGGAGACGATCATCGTCGACGTGGTCGCCCTGCACCCCGAATATCACGCCCTGCTGGAAGACGGAAAAAAGGCGCTTGAACGCGACTGGTTGCCCGAAAATGGCCAGACCAATCCGTTCCTGCACCTGAGCATGCACGTTGCGGTACGGGAGATGGTGCTCGCGGGTCGCCCCGAGGGCATTGCCGAAGAGTACAAGCGCCTTTGCGACCACTTCCGGGACGTCATGGAGGCCGAGCATGCGATCATGGATCACCTGGCAGAAGCGATGTGGCAGGCGCAACGCAGCGGCCGCGAACCTGATCAGGCAGCCTTCCTTGAGGCGGTTCGCCAGATCGGGCGCTGACCCGGATCTTTGGCAAGATGCGCGCGCCCGCAGATCGCGCGATTCCAGAGCCGGTTGGCTTCAGCCGGCCGCGTGAACCAACGCAGCGTTCCGTCAGCAACCCGCGGTGAAACCGGATATCACGCCCGATCCGTACGCCGGTTCATGACGTGTCCAGACCAACAACGCCTGCACGAAAGCGGATTTTTCCCTCACGCGACCGTGATCACGTCGGCCAGCCTCGCGGGCCCGACAAGGCCAAGCGCCGCACCGGGCAAACCCCAGGGCGCCCGACGAAGGCGCTCAAGGCCTGATGCGGCTGCGCCCGATCAGGTTTTCGATACTGGCGCCATTGTTACGCCATGACCCAGGCCCGGCAGGGAAAGGCGTGCATTCGTGCAGACCATCCCGAACGTGCTCGCCGGTCAGTCGGCCTGCATGTTCTCCACGATGGCCGCCTTGACCTCGTCCAGCGTGGCATCCACCGTGACCATCCGGGCAACGCCCTGGCACTGGTGAATGGCGGTATCCGGATCCTTCAGGCCGTTGCCGGTGAGCGTCAGCACGATACTGGAGCCCTCGGCGATCCGGCCGCTTTCCAGATCCTTGACGACGCCGGCCAGCGAGGCGGCCGAAGCCGGTTCACAGAAGACGCCCTCGTGTTCGGTGAGCATCTTCTGGGCGGCGAGGATTTCCTCGTCGGTGACTTCCGCAAACCAGCCGCCGGACTCCTCCATGACCTTCCAGGCCCGATCCCAGCTCTGCGGGTGGCCGATGCGGATGGCGGTCGCCACGGTCTCGGGTTCATCGACCATCGCCCCGCGCAGGAAGGGCGCCGAGCCAGCGGCCTGGTACCCGACCATTTTCGGCCGATTCCCCACCACGGATCCGCCCGCGTAGGCACACTTGCCGTCGCAGAAGGCACAGGCTTCGGTTACATGGTCGCCGGATGCCGAGGAGTACTCGCAGTATCCGATCCAGTGCGCGGTGATATTGCCGGCATTGCCGACCGGCAGGCAGTGATAATCCGGCGCCCGGCCAAGTTCCTCGACAATCTCGAAGGCCGCGGTTTTCTGGCCCTGCAAGCGGTAGGGATTGATCGAGTTGACGATCGTGACCGGCGCATGCTCGGCCACTTCCTTGACCAGACGCATGCCGTCGTCGAAGTTGCCGCGGATCTGCAGCGTCACCGCCCCGTACATCATCGCCTGCGCCATCTTGCCCATGGCGATCTTGCCATCGGGAATGATCACGAAGGCGGTAATTCCGGCGCGCGCGGCATAGGCCGCCGCCGCCGCGGAGGTATTGCCGGTCGAGGCGCAGATAATGGCCTTTGACCCGGCCTCCACCGCCTTGGTCACCGCCATGGTCATGCCCCGGTCCTTGAACGAGCCGGTGGGGTTGAGCCCTTCGTACTTCACATAGATATCCACCCGCTTGCCCAGCAGGCGCGGAATGTTCTGCAGACGGATCAGCGGCGTGTTCCCCTCGCCGAGGCTGATGATGCGGGTATCCTCGGAAACGGGAAGACGATCGCGGTAACGGTCGATCAGGCCGGTATAGCGGTTACGAAAAGGCATGGGAGAACTCTGGAGTAGGAATGACAATCGGTTCGAAAGGCGCCGGGGGGCGAATCCCCCGTACCGAGGGACAATCGGTGAATTCTACATGGTTTTCACTCGCCAGATGAAGCGCCGGGTCAGTCCGGCTCGCTGTCACCATGCGCCGGCCGGCCGCCGCGCGATGCTTCCCACTGGCGGATCAGGAACTCCTCTTCCAGCGCGGACAGGTCGAATCGACGCGCCGCCTCGTCGATCGCCTGCGGGTCATGACGATGCCGCTCTGCCAGCCAGGCCAGCGCACGGCGCAGGCTTTCCCCGCGGGGAAGGATCGTGTCGTTCATGTCACATCTCCCGGGACGCCGCCGGTCCCGACAACCGGCCAACCGGCCGTGCGCCCCTGCTCGTCAACCGGCGCGTCCGCGGGCAAAACCGGTCGCGCCGGACCCAGGCCGCTGCGATGCGCGGCCACCAGGGAATCCGTGCGTGGATGCTTCAGATTCCCGACTGGGGCATGGATGCCCCAAAAGGCTTCCCGGCGCTTCGACCGCCGGCATGTTGCCAACGGCGCAAGCCCGCGAAGCCATGAAAGGCTTCGTGCAGTGTTTCCCCTGCGCATACAATCGTTGCATGGATCTGATCAGTCAATTCGTTCGACACCTTGTCGACCTCGTCCGGGACGCGGCCTTCTGGCTGCTCCTCGGCCTGTTTATCGCCGGGCTGCTCAAGTCCTGGATGCGGACCGACGGACTGGCACGCCACCTTGGGCGTGATGGCCTCGGCACCAGCGTGAAGGCCAGCCTGATCGGCGCGCCGCTGCCGCTGTGCTCCTGCGGGGTCATCCCGGTCGCACTGGGACTGCGCCGTGCCGGCGCCTCGCGCAGCGCCACCAGCGCGTTCCTGGTGGCCACGCCGCAGACCGGTCCCGACTCCGTGGCACTGACCTGGGCCATGCTCGGGCCGGTGATGGCGGTGGCGCGGCCACTGGCCGCCGTCGTCACTGCGGTGGTGGCCGGGGTACTGACCGGCTGGACTGCGCGCGACCGGGCCGCGTCGCAAGCGCCACCCGTGGATACCGGCGGCTGCTGCAAGGGCACGGGCTGCAGCTCCGCGGAAAGCAGCGCAAAGACACCAGAACAGGCAGGCGCCTGGCGGCGGTTCCTCGAGGGACAGCGTTATGCCTTCGTCGAGGTCTTCGGCTCCTTCATCGGGTGGCTGGTGATCGGGCTGGTGTTCGCCGCCGCCGTGCAGTCGGCCGTGCCCGAATCCTGGCTGGCCGGATGGGGCGACAGCCTGCTTGCCTTGCTGGTCATGGCTCTTGTCGGCCTGCCGATGTACGTCTGCGCCACGGCCGCCACGCCCATCGCCGCCGGGCTGATGGCCGCCGGGATGGCGCCGGGTACGGCCCTGGTGTTCCTGCTGACCGGCCCGGTCGCCAATATCGCCACCCTGGGGCTGGTTCGAAAGGAACTGGGCAATCATGCCCTGGCCGCCTACCTGGTGGCCGTGCTCGGAACCGCCATGCTGTTCGGGGCCGGCCTGAATGCCCTGCTCCCCGGCGAGAGCCACGCCATGACCGCTGCGACGGGTCACGACGGACATGAAACGATGCTGGGCATCGACCTGCTGGCGGCGTTCGCGCTGGTACTGCTGACGCTCTGGCACGCGGCCATGCGGATTCGACCCCGGCTGACACGGTGAAACCGCAAGGCCCGGACCATCCTGACTTAAGACGCACGAGAAATCCCGTCCCCGCGGTTTTTTTCTTGAGCAAACACCCCGCTCGGACGTCCGGTGCTGCCGATGCCCGACCGACCCACGCCATGCCAGCGACCTGCCCCGTCGGCGGCCCGGTGCGCCGGTGCACGTCGATCATTCTCCCGCGTCGACCGGCGTTGATCACTTGGCAAACCGTGCCGACCGGCGCTTGCATCCGGCTTCTCGCATCCGCGCGCGGCCATTTTGAGTCGTCCGGTGCTCAGGGGTGCAGCCTGATCGGCTGACGCCGGGCGCCCCAGCGCCCCGGCTCGGCCTCGAACACGCCGGCCAGCGAGGTGCCACACTGAAGGCACCGCCCCTGCGGGTCCAGCCCCCAGAAGGTAATGTCGTATCCGTCCCGCCCGATCAGCAGCGCGTTGCAGTGGCTGCAGTAGCTGCCCTGGCCCTCCGGGTCGTAAAGGTTGCCGGTGAACACATGGCGCAGGCCGGCCGCCCTGGCAATGCGTCGAGCCCGGTGCAGCGTCTGCGGCGGGGTTGGCGGCACATCCTGCATCTTCCAGTCCGGATGGAAGGCGGTGAAATGCAGCGGGACATCGGGCCCGAGATGCTCGACTATCCAGCGTGTCATCGCCTCGATCTCGGTGTCGGCATCATTTTGGCCGGGAATCACCAGCGTGGTCAGTTCAAGCCAGGCGTCAGTGTGATGATGGACATACTCGATGGTTTCCAGCACCTCGGCCAGATGCCCGCCGCAGAGCTTCCAGTAAAAATCCTCGGAAAAACCCTTCAGGTCGATGTTGACCGCATCCATGCCGGCAAAGAAGGCCTCGCGCGCGGCGCCGGTAATATAACCGGCGGTGACCGCCACCGAGCGGATGCCCACCTCACGGCAGGCAGCCGCCGTATCCAGCGCGTATTCCAGAAAGATCACCGGATCGTTGTAAGTGTACGCGACGCTGCGACAACCGTGCCGCAGTGCCGCAGCCGCCAGTTCGTCGGGCGACGCCTGATCCATGAGCGTGTCCAGCGCGCGGGACTTGCTCATGTCCCAGTTCTGGCAATACCGGCAGGCGAGGTTGCAGCCGGCGGTCCCGAAGGAGAGCACCGGCGTGCCCGGCAGGAAGTGGTTGAGGGGCTTCTTCTCGATCGGATCGATGCAAAAGCCGCTGGATCGACCGTAACTGGTCAGCACCACGCGATCGCCCAGCCGGCCCCGCACGAAGCACAGGCCGCGCTGCCCCTCGTGCAGCTTGCAAAACCGCGGACAGACATCGCACTGCACACGCCCGTCATCCAGCGCATGCCAGTACTCGGTGGGCCAGGCCTCGTCAGGGGACATGAACGCATCCATGAGCCGTTCCTCCGCGTAAAAATGGATGGCATCGGCCGCCGGCGACCCGCTCATGCGCGCCAGGACGCGCCGGAATGACCTGCCAGGCGGGACAGCATTCCACCGAAAAACGGCACTCTGACCCGGCCTTGCCGTTCGACCTCAAGGTCCGTCGAACCGCGGCGGCGCCTGTCTCGGGGTGTCGAAAAAAACCGCCTCAGGCCGGCCACCCCGGCACCGGCCCTTTGTTGCGCGGCAGCGGTCACCCACCTTCGGGCGTCCTGCCGCAAGACAGCCACCCAGCCCGATGCGACCTGTCGCACGTGCCGGTTTCCGGGGCAGCCATCAAGTGAGCCCCGAAGGCTTTCGCGTTACCCTACACTTGATGGTAGCAGGTGCCGAAACGCCGGGGGCAACGACTCGCGGCCGGCACCCCGTCCAACCAGGGCCTTCCATGGTCCGACAACGGAGGGACAGCACATGTCACAAGTACGCCCAGCCGCGGTCGCCGGAATGTTCTACCCCGCCGATCCACAACGACTGAAACGGGATGTCGACAGACTGCTGGCCGAATCGACGACCCGCCTCGCGCCGGAGCACAACGATCCGCCGAAAGCCCTGATCGCGCCCCATGCAGGTTACGATTTCTCCGGGCCCGTGGCCGCCAGCGCCTATGGCCTGCTCGCCGCGTTTCGTGATCGGATCCGCCGGGTCATCGTGATCGGGCCGGCCCACCGGGTTGCCTTTTCGGGGATGGCCGTACCCACCGTGGACGCCTTTGAAAGTCCGCTTGGGCGGGTTCGTCTCGACCGTGCGCTGATCGAGCGGATTGCCGCCCTGCCTTCGGTTCGCGAGGATGATCGCCCCCACGCGCAGGAACATGCCCTGGAGGTGCAGCTGCCCTTCCTTCAGGAGGTTCTCGAACCGGACTTCAGCCTGGTGCCCATCGTGGTTGGCAGTACCCCGCCCGAGGCGGTGGCCGACCTGCTGGAGTTAATCTGGACGCAGCCGGATACCCTGCTGGTCGTCAGCACCGACCTGACCCACTTTCTGGACTACGAGACTGCAACGCGCATCGACCGGGTGACCTCCGAGGCCATCCTCCGCATGGACCCGAAGCGCATTCGCCCGGAACATGCCTGCGGACAGGTCCCCCTCCAGGGGTTCCTGCAGGTCGCCCGCAAAAGGCATCTGCACGGACAGTTGCTGGACTTGCGCAATTCCGGCGACACCGCCGGCCCGAGGGACAGCGTGGTGGGGTATGGCGCCTATGAATTCCACTGAACGACCCGATCGCACCGACCCGCCGGACCACAGCGGGGACAACGACCTGGAGGGACTGCCCGACCTTGCCCGTTCGACCATTGCGGCCGCGCTGGCGGGCCAGGAGGTCCGGAACGACGGGGACGGGCCTGCCTGCGATGGGCAGCAGCCGGAACGCTGGCGACAGCCCGGCGCCAGCTTCGTGACCCTGCACAAGGATGGCCGGCTTCGTGGCTGCATCGGGTCGCTCGAGGCCCGGCAACCACTGGGCCAGGACGTGATTCAAAACGCCCTGGACGCCGCATTCCGCGACCCGCGGTTTCCCCCGCTGTCCGAGGAGGAGCTGCCCCGGATCGATATATCGGTCTCGGTACTTGGCCCCATGTCGCCCCTGCAGGCAAGCGGGACGGACGAACTGATCGCTCGACTGCGCCCGGGCGAGGACGGGCTGGTGATCGCCACGCCCGACGGAAACCACCGGGCAACATTCCTGCCGTCGGTATGGAACGAGTTGCCAACGGCGGATGACTTCCTCCGCCACCTGCTGCGCAAGGCCGGCCTGCCCGGAGACTACCGCGGTCCATTGCGGGCCTGGCGCTATGCGGTCAGCGAATACCATGAGCAGGGTGGGGCCGGACCGCGCGCCGACGGCGTACAATCCTCCGGAAAAACCGGGGCGGGATGACAAGGTGGCGGAATCACCGATCGAACGGCGGGGCAACTCCCGACCCGTGCAGGGCGGACAGCAAGGCGTGCATCCGGGCCTGAGGCGGCAGCTCAGTCGCCACCTCGCGTCCCCCTACCGGCGCCCCTTTGCCGCCCACAGCCTTGAGGCCTTCGGCCAGGCTCAAACCATGTTGGATGCCCACGGCGGCCCGATCGTTCTGGATGCCGGCTGCGGCGTCGGGGACAGTACCCGTGACCTCGCGACGCAGTTGCCCGATCACCTCGTCCTCGGGCTCGATCGCTCTGCCGACCGGCTTTCGCGCCGGCGTCCTCCGCTTCCGCCCAACGCCCGACTGATCCGGACCGACCTGACCGATTTCTGGCGGCTGGCGCGCCGTGCCGGCTGGGCGCCTGCGCGACAGTACCTGCTGTACCCGAATCCGTATCCGAAGCCGGGCCAGCTCGGACGTCGATTTTACGGTCACCCGGTATTCCTCGACCTGCTGGCTCTTGGTGGCCGGCTGGAGTGCCGGAGCAACTGGCGAACCTACATTCAGGAAATGGAATTGGCATTGAAAATGCTTGGCTTCCGGGGCGCAATCTCGCCGGTGCCGGAAGATTCCGGGATCAGCAGTGCCTTTGAACAAAAGTACCGGGCCAGCGGGCACGACCTCTGGCGCCTGGTCGCAGAGCTGGGCCATGAAAGAGTCTCTGCACCCACGTCGGAGATTCCCGACCGGGACCTGAATGCCCCGGCGCACAATGGCGCAAGCCATTGAATGGCTTGGCCCGGACCAGGAATCAGGCATGGATCGGCCGGTGCGCCGCTGCACGGGGCCACGGGGAGACTGCCTGCAACTTTCTTTGACCCGGCAGGCACGCGCATCAACGAACCGAGCAGGAGTGAACCGATCATGTTCTCCCGTCCCAGCATTCTCAGGAACCTGCTGCTGTCCTTTATTGGCTTCGGTCTGGCCATGGGGGCAATCTTTCCGCTGTTTGCGCAGTTTTTCGTCGAATGGAAGCCGCGCATGCTCCTGCCCTTCGTGATCTCCTGCCTGATGGCCGGGCTGATGATCGGCTGGATCAACTACACCATCCTGCGCATCGTGCTGCTCAAGCGCCTGCGGCGCATCGCCGATGTCAACCAGGCGATCACCCGGAACGACCTGACCCACCACTGCCAGATCCAGAGCCACGACCTGATCGGCGAGCTGATCGCCAGCTTCAACCAGATGACCGAAAACCTGCGCAGCATGATCGGGCTGATCCATGACAACACCCGGCAACTTTCAGCCTCGTCGGACGACCTGGTGTACACCGTTTCGCAAACCAGTGATCGGCAGCAGCGTCAGCAGCAGGCAACCCGGGAAGTGGTCCAGGACATGGACCAGATTGTCGAGAGCATCCGGGAGGTGACCGACAACACCCGGCATGCCGCCTCGGCAGCGAGTGAAGCGCGCAGCGAGGCGGCGGACGGCAGCCGGACGGCCAGCGATGCCAGGCAGGCGATCAGTGCGCTCTCGACCCAGATGACCAGCGTGGCGGACGCCATCGACAAGGTCTGCGCGGAAAACGACAACATCCACGCCGTACTCAACGTGATCGGCGAAATCAGCGAACAGACCAATCTGCTTGCCCTGAACGCCGCCATTGAGGCGGCCCGGGCCGGGGAAAACGGCCGTGGTTTTGCAGTGGTCGCCGACGAGGTGCGCAAGCTGGCCAGTCGCAGCCAGTCCTCGGCAAGCGAAATCAAGGCAATGCTTGCGCGGCTTAACGATGAAGTAAAACAGGCCGTCCGGATCATGACCGAGGCCAGCAGTCAGGTCACGGAAAGTGAAACCCGAGTCACCAAGGTGGCCGACGTACTGGCCGGGATCTGCCGATCCGCCGAGGGCATCGAACAGATGAGCCAGCGCATTGCCGAAACGGTCGACCGGCAGCGCCAGCTCACCGAGCAGATCAATCGGCACGTCAACGCAATCAACGACCACAGCAGCGAAAGCGCTACCGAAATGCAGGCGGCCCGGCAGACCACCGACGAGCTCGCCAGCATCAGCATGCAACTTGGCGAGCTGGTGGGCCGCTTCCGGCTCTGATGCGCGGTGCCCCTGGCCGCTCGGGCGAAGCGGCCGCGCCGCCGGCGCGTCCTCAGTCGACCGGGCAGTGCGGCGGCCCCCAGGTGTTGAAGACCTTGCAGAACAGATCGGCCGTGCGCTGGGCATCGTAGACCGCACCGTGCGCCTGCTGGCTGTCCCATGCCTGCCCCGACGCGCGCACTGCCTTGGCCAGCACGGTCTGGCCATAGGCCAGGGCGGAGAGGGTCACGGTATCGAGCGTCGAGAAGGGATGGAAGGGATTGCGCTTGTAGCCGGTTCGAGCCACCGCCGCATTCAGGAAATTCAGGTCAAAGGCCGCGTTGTGGCCGACCAGGATCGCCCGTCGGCATCCAGCATCCTTGACAGCCCGGCGGATCGGCTGGAACAGCGTCTGCAGGGCCTCGTACTCGGGCAACGCCGCACGCAGGGGGTTGAACGGATCGATCCCGTTGACCTTCAGGGATTCCGGGTTGAGGTGGCCGCCCTCGAAGGGCTGAACATGCACGCTCACCGTCTCCCCCGGGCGGACCTGCCCTGCGCCGTCCATCTCGATCACGACTGCAGCCAGTTCCAGCAACGCGTCACGCTGCCAGTCGAACCCACCGGTCTCGACATCCACCACCACCGGCAGGTAGCCCCGAAAGCGTCGGGCAATGGCGCTCGGGGGCAACTTGCTGTGGCCGGTTTCTGAATCCGTGTCGCTCACTCAGGCCTCGCGCGCTTCGCAGGATGCCAGGGTGTTTCTCATCAGCATCGCAATGGTCATCGGGCCGACCCCACCGGGCACCGGGGTGATCCACCCGGCCCGCTCGGCAGCCGGTTCAAATTCCACATCCCCGTGGAGCTTGCCGTCCGAAAGCCGGTTGATGCCCACGTCGATCACGATCGCACCCGGCTTGACCCACGCGCCCCTGACCAGTCCGGCCTTGCCGGCTGCCGCCACGAGGATATCCGCACGCCCCACGTGTGCAGCCAGATCCCGGGTGAAACGATGGCAGACCGTGACCGTCGCGCCGGCCAGCATCAATTCAAGCGCCATGGGACGTCCGACGATATTGGACGCCCCGACGATCACCGCTTCCAGGCCGTGCAGATCGGCGCCGGTTTCTTCCAGAAGCCGCATCACCCCGTAGGGCGTGCAGGGCCGCAAGGTGGGCATCCGCACAGCCAGTCGACCGATGTTGTAGGGATGAAAGCCATCCACGTCCTTCGAGACATCGATACGCTCGATCACCGCTTCCGGATCGATGTGCGAAGGCAGCGGCAGCTGTACCAGGATGCCGTCGATCTCGGGGTTTTCATTGAGCTCGTCGATGATTTCCAGCAATGCGCCCTCGGTCATGGTCTCCGGGAAGTCGTAGGACAAGGAGTTGACCCCCACTGCCGCACAGGTCCTGCGCTTGTTGGCCACATAGACCGACGAGGCCGGGTCTTCGCCCACTTGCACCACCGCCAACCCCGGCGGACGCCTGCCCGCGGCCAGACGCTGGTCGATTTGTTCCTTCACGCTGTCCATCACGGACGCCGCGATGCTCTTGCCATCAATCAATCTTGCGGTCATGGGCGCACTGCCGGTAGTGAGTCTGAATTCGGCATTCTCTCACGTCAGGGAAGAAGCGCTCAATCCAACCGGAATCGCC
>JBKHDT010000043.1:0-20032 GCA_046541195.1 Halothiobacillaceae bacterium | reverse complement strand
CCGCATTAAGTGTGCGGATAAACCCAGTCATCGGAGTCTAGGACGCTTCCGGCCCCGACAAAAGACCTTATTTTTTAGGGTGTATTTACGGGGATTATGTCCCCGGGCGGGACGGGGGCCATCCTCAGGTGGCTGCGGTGGCTGGTGCGGGATGGATGGGGGCGCTATGCCCCCGGGCCGGGGGCGTGGATGCCGGAATCGCGCCAGGCTGGCGCGGCCGCTCAACCGCGGCGCCAGGTCGTGCCTGCAGGGCCGTCCTCAAGCTGGATTCCGGCCTCGGTGAGTTCATCGCGGATGCGGTCGGCTTCGGCCCAGTCGCGTGCCTTGCGCGCCTCGAGACGGCGGGCGATCAGGACCTCGATCTGTTCATCGTTCAGCCCGTCATCGGCCTGCGGTGCCCAATGCAGGAACCCGGTCGCCTCGTGCTGCAGCAGACCGAGAATGTCCCCCATGGCCTGCAGGGTAGCCGCATGGCGTTGTGCCGTGACCAGGTCTGTGGCCTTCAGCCGGTTGGCTTCGCTGGCCTGTTCGAAAAGCAGCGACAGTGCTTCGGGGGTGGCAAAGTCGTCGTCCATGAAGGCGTCGAAACGGGCCATGACCTCCGGGATCGGGTTATCCGCGGGCGGGACGTCCTTGAGCGCGGTGTAGAGCCGCGTGAGGGCGGCCCGGGCCGAGTCGAGGTTCTGGTCCGAGTAGTTCAGCGGGCTTCGGTAGTGGCTGCCGAGGATGAACATCCGCACCACCTCGGGGTGGTAGCTGCGCAGGACCTCGCGGACCGTGAAAAAATTGCCCAGAGACTTGGACATCTTTTCTTCGTTGATGCGCACGAAGCCGTTGTGCATCCAGTAGTTGACGAAACGGCAGCCATGCGCGGCCTCGCTCTGGGCAATCTCGTTCTCGTGGTGGGGAAACTGCAGGTCCTGGCCGCCGCCGTGGATGTCAAAGTGGGCGCCGAGCAGCTGTTCGGACATGGCGGAGCACTCGATGTGCCAGCCCGGCCGCCCCGGACCCCAAGGTGAATCCCAGGCCGGTTCGCCGGGCTTCGCGGCCTTCCAGAGCACGAAGTCCAGCGGGTCGTCCTTGGCCTCGCCGATCTCCACGCGCGCCCCGGCGCGCAGGTCCTCGGGGTGGCGACCGGAGAGCCGCCCGTAGCCCTTGAAGCTTGAAACATCGAAATACACGTCACCGTTTTCTGCCCGGTAGGCATGACCCTTGTCGACCAGCGTGCCGATCATGGTCAGCATGGCATCAACCGAATCCGTGGCCCGCGGCTCATGGTCCGGGGGCAGGCAGCCGAGCGCGGCGGCATCCTCGTGCATGGCCGCGATGAAACGGTCGGTCAGGGTGCGGATGTCCTCGCCGTTCTCGCCGGCGCGGCGGATGATCTTGTCGTCGATGTCGGTCACGTTGCGCACGTAGGTGACCGCGTAACCCCGGTGACGCAGGTGGCGCACCACCGTGTCGAAGACCACCATCACCCGCGCGTGGCCGATGTGGCAGTAGTCGTACACGGTCATGCCGCAGACGTACATCCGGATTTTCCCGGGTTCGATCGGCACGAATTCCCGTTTTTCGCGGGCTTCGGTATCAAAGATTCGCAACATGACAGTTCGATTCCGGCTCAAAGGGCCGTTATGATTACGGCTTTGACCACTTCTTACAAGTGAACAGGACGACGCCCATGGCCACTGAAAACCCCCGCATCCGTTTCGAGACCCGACTGGGCGATATCGTGATCGAACTATACGCCGACAAGGCCCCGCTCACCGTGGAAAACATCCTGCGCTACGTCGACGAGGGGTTCTACGAGGGGACGCTGTTTCACCGGGTCATTCGCGATTTCGTGGTGCAGGGCGGTGGCCTGCTGCCGGACATGAGCCAGAAGCCGAATCACCCGCCGGTCAGGAACGAGGCGGAGAACGGTCTCAAGAACCTGCGGGGGACATTGTCCATGGCCCGCACACCGGACCCGCACTCGGCCACCAGCCAGTTCTTCATCAACCTCAGGGACAATCCCTTCCTCGACTTCTCCGCACCGACGGCGCAGGGTTTCGGTTATTGCGTGTTCGGCAAGGTGGTCGAGGGCATGGAAACGGTCGACCAGATGGCGACCCTGGCCACGGGCAATCGCGTCGGTCACAGCGACGTGCCGGTCGAGGACGTGCTGATCGAACGGGCCAGCCGCGTGGACGAGTCCGCCGACACGGCCAGCGAGCCCGCGCAAGCCGAGTAAGAGAGGCCCCGGATGTCGGAAATTCTCATCGTTGCCGACCTGCACCTGTCGGATGCCCGGCCCGAGGTACTGCCGGTGTTCGATGCCCTGGTGTCGCGTGCCGGCCAGGCCGGGGCACTGTACGTGCTCGGGGACCTGTTCGACTACTGGATCGGCGACGACCAGCCGCTGGGTGGGGCGGTGCGCGAGCGGCTTGAGCATTTCGGTCAGCTCAAGTGCCCGGTATACCTGCAGCATGGCAACCGGGATTTTCTGATCGGCGAGCAATTCGCGCGCCAGTGGCATGTCGAGCTGATGCCCGAGTGGCAGCGAATCGATGTGGGCGGCGTGCCGATCGGCCTGTGCCACGGGGATCAGCTGTGCACGGACGATGTCGCCTACCAGGCGATGCGGGCACAGCTGCGGCACCCGGCCTTCCAGCGGGATTTTCTCGAAAAGTCGCTGGCCGAGCGCCAGGCGATCGCGGAACGGCTGCGGCAGCAGAGCCGGCAGGAAACCAGTCGCAAGGCGGATGACATCACGGATGTGAACGAGGATACCGTTCGCCGGTACATGGAGGAACTGGCCGTGCCGGTGCTGGTGCATGGTCATACCCACCGGCCGGCCATCCACCGGTTGCCCGAGGGATTGCGGGTGGTTGTCGGTGACTGGGGCCTGCAGGGCAGCCTGGTCAGCATCCGCGAGGGGGTCATCAGCCTTGAGCGATTCGATCACTGCATTGCCGAGATCGTGGACCAGGCGTCCCTGCCCGGGAAGGTCCGCGATGATTCCTGAACACGGCGTCTGCCGGTCCACGCCGAACGTCTCGGCAAGCGCAACGCACTGACCAAGAACGGCCATGAATCTGCCCAATATCCTGACCTGGCTGCGTATTGTCGCCATCCCGTTGCTGGTGGTGGTGTACCTGTTGCCCGTTCCCTGGGCCGGACCGGCTGCGGCGCTGCTGTTTCTGCTGGCCGCGGTGACCGATGCGCTGGATGGTTATCTGGCGCGCCGGCTCAACCAGCAATCCCGGTTCGGCGCCTTCCTCGATCCGGTGGCCGACAAGCTGATCGTGGCGACGGCCCTGGTGCTGCTGGTTCATGCCCACGAGGACATTGCCCTGACCCTATCTGCCATCATTATCGTGGGGCGGGAGATCGTCATTTCCGCGCTGCGCGAGTGGATGGCCGAGGTGGGCGCCCGGGCGGCGGTGGCGGTTTCCAGTCTTGGCAAGGTCAAGACCATCGCCCAGATGGTCGCCATCATCGGTCTGCTCTACGGGCAATCGCTCTGGGGCCTGCCGGTGTTCGACATCGGTTACGCCCTGCTGATCCTGGCGGCACTGCTGACCGTGGTTTCGGCGGCCCTCTACCTTCGGGCGGCGGCCCATGCGCTTCGGGGCTGACCTTCGGGCCACGTTCCGGATTTTCCGGCTGGTCGGGCACCTGGGGCTTGGCCTGCTGCTGACGCTGCGCTACCGGCGTGCAGGGGCCGACCGGCGGGACGAGATCACCCGGCACTGGCTGGCGGGCGTCGGCCGCATCCTCAACGTGCAGATCGAACGCCGGGGACATGCGCCGTCCCCGTCGGCGCTCTGGACCGCCAATCACGTTTCCTGGCTGGATATCCCGGTGCTCGGTTCGCTGATTCCCGGGGTGCGGTTTCTGTCCAAGGCCGAGGTCGCCAGCTGGCCGCTGGTCGGCTGGCTGGCACGCCAGGCCGGCACGTTGTTCATCCGGCGTGGTGCCGGCATGGCGGCGGCCCAGGAGGCCATGAACACCACGCTGGCGCAGGGTCGGGCCGTGGTGCTGTTTCCCGAGGCCACCACCACCGACGGCCATCAGGTGCGCCGGTTTTTCCCGCGGCTGTTCGAGCCGGCGATCGAGGCAGAAGCCGCGATTCAGCCGGTTGCCATCCGCTACCTGGACGCGGCTGGGGACCCCGACCCGGCCATTCCCTATATCGACGACATGACGCTGTTGCAGTCCCTGTGGCGCATCGCCAGACAACGCGCGCCCCGGGTGCGGGTGCAGTTCTGCGTGCCGTTCCGTGCGACGGGTTCGCGCACGGAGGCCGCACGCCGGGCCGAGCAGGCCGTGCGCGAGGCCCTGCAGGACATGGGCCGGTCGTCCCGGTAAAAGCGGCCCGCCGTCGCCGGACGGGGGCGCAACCACCACCCGCCCGTGATGCACGCCGGGGCCCGGACTGAAGGTTTCGGTTGATGTCGGCCGGTGAATCAGCCGCGAAGCATGGACAGCACCTGTTCGGCGAGCCGATCCAGGGCGCCCCGGTCGCCCAGCCGGCTGCGAAGCCGAATCAGCTGTTCGCGCTGGCGACGGGCCAGCTCGGGGTCGTCGATCAGGCTGGAGATCCGGCCGGCCATCCGCTCGGGGGTGGCCTGATCCTGAAGCAGCTCGGGCACGATCTCCTGGCCTGCGATGATATTGGGCAGCCCGACATGCGGTGTCTCAAGCAGCCGACCGGCCAGCCAGGCGGTGAGTCCGTGGGTCCGGTAGACGATCACCATGGGTGTGCCGATGATTCCTGCCTCCAGGCTGGCGGTTCCGGAGGCGACGAGCAGGGCATCTGCCGCACGC
The DNA here is from genome assembly GCA_046541195.1 of Halothiobacillaceae bacterium. Lineage (GTDB taxonomy): Bacteria > Pseudomonadota > Gammaproteobacteria > Halothiobacillales > Halothiobacillaceae > JBKHDT01. The sequence continues at coordinate 15,220 of JBKHDT010000043.1, read as the reverse complement.
ATGACCTCGTGCGCCTGTCCCTCGACCACCTGCAACGAGCGGATTGGCGATGATTCGAGAAAAGGGGCCAGGTCCTGGCTGGTGATGCCCGCGGCCCGCGGCAGCACGAACCGACAGTCCGGGTGGCTGGCCTGCAGCAGTCGGGCGGACTCGAGCATCGGCGGCAGCAGGCGGCCGATCTCGCTCAGGCGGCTGCCGGGCAGCAGGCCCACGACGGTGCCCCGCAATGGCAGGTCGAGCGCCTGCCGTGCGGCGTCGCGGCCGCGTTGCAAGTCCACGAGGTCCAGCAGCGGATGGCCCACGTGGACCGTGTCGATGCCGTGTGCGTCAAACAGTGGCACCTCGAAGTCGAACAGCACGGCCAGCCGGTCGGCAACGGTGCGCATCTTCGCCGCCCGCCTGGGCCGCCAGGCCCAGACCTGGGGCGCCACGAAAAACAGTACCGGGATGCCCAGCGCGCGCGCGTGGCGCGCCAGCCGCTGGTTGAACTCCTGGTAATCGATGCAGATCAGCAGGGCGGGGCGGCGCTCCTCCAGGGCCGATTTCAGGGTGTTCATGGCGCGGCGCAGGCGGGGATAGTGGCGCAGCACTTCCACCAGCCCCATCACGGCGATCTCGCGGGCATCGACCAGCGTCTCGATGCCCGCCTGCCGTGATGTCGGTCCGCCGAGGCCGAATGCCGTCATTTGCGGCTTTCGGGCCGACACGCGCAGCCAGATTTCGGCGGCGTAGCGGTCCCCCGAGGCCTCGCCGGCGCTGAACATGACGGTGGGCGGGGCATCGTTCTGGACCCGGTTCATGGGATCTCCCGAGACATATTGAGCGTGAGGGCCGAGTATGCGTCAGCAGGAACTGATTTTCGAGTTGCAGGGCAGGGGCGCCGTCCGGGTTGCCGGCGTCGACGAGGCCGGCCGTGGCCCCCTGGCGGGTGACGTGTTTGCGGCGGCGGTCATCCTGCACCCCGACCGGCCGCTCGCGGGTCTGGACGATTCCAAGCGCCTGACGGCAAGCGCCCGGGAGCGACTTTACGACGAGATTCTCGAGCATGCCCTCGCCTGGCGAATTGCCCGGGCGAGCGTGGAGGAGATCGACCGGATCAATATCCTTCAGGCCAGCCTGCTGGCCATGAGCCGAGCCTTGTCGGAACTTGACCCGGCGCCCGGCCTGGCGCTGGTAGACGGCAACCGGGTGCCCGCGGGGCTGGCCTGTCCTGCCGAGGCCTGGATTGGCGGCGATGGCCGGCACGCGGCGATTGCCGCCGCGTCGATCCTGGCCAAGGTCGCACGGGACCGCGACATGTTGGCGCTGGATGCCTGTTATCCGGACTATGGCTTTGCCCGTCACAAGGGCTATCCGACCGCCGCGCACCTGGCGGCCTTGCAAAGTCTTGGCCCCTGTCCGGCCCACCGGCGCAGCTTCGCGCCTGTCCGGCGCTTTTGCACGGCAGGGTAACGCCCGCCGGCCCTTCAGTCGCCCAGCAGCTTCGTGTGCTCGACCCGGGCACAGCCGGGCGTCAGTACACCTTCGCGTTCGAGCAGGGCTCGCTTGAGCTGGTCACCCCAGCGATAGGCGCCCGGCCTGCCGTCCGCATGGACCACCCGGTGACAGGGCAGGAGCACGGCGATCGGGTTTCGGGCACAGGCACTTGCCACGGCGCGTACCGCGTTCGGCCGACCGGCAAGCCGTGCCAGGGTCGCGTAGCTGCAGCATCGCCCCGACGGAATCCGCGCCAGCGCCTGCCAGACTCGATGGGCAAACGGGCTGCCTTGCGGCTGGATCAGCGCAAGAAGCCGTTCGCGCCCCGCACGCCCCAGCTGCTCCGGCTGGAAAAGCGCCTGAGCCAGGTCCGACCGCAAGGCCGCCGACGGCCCGGCATCCTCGGGGCATTGGATCAAGCGCCGGGACGGGACGCTGCCGTCGATCCGGGCGCCCCGCGCGTGCAGGTCGAGACCGACCAGTGCGCCGCCGCGCCAGGTCAGCTCGGCCCCGACGGGCAGCGCCCCGAGGTGGCCCGAGAGCCGGACCCGGCAAACATCAGCCCGGTTTGCGGCGTCGTTCGGCAAGTTTCTGGATGAGCTCGAAGAACATCGGCACGAACAGGATGGCCACGTAGGTGGCCAGGATCATGCCGCCGATCAACCCGGTGCCCAGCGAATGGCGGGCCGCTTCCCCGGCCCCGGTGGCGATCGCCAGCGGCAGCACGCCGAGGATGAAGGCCATGGAGGTCATGATGACCGGCCGGAAGCGTAGCTTGGCCGCTTCCAGAGCGGCCTCCCGGATCGGCATGCCCTCGTCGCGGTTCTTGGCGGCGAACTCGATGATGAGGATCGCATTCTTGGCCGCCAGGCCGATCAGCACCAGCAACCCGACCTCGAAGTAGATGTCGATGCTCAGGCCGCGCATCCAGGTCGCGATCAGTGCTCCGAGCGCCGCGAAGGGCACCGCCGTGACGACCGCGAAGGGCAGGGTCCAGCGCTCGTATTGTGCCGCCAGGATCAGGAACACCATGATCAGGCCGAACAGGAACGCCAGGGACCCGGACTGACCCGAGGAGATTTCCTGGTAGGCCGATCCGGTCCAGCCCAGCGAGAAGTCGCTGGAAAGCGTCTGCTCGGCGACCTCCTGCATGGCCTCGATGGCCTGCCCCGAGGTGTATCCGGGTGCGGGGTTCGCCATCAGTTTGGCCGAGGGAAACAGGTTGAAGCGGTCCACGACGTCCGGACCGGACTCGCGGTGCAGGGTGACCAGGGCGTCGAGCGGCACCATGGCCCCGTCCTGTGTCGAGCGCACGAAGACGAAGCGCAGGTCATCGGGGTCGGCGCGCAGCATGCCCTCGCCGGACAGGCGGACCTGGAAATTGCGTCCAAACAGCGAGAAGTCGTTCACGTAGACCGTGCCGAAATGCCCGGACATTGCCGAGAAGACCTCCGCGACCGACACGCCCAGCGCGTAGGCCTTTTCCCGGTCGATGACCGCCCGGTAGCGGGGCACGTCGGCCGCGTAGGTCGTGCGCACGGCGGTCAGTTCCGGCCGGGCACTGGCGGCCTGAACCAGCTCGCTGGCCGCCTGGGCCAGATCAAGCGGGTCCTGGCTCACGCGGCTTTGCAGGTAAAGCTCCAGGCCGCCGGTGGTGGACATGCCTGAGATCGGCGGCGGGTTGAAGGCAAAGGTCTGTCCGTCCTCGATCTCGAGGGCCTCGAACATCACCTGGTTGGTCAGGCTCTGCGCATCTTCGCCCGGCCCGGTCCGTTCGGACCAGTCCGTCAGTCGGGTGAAGCTCACGCTGGCGTTGGTGCGCAGCGTGCCGGCAAGCAGGTCGTAACCGGACAGGCCAAGGTTCGAGTCAACCTGGGGAATCTCGCGGATCTGCTGGTCCACCTGATCGCGCAGGGCGATCGAGCGCTCCAGCGAGGCGGCCGGTGGCAGGGTCGACACCGAGATGAAATAGCCCTGGTCCTCGTCGGGCACCAGGCTGGTTGGCATGGTCTGGAACATCCAGAGCGCGGCAGCCATCACGACCGCGAACAGCCCGAGCCCCACGGGCCAGAAACGCAGGAAGAACCGCACGCCATGCATGTAGGCGGCCGTAAAGCCGGCAAAACCGCTGTTGAACAACCGGAAGGGCAGCAGCGGCTTCTTCCCGGCCTGCCGGTGGCTGAGCATGTGCGCGCACAGTGACGGGGTGAGTGTCAGCGCAATCAGTGCCGAGATCACCACCGCAATCGAAATGGCCACCGCGAACTGCCGGTACATCTCGCCGGCCATGCCGGGGATGAACGCGACCGGGATAAACACCGCCAGCAGTACCAGGGTCGTCGCCACGATGGCGCCCTGGACCTGTTCCATGGCCTTGATGGTTGCCGCTCTCGGCTCAAGCCGCTCCTCCTCCATGATCCGCTCGACGTTTTCGATCACCACGATGGCGTCGTCGACGACAATCCCGATGGCCAGCACCAGGCCGAAAAGGGTCAGCAGGTTCAGGGAGAAGCCGGCTGCGTACAGGCCGGCCATCGTGCCGATCAAGGCGACAGGTATCGCCAGCAGCGGGATGAGCGTGGTCCGGGGTTTCTGGAGAAAGACGAAGATCACCAGCACCACCAGGATCAGCGCCTCGAAGAAGGTGTGATAGACCTCCTCGATGGACACCTTGACGAAGTCGGTGGTGTCCAGCGGAACCTCGTAGCGGATGTCGCCGGGGAATCGCGCTGAAACCTCTTCCATGAGTGCCCTGACGGCCGTGGCGGTTTCCAGCGCGTTGGCGCCCGGCTGCAGGTAGATGCCGATTGGCGTGGTGGGCTGCGCGCCGTAGACGGCATCGAAACCGTAGACCTGGGTGCCCAGCTCGATGCGGGCCACGTCGTCCAGGCGCAGGGTGCCGGATTCCTCGTTGCCGCGCAGGATGATCTCCCGGAACTGGCTCACGTCCGTGAACCGGCCGTCGTTGATCAGGGTGTAGGTGAAAGCGGTGCCGTCGGGCGTGGGTTCGGCCCCGAGCTTGCCGGTGGCGAACTGGGCGCTCTGGGTACGGATTGCGGTCGCCACGTCATCCGGCGTCAGGCCGAACTGGGCCAGCTTGTCGGACTCCAGCCAGATCCGGATCGAGTAATCCTCCTGGGCGAACAGCTTGGCCTCGCCCACGCCCGGCAGGCGCTTGATGTCGTCGATGACGTTCACCAGCGCGTAATTGCTCATGAACTTGGAGTCGAACTGGCCGGATTCGGAGACCAGGGTCAGGACCATCAGCAGCGAGCTGCTCTGTTTCTGCACCACCACGCCCTGTTCCCGGACCTCCTCGGGCAGCTTGGCGCTGACCTGCTGGACCCGGTTGCTGACGTTGATCGTTGCCTGGTCGGCGTCGGTGCCGTTGGCGAAGGTCACCGTGACGGTGGTGTAACCGGCATCCGAACTGCTCGACTCCATGTAGAGCATGTCGTCCACGCCGTTGATCTGCTGTTCGAGCGTCGCCGCCACCGACTCGGCAATGACCTCGGCACTGGCGCCCCCGTAGGTTGCAGTGACCGACACCTGCGGGGGCACGATCTGCGGGTACTGCTCCACGGGCAGGGCCTTGAAGGCCACCATGCCCGAGAGCACGATCACGATCGCGATGACCGTGGCAAAGACCGGACGGTCGACAAAAAACTTCGAGATCATCGATCAGCTCCCGTTGCCGCCGGCCTGGGCATCCGATTGCGTGCCGTCTGCCCCGGTCGCGGCATCGGCGGGGGCATCGGAGGCGTCGTCGCTGCCGACCCGCACCTGGATGCCGTCGTGCAGCTTGACAATCCCCCGGACCACGATCCGGTCCCCCGCGGACAGCCCGGAATCGATGATTCTGCCCCGGGCAGTCAGCGGCCCGGTCTCGACCGGCTGCTGGTGCGCGGTGTCGTCCTCCGAGAGTTTCCAGACAATGCGGGACTCGGGCTCCGGTCCCGAGTCCAGAGCCGTCTCCGGGATCACGATGGCATTCTCGCGCTGCTCGACCGCGATCCGCAGGCGCACGAACTGGTTGGCCCGCAGATCGCCGTCGGGGTTGGGGAACATCGCCCGGGCCCGGATGGTGTCGGTCTGCGCGTCGATGGCGACATCGGTAAAGTCGAGGCGGCCGGTCAGCGACTTGCCGTCCGGAAAGATGATCTCGGCGTCCGCTTCCCGGCCGGGACCGGCCTGCAGCGCCTCGGAGCTGGCGTAGGGGTCGTTGGCCGCGTAGGTGAACTGGACCTGGATGGGGTCGATTTCGGTGACCCGGGTCAAGAGGTCACCGGGGTTGACCAGATTGCCCGTCGATTCGATCCGCAGGCCCGCGATGCCTTCGATCGGCGCACGCACCGTGCTGTATTCCAGGTCGATCTTGACCGCTTCAAGCTGGGCATCGGCTACCTCGACCTGGGCCTTGGCCACTTCCAGCGCGGACTTGGCGTTGTCCCGGTCCTGCTCGCTGGCGACCTGGCGTTCGTAGAGCGAGGAAATCCGGTCCCAGTCACGCTCTGCCTTGCTTTGCTGCGCATGGGCATTGTGCAGGTCCGCCTCGGCCTGATTGACCTTCGCCTGGTAGGGGCGCGGGTCGATGCGAAACAGCACCTGGTCCTTTTCCACCACGGCGCCTTCGGTATAGTTGCGCTCAAGCAGGATTCCCCCGACCTGGGCCCGAACCTCGACCTCGCGGTTCGCCCGAACCCGCCCCGGATAGACGGCATGGACCGTGACGGCCTGCTCCTCAAGCGTGAGCACCCCGACCTTGGGAGGCGGCATGCCGCCGGACCCTGCCTGGTCCGAGTCGTTTGCCAGCAAGGCCGAGCTGAACAGGGCCAGGGTCGAAAGCAGCAGGAGTCGGGAAATTGTGCACATGGTCGATCTCGATGTGGGTCCGATGCGTGTGGATGGTGGTTCAGCCTTTTCGAGTACGTCGATGGCCGCATCCGGCCGTCCTTTTCGGGCGAGGGCCGGATGCGGCCGGCCACGCGCGATCGCATCGGTGTGCCTGTTCCCGTGCCTGGACTGCTCGTGGTGAGCGAAGGATAGCGCAAGTGCATGCGTTTTGTGCGGGTACGTCCGGGGTGGCTCTGCCGGCGGGCACGCACCCGGCTCGCGCCCCGCACGGGACGCACAAAGGTTTTCGCATCCTGCCGGCCGATCATGGCACGGCATGGGTGCGCTGATTGACCGGTCCCGGCACGGGGAACCACTGCCTCCGAAAAACGCACCAACCGGGTTCCGGCCGGCGCGTGCCGACCGCCTGAAGCATCGATATCTGGACTGATTCTGGGAGAACAATCATGAACATGCGGGCCCGACCTGGCCGGAGAATGACCAGTGCACTGCTTGCCGCGGCACTGCTGGCCGGCTGCACCGGCGCGATGGCAGAATCAAGCTGGCTGGCCGAACATGATCGGGATCATCCCCGGGTCGGTGACTGGCTGAACGCACGGGGGGCGGCGGTCCCGATCGATGCGCCGGCCCCGGCCCGAGTGCAGGATGCCAAGGTGATCCTGCTGGGCGAGGTGCACGGGCACCCGGATCACCACCGGCGCCAGTTGCAGGTCATCGAGTGGCTGAGCGCTGAGGGCAAGACGCCGACCCTGGCCTTCGAGATCTTCGACCGGGATGACCGGGAAGCGATCGAGGCATTCCGGGCCGAAGGCGAGCAGGATGCCGATCTGCTGGCAGAGCGGCTCCAGATCAGCGAGCGCGGCTGGCCCTGGGACGCCTATCGTCCGCTGGTCCAGTACGCGCTGGACCATGATCTGCCGATTCTGCCCCTGAACCTTTCGCGCCGTGACGCGCAGGCAATCATGCGCGGCGGCATGGCCGCGCTGCCGGAGGATGAACTGCTGGAGACGGCCATGAAGGGCGCGCCGCCGTTTTCCTCCTCGGTGACGGATGCCTGGGCCGAGGACGTGATCAAGGCGCACTGTGGGCACATCGGGCAGGACACCGCCCGCGCCATGGTGTCTGCCCAGCAGGTTCGGGACGCGGTGATGGCCACCAATCTGGCCACGGCCGATCAACTCCCCGTCGTGGTGATGACCGGGGCCGAACATGCGCGCCGCGACCGCGGCATTGCCCACTGGCTCCCCCAACTGCAGCCGGACTGGCAGCTGGTCAGTATCGGGATGCGGCCGGTGTTGCCGGAGAAGCAGGCAGTTGACGACTATCGCGAAGTGGCCGCCCGGTATGACTGGACCTGGCTGACCCCGCGCCAGTATGCCGAGGATCCCTGCGAGCGGATGAAAAAGCAGCTCGAACGCCTGAAGCAGGCCGACTGAAGGGCGCCTCGAATCCCGCGCCGGGTGCCTCGATAAACCCCGTCCCTGGGGTGTTTCAAGGACGTTGCTCTCGGGGCGTCCGCGTGCGGCCTGCGCTAGTTCAAACGCTTGTGTTCAACCGCCTGTGCGGTTGACGCCCTGGGGCGCGCTTGCCCCAAGAGCCCCTAAAGTTGCTTCGAACACGCCCTGAAGCGAAACGCCGGACCTGCCCGGCGACCGCCCCGCCGCATCAAATGCGGCCGATCTGTTCGCGTTGCGCCTGGAGTTGCGCCAGGGCGGCGGCGAACTGCTCGACGCGCTCGCGTTCCTGTTCGACGACCGCGGCCGGTGCCTTGTCGGTAAAGTTCGGGTTGGCCAGCTTGCCGCGGGCCTTGGCCAGTTCCTTTTCGAGCTTGCCGATTTCCTTGTCCAGGCGCGCCAGCTCGGCCTCCTTGTCGATCAGGCCCGCCAGCGGGATCAGTACCTTCATGTCCTCGACCAGCGCGATGGCCGACTCGGGGGCGGTTGACTCGTCATCAAGCACCTCGATCTGCTCGATGCGCCCCAGGAAGGCCAGGTACGCACCGAATCGGCCGATGCGGTCCCGGTCACGCTCGCTGGCCCGGCTGACGAGAATATTCAGCGGCCTGCCGGGCGCGATATCCATCTCGGCGCGGATGCGCCGCACGCCCAGCAGAAAGGTTTTCAGCCACTCGATGTCCGCCGTCGCTTCCGGGTCGAGACACGCCTCGTCGGCCACCGGGAACGGTTGCAGCATGATGGTCGCTTCCGCACCATCCGCCGCCTTGCCTGCAGGCAACCTGCCGGCCAGCGGTGCGACCCGCTGCCAGATCGCCTCGGTAATGAACGGCATGATCGGGTGCATCAGGCGCAGCAGGGTTTCGAGCACCTGGACGAGCGTGCGGCGGGTGCCCCGCTGGGCAGCCTCGTCACCGTGCTTGAGCGCGGGCTTGGACAGCTCCAGGTACCAGTCGCAGTACTCGTTCCAGGTGAACTCGTAGAGCGCCTGGGCGGCCAGGTCGAAGCGATAGCCATCAAAGTGACGCACCACCTCGGCCTCGACCTGTTGCAGCCGGCTGATGATCCAGCGGTCGGCCGCGTCCAGCGTGACCTGAGCCTCGTGACCGTCGGTGCCGCAATCCTCGCCCTCGGTCTGCATCAGCACATAACGGCTGGCATTCCACAGCTTGTTGCAGAAATTGCGGTAGCCCTCGATGCGACCGAGGTCGAACTTGATGTCGCGGCCATTGGAGGCCAGCGCCGCGAGGGTGAAGCGCAGCGCGTCGGTGCCGAAGGCAGGAATGCCCTCGGGGAATTCCTGCTCGGTGGCCTTGCGGATGGCCTTGGCCATCTGCGGCTGCATCAGGTGCCCGGTGCGCTTTTTCAGCAGATCTTCCAGCGAAATGCCGTCGATCAGGTCGATCGGGTCCAGCACGTTGCCCTTGGACTTGGACATCTTCTGGCCCTGCGCGTCGCGGATCAGGCCGGTGACGTACACCTCGCGGAAGGGCACGTCCCGACCGAAGTACAGGCCCATCATCACCATCCGGGCGACCCAGAAAAAGATGATGTCAAAGCCGGTGACCAGCACCGAGGAGGGATAAAACGTCTTGAGCTCCGGGGTCTGCTCCGGCCAGCCGAGGGTCGAAAACGGCCACAGCGCGGAGGAAAACCAGGTGTCGAGCACGTCCTCGTCCTGCCGCAGCGCCAGGTCATCGGCCAGGCCGTATCGGGAACGGGCCTCGGCCTCGTCGCGGGCCACGTACACGTTGCCATGCTCGTCGTACCACGCCGGAATCCGGTGGCCCCACCAGATCTGGCGGCTGATGCACCAGTCCTGGATGTTCTCAAGCCACTGATAATAGGTGTTCGACCAGTTCTCGGGCACGAACCTGACCTCCCCGCCGTGCACCGCGTTCAGCGCCGGCTCGGTGATCGCGGTCCAGCCGCCGGGGCGACCGTCGTCCTGGGTCTTGCGGGTCAGGTCCACGAACCACTGGTCGGTCAGGAAGGGTTCGATGACCGCGCCGGTCCGGTCGCCGCGCGGCACCATCAGCTTGTGATCGTCAATGCGCTCCAGGAGCTCCTGCATCTTCAGGTCGTGGATGATCCGGTCGCGGGCCTCGTAACGGTCCAACCCCCGGTAGTTGTCCGGAATGGTCGCATTGTCGGCGATAGCGTCATGTGCGCCGCCGGCGAGGGTGACCTCGCCGGTCAGGCGGATGCGCGCATCGATGGTCAGCACGTTGATCATCGGCAGGCCGTGGCGCTGGCCGATGGCGTAGTCGTTGAAATCATGCGCCGGGGTGATCTTCACGCAGCCGGAGCCGAAGTCCTTTTCGACATAATCATCGGCAATGATCGGGATCTCGCGGCCGACCAGCGGCAGGGTCAGGGTCTTGCCGATCAGGTGCCTGTAGCGCTCGTCTTCCGGGTGCACCGCCACGGCGGTATCGCCCAGCATGGTCTCCGGGCGGGTGGTCGCCACCACCAGATGACCGCTGCCATCGCTCAGCGGATAGCGCAGGTGCCACAGGTGGCCGGTTTCCTCCTCGCTGATGACCTCCAGGTCCGAAACCGCGGTGTGCAGGATCGGGTCCCAGTTCACCAGCCGCTTGCCGCGGTAGATCAGGCCGTCCTCGTACAGGCGCACGAAGACTTCCTTGACCGACTCCGACAGCCCCTCGTCCATGGTGAAGCGCTCGCGGGTCCAGTCGCAGGAGGTGCCCAGCCGGCGCATCTGCTCGGTAATCAGGCCGCCGGAGCGCTCCTTCCAGGCCCAGACTCTTTCCAGAAACGCTTTTCGGCCAAGGTCGTGCCGGGTCTTGCCCTCGGCATTGAGCTCGCGCTCGACGACCATCTGGGTCGCGATGCCCGCGTGGTCGGTGCCCGGCTGCCACAGGGTGCGATCACCCTTCATGCGGTGGTAGCGGGTCAGTGCATCCATCAGGGTGTCCTGGAAGGCGTGGCCCATGTGCAGGCGGCCGGTGACGTTCGGCGGCGGCAACATGATCGCGTAGGCCGGGCCATCCCCGCTGGGCGCGAAGTGATTGCTGGCCTCCCACTTCTCGTAGCAGGTGGATTCGATATCGGCGGGCGAGTAGGTCTTTTCCATTGAGATCGCTTTCTTGTCGGTTTGCGCCGCGGCCGAAAGGCGGGGCAGCAGTCGCTTGTCCAGTGGTTCGAGGATCAGCCGGCATGCTGAAATTGCAGGTCGGCAATCCAGCCGGCGCGGTCCTGCACGTTCACCGTTGCCGGAGGCGGTCGGTCACGCGGGCATTCAGGCTACCGGCTGGTGCTTCAGCGTCACGCCGGCCTGCTTGTAGGCTTTCCAGCGCGCCCGCGCGGCGGTTCGCTGCGTCTCGTCCGCGGCGACCACCTCCGCAATCTCCTGAAAGCGTTGCGGATCGGCGGGCACGTTCCCCGACAGGTTGATCAGCCGCTGAAAGCCTTCCGGTGGCGCGTCGGCGCCCAGCGTGATCGGGGCGTCCTCCTCCGGGTCCAGGCTGTGGGGCACGAACGCATCCTCGCGAAAACCCCACAGCAGGTCGTCCAGGTGATCGGCGATACCTTCATCCGGGCACCAGACCCAGGTCCGCTCGGGCGCATCCACCCACTGCTCGCAGATCTGGCAGACTACAAGCCAGGGCGCTTCGGACGTGTCGTGCTCGACAATGTGAAAGGTGGCGATGGTCATCTCGGCGTGCGCTTCCGTTACCGGCTGTCGTGCAAGGCCCGATAGTATATGCGTCAAGCCCCCTCGACCCAATCACCGGCCGATGAACGACAGTCCGCACACTCCGTCCGGTCAACGCAGCACCGCCCAGCGCATCCGCGGACAGCTGATCTCCTGGGGGATCCTGGCGGGGTTTGTGGTCGGCGTCGAGTGGTGGCTCGGCTGGTCGACGCTGCTGGCGCCCTGGACGACGCTCGACATCGGCCAGATTCTGGTCGCCATGGCGCTGCTGGTCGCCAGCTACTGGCTGCGCGCCTGGCGGGTGCGCGATTACTTTCGGGATGAGCTGGCCGGGCGCTTCCTGCCTACCTTTCGGCTGGCCACCCTGCACAACCTGATGAACAACCTGCTGCCCATGCGTGCCGGAGAAATCAGCTTTCCGGTCCTGATGCAGCGCTACTTCGCCATCCGTCCGGCCCGGTCGGTTTCCGTGCTGCTCTGGTTCCGGCTGCTGGATCTGCATGCCATCCTGGCGCTGGCCGCGGCCGCCCTGCTGCTCGGGCTGGACGCCCCGGCCTGGTTCTGGCCAATCTGGATCGCCAGCCTGCCGGTGCCCCTGCTGGTTTACTGGCTACGTGCCCCCTTGCTGGCCCGTCTGCAAGGCCGGGCAGGGCGCCTGACCGAAAAGCTGCGCACCGCGCTTGAATCGCTACCCCATAGCCGGGGCCCGCTGGCGCGCGCCTTTGTGTGGACCTGGGCCAACTGGCTCGTCAAGCTGGCGGGCCTGGCCTGGGTACTGCAGGCCCTGCTGCCGATGCCCCCGGGTGCCGCCTGGCTTGGCGCCATCGCCGGCGATCTGACCACCGTCCTGCCCATTCACGCCCCCGGCGGATTCGGCACCTACGAGGCCGGCGTGATCGCCGCGCTGACGCCCTTCGGCCTGCATGCCGAGGCGGTCGCCGTCGCCGCGATCAACCTGCATCTGTTCCTGCTGGCCTCGTCCCTGTTGGCCGGGGTGCTGGCATGGCTGATCCCGGTCAGCCCCCGCCAGTGAGTCATCGCGCCAAAGTTGCGCTCTGCGCCCAAACCGGCTTATTTTTGCTCATGCGCAATATCCGGGTAAAACAAGCACCCAGGCAAATATTCAGAATTGGGGCAAGCGGCGTTTCCATAGGGAAGGTCTGCACGAATGCAGACCTTCCCGTGCAGGGCATGGATGCCCTGCCGCACCATGGCGCAAGCCATGGATGGCTTTGTGCAGAGTTTGCATAGGCAGCGCAGGCGGGTCGGCTCATGAGCTGATTTCAAACGGTGTGCCGCGCAGGTCGGCTTGCCACAACGTGATACGCAAACGTCATCACTTCAAAACGCGCAAACAGGACACGGTTACACATATGGCAATCAAGAAATCGCAACTGTACAGCTCCCTCTGGCAATCCTGCGACGAGCTGCGCGGCGGCATGGACGCCTCGCAGTACAAGGACTACGTGCTGACGCTGCTGTTCATGAAGTACGTCAGCGACAAGAAGGACTCGCTCATCGAGGTCCCCGAGGGCGGCAGCTTCGCCGACATGGTGGCGCTCAAGGGCGACAAGGAGATCGGCGACAAGATCAACAAGATCATCGGCCGGCTGGCCGAGGCCAACGATCTGAAGGGCGTCATCGACCAGGCGGACTTCAACGACGAGACCAAGCTCGGCTCCGGCAAGGACATGCAGGACCGGCTCTCCAAGCTGGTGGCCATCTTCGACCAGCTCGACCTGGGCGCCAACCGAGCCGACGGCGACGACCTGCTGGGCGACGCCTACGAATACCTGATGCGCCACTTCGCCAGCGAGTCCGGCAAGAGCAAGGGACAGTTCTATACTCCCGGCGAAGTCTCGCGGGTAATCGCCCAGGTGGTGGGCATTGGCCCGGACACGCGGCCGGACGAAACCGTCTATGACCCGACATGTGGATCGGGTTCCCTGTTGCTGCGCGCGGCCTACGAAGCCCCGCAGGGCATGAGCATCTACGGCCAGGAAAACGACAACGCCACCTGGGCGCTGGCGAAAATGAACATGATCCTGCACGACTACCCGACCGCCGAACTGTGGCGTGGCAACACCCTGTCGGCCCCGTATTTCAAGGACTCGTCAAGATCTGGGGACGGCGGCCTCAAGGCCTTCGACTACGCCGTTGCCAATCCACCGTTTTCCGCCAAGTCCTGGACCAACGGCCTGGACCCGGCCAACGACGAATTCGGCCGCTTCGAGTTTGGCATCCCGCCGGCCAAGAACGGCGACTACGCCTTTTTGCTGCACCTGATCAAGTCGCTCAAGTCCACCGGCAAGGGCGCCATTATCCTGCCCCACGGCGTGCTGTTCCGCGGCAACAAGGAGGCCGACATCCGCCGCAATCTCGTCCGGCGCGGCCTGATCAAGGGCGTCATTGGCCTGCCGGCCAACCTGTTCTACGGCACCGGCATCCCGGCCTGCATCCTGGTCATCGACAAGGCCGGCGCCGGCAGCCGCGAACATGTCTTTATGGTCGATGCCAGCCGCGAGTTCATGAAGGACGGCAATAAAAACCGCCTGCGCTCGCGGGATATCCACAAGATCGTCGATGTGTTCAACCACCAGCGCGAACTGCCCGGCTATTCCCGGCGTGTGCCCCTGGCCGAGATCGCCTCGGATGCCAACGACTACAACCTCAATATCCCGCGCTATATCGACAGCGCCGAGGCCGAGGACCAGCACGACCTCTACGCGCACCTGAACGGCGGCATCCCCAAGCGCGACGTGGACGCGCTGGAACCCTACTGGTCCGTGCTGCCCGGCTTGCGCGCGACACTGTTTGGCGACACCGGCCGGCCCGGCTACCTGGAAGCAAAGGTCGAAACCCGCGAGGTCAAGCCCACCGTCTTGAACCACCCCGCCTTCCAGGCCTTCGCCGGGCGGGTCCGCGGCGTCATCGACGTCTGGCAGGCGGCCCACCGCCCGGCCCTGCATGCCCTGCAAGCAGGCACCAAGCCCCGGGACGTGATCCACGGCCTGTCCGAGGACTTGCTCCAGCGCTTTGCCGAGGTGCCCCTGCTGGATCGCTACGCCGTCTACCAGCGCCTGATGGACTACTGGGCCGATGTGATGCAGGACGATGTCCACCTGATCGCCGTCGAGGGCTGGACCGAGGCCGCCCGGCCGCGCGGCGTGATCGACAACAAGGAACGCAAGATCAAGGAAGAGCCGGACCTGACCGTCGGCGGCGGCCGCAAGGCGAAGAAATACAAGCTGGACCTGATTCCGCCCGGATTGGTCATCGCCCGATACTTCGCCGACCAGCAGGCCCGCCTCGAAGCACTCCAGGCCGAACAGGAAACCGCCACCCGCGAGCTGGAGGAGTTCATCGAGGAGCAGGACGGCGAGGAAGATCCCTTGAGTGAGGTCAAGAACGACAAGGGCAAGGTCACCAAGACCGAGATCCCCAAACGCCTCAAAGCCCTCAAAGGCGAGCCCGACAGCGAGGAGGAAATCGCCGCCCTCAAGCAATGCAAGAAGCTCATGGACGCCGAGGCCGACGCCAAAAAGGCCGTCAAGGAGGCCCAGGCCGAACTCGACCAGGCCGTGCTGGCCCGCTACGGCCAGCTCACCGAGGACGAGATCAAGCAGCTCGCCGTGGACGACAAATGGCTGGCCGACATCCGCACCGCCATCGAATCCGAAGTGGAGCGCATCACCAACCAGCTCGCCGGCCGGGTGCGCGAGCTTGAAGAACGCTACGAAGCGCCCCTGCCGGCCAT
>JBKHDT010000042.1:0-20736 GCA_046541195.1 Halothiobacillaceae bacterium | reverse complement strand
GTGGCGGCAATCCCTGCGCCCCGGCGGGTCGTGGCGGCAATCCCTGCGCCCCGGCAGGCCGTGGTGGCAATCCCTGCGCCCCGGCAGGCCGTGGCGGCAACCCCTGTGCCCCGGCAGGTCGTGGCGGCAATCCCTGTGCCCCGGCGGGTCGTGGCGGCAATCCCTGCGCGCCGGCAGGCCGTGGCGGCAATCCCTGCGCCCCGGCGGGTCGTGGCGGCAATCCCTGCGCCCCGGCGGGTCGTGGCGGTAATCCCTGCGCGCCGGCTGGACGCTGAGCCCGCGGGTCGTGAGCAGAACACCTCGTTCCAATGAGGCGTGGGTGGTGGCCTGTCGGCCGGACTACGTGGCCTTGGATGACCAGCGGCTTGCTCGCTGCCTGGCCGGTGCCGAGCGGCTGGTCGAGATTCACAGCGCGCTGGCCAATGACGGCCTCAGTGTTCTGGCAGAGCTGTTTCGTGAAGGGGCCGAATTTCGTCGCTGGTCGCACTACCCCGAGCACGATGCAGTCGATCCCCAGTCCGGGGCCATGTACTACTACCACGCGCATGACCAGAACGAGCGGCCCGACGACGAGCATGGCCATTTTCATACCTTTGTGGCCGATCCCTCCGGCACGGGCTTCAACCATCTCGTGGCCGTTTCCATGGATGCCCGGGGCATGGTGCGCAGCCTGTTCACCACCAATCGCTGGGTGACGGACGAGCATATCCGTAGCGCGGCAGAAGTGGGGACACGGCTGGAAACCTTCACGGTGGCCAGAGCCCGCCCGTCCTGGCTGGTGGCGCAGTGGCTTCAGGCGCTGCTGGGCCTGCTGGAACCGCAGGTCCGGCGATTGCTGGTCGCCCGGGACGAGGTGCTGGGACTGGACCGGAACCCGGTCATGCCGCAGGACGCGGCGGTGCTTGAGGATCGGTCGCTACACGTGGTGGGCGAGGAGGCGGTGTCGCTCTTTGCAGCCATCGAAGCCGTGGAAGCGGTGGCCATTGAGCGCGGGCTTGTCTGAGCCGCCGGGGCCTGGCTGTGGCCGCGTGACGGTGATCCGCGTTTCGGGTTGCCGAAGGACTTGACCGGGATGCCGGCGCTTTGTCGTGGCGCCCCGGTACCAAGGCGTGCCTCACCCTCCGGTTACAAGGCGGGGAGGCCATTAATCGAAAAGGAGTCGAATACCATGAGCATAAAGACGATGAAGATGACATCCGTTGCAGCCGCGATGCTGCTGGCCAGCGGCGCCGTGCAGGCGATCGAGGTCCCCGGACCGCTGGTCAGTCCCGAGTGGCTGAACGAGCACCGGGACGAGGTGGTGGTCCTGCAGACGACGGCCTCGGCCGACGCCTTCGTCATGCCGCCCGAGTACGCCAGGGACGAGAAGACCGGCAAGACCTTCGTCACCCGCGTTTCAGGACACATTCCGGGCGCCGTGTTCGTCGATTACAAGAAAGACGTGCGCGTCAAGCGTGATCTGGACGGTCGGCAGCTCAAGGGTCTGGTTCCGCTGAAAGAAGACTGGGAAGCCAAGGTGCGCAAATGGGGTGTTGACCAGGACGATGCCATCGTTATCGTCTCCGACGGTCTCTCCAGTGGTGACGTCACCTCGGCGACCCGCACCTACTGGACCTTCAAGTATTTTGGTCACGACAACATGGCGATTCTCGACGGTGGCCTGGCCCGCTGGCTCGACGAGGGTTACGAAGCCACTACCGATTCCCGTGCGCCGGATTCGGGTGACTGGCAGGCCACGGCACAGCGCGACGAGCTGCTGGCCACCAAGGCAGACGTGGCGGCCGCGGCCAAGGCTGGTGATATCCAGCTGATCGACGGGCGTTCCTATGACCAGCATCTGGGTGTGGCCAAGAGCGGCTCGGTCGACAAGGCCGGTCACGTTCCTGGCTCGCGGCCTTTCCCGATCGAGCTGTATACCCGGGCCGACGGGGCCTCTGCCAAGTTCTTCCCGGAGTCTTCCTACGAGAACCTGATGGCCGCCAACGGCATCGATGTCGATTCGCCGGCCATTGCCTACTGCAATACGGGCAACGTCGCCTCCGCGCCCTGGTTCATCATGCACGAACTGCTGGGGAACAAGAACGTCACGCTGTACGACGCCTCGATGCACGAGTACACCAAAGATGACGTGGAGATGGTCAACGCCGCCCAGGTCTTCGACTGAGCCAACGCGTATCAGGACAGCCACTGCCCGATCGGGACGCCTGATCGTGAGGCCCGGAACGTTTTCGCGTTCCGGGCCTTTTTTGAGCTCCTTTATTGCCTGCATGCAGGAGGCAACAAGCGCAGACCCGGGGTGAACAAAGGCCCGGTCAGCCGAGTGCCCGTCCCTCCTTCTTCCTCGCCCGTCTCTTGGCGTTCGTGTTCCTGGCGCACACCGCATGTCTTTCGGGGGCATGTGGCCGATGCTGATGGCCAGCCTGGGACGGAGCTGCTCTCTGTGGATTCGTGATTCCGGTCAATCGGCGCGTTCTTCTGAAAGTCATCTTCCCAGTCGGGCATCCATTGCCTGCGCGCTGGTTTTTGCTCGTCGATCAGTGGGGGAGAGATATCGTGCGCCTTGGTGACAATTTCTTACATTTTTTCAATTGGCACGAAATGTAACTGGTCGAACCAAAATCGTGCCTTTGTCGATAAATGGCGCACCGATTAAATGCGCCCCCAATTGAATGAAAAAACACGATCATTTAGGGGTCGTGATTGTAAACGTCGGTTTATAAACGGATTTTTGTGTGTCGATTGCTTGTGGCACATGCTTTGCAATCTTGCTTGCCGCACATCCCTGCCGATGTCGTTTCGGCAGTTGAAGAAACCACGATACGAGGCGCATACAAATGTCCGACAGCAAGCATTTTTTCAGTCGTCGTGCCCTGCTCAAGGCCATGCTGGCCGCTCCCGTGATGGCATCGGGCATACTCGGAAGCAGACAGGTGATGGCCGACAAGCCGGCGACGTCCGCAATCAACACAACAGGCTTGGCCGTCGATGATGACACCGTGAAGGTGGGCATTCTCCACTCGCTGACCGGAACCATGGCCATCAGTGAAACCGGTTCGGTCGAGGCGGAGACGCTGGCCATCGAGCAGATCAATGACATGGGCGGCATCCTTGGCCGCAAGATCGAGATCATCAAGGAAGACGGCGCCAGCGACTGGCCCACCTTCGCCCAGCGTACCCGCAAGCTTCTGCGTGAGGACAAGGTGGCCGCCATCATGGGGTGCTGGACCTCCGCATCCCGCAAGGCCGTGTTGCCGGTTCTGGAGAAGGAGAACGGCCTGCTTTACTACCCGACCTTCTATGAGGGGCTGGAACAGTCTCCGAACGTGATCTACACGGGGCAGGAAGCAACCCAGCAGATTCTCGCGAGCCTCGACTGGCTCTGGAACGAGAAGGGGGTCCGGACCTTCTACCTCGTCGGATCGGACTACATCTGGCCCCGGACCACCATGAAGATCGCCCGGATCCACATCGAGAAGGTTCTCGGTGGCAAGGTCGTGGGCGAGGACTATGCCCCGCTGGGTCACACCTCCTTCGGTTCAATGATCAACCGTATCCGCCTTCGTCGTCCGGACGCAATTTACGGCGCGGTCGTCGGCGGCTCCAACGTGGCGTTCTTCCGGCAGCTCAAGGCGGCCGGCCTGGGCGGCGACCGCCAGCTGCTGCTCTCGCTGGCCACCACCGAGGACGAAGTGCTTGGCATCGGCGGCGAGAATGTCGAGGGCCACTACTCCGCCATGAAGTACTTCCAGAGTCTCGACAACCCCAACAACGTCGATTTCGTTGCCGCGTTCAAGGCGCGCTGGGGCGAGGACAGCGTCATCGGCGACGTGACCCAGGCCGCGTACCTCGGCCCCTGGCTCTGGAAGATGGCGGTCGAGAAGGCCGGCAGCTTCGATGTCGAGAAAGTCACCGCCGCTTCCCCGGGCCTGGAGTTCAAGAAGGCACCCGAGGGCTACGTGAAGGTCCACGACAATCACCACCTCTGGAGCAAGACCCGCATCGGCAAGTGGCGCCGGGACGGCCAGGCGGATGTTGTCTGGGAGTCCGCCGAGCTGATCGAACCGAATCCTTTCCCGGAAGGTTACCAGTAAGGTCCGGCCCGTCTGGTTGCGCGGGTTTGTCCCGCCGGGCCCGGCGCCACGGGTGCCGGGCCCGGCGGCCATCTAGGCCCTGCCGGGAAAGGTCTGCGCCATGCGGGTCTTCCCCGGCAAGGCCATTGGATTCGGGTTGTCGTGACAACCGAGCCGCTGGGCGGCTCCTTCACAAGGTGTAATTTCCATGGACTATTCAATGCAGGACCTCATGGCCATCATGGCCATGCAGGGCTTTGCCGGACTGAGTTTCTTCTCGGTCCTGCTGCTCATGGCCTTGGGGCTCGCAATCATTTTCGGGCAGATGCGTGTCATCAACATGGCCCACGGCGAATTCATGGTGATCGGTGCCTACACGACCTACCTGGTGTCGCAGGTCATGTCGGGCTGGGGAACCTGGGGAGCCGAGTACTACATCCTGTTCGCGATTCCACTGGCCTTTCTGGCCGCGTTTCTTTTCGGAATGCTGGTCGAGTTCCTGATGATCCGCCATCTGTACCACCGGCCGCTCGATACCCTGCTGGCGACCTGGGGACTGGCCCTGATCATGCAGCAGGTGTTCCGGTCGGTCTTTGGTGCCCGTGAAGTCAGCCCGGCCACGCCGTCCTGGCTGGAAGGTGCCTGGGCGCCGACGCCGGCGATTTTCATTCCCATAAACGGCATTGCCATCATGGGGCTGACGTTGGCGGTCACCCTGGGCGTCGTCTGGCTGATGTACCGCTCTCGCTGGGGGCTGCGGGTGCGCTCGACCATGGCCAGCCGGGAAATGAGCCAGGCGGTTGGCATCAATACCCGCTGGGTAGATCGACTGACCTTCGCACTCGGCTGTGGCGTGGCCGGCATCGCGGGTGCCGCCTTCACGATGATCTCTTCGACCGGCCCGACCAGCGGCACGCTCTACATCGTCGATACCTTCCTGGTGGTGGTCTTCGGGGGCGCGGGCAGTATCTCCGGCACGGTCGTTTCGGCATTCTTGATTGCCCAGGGGCAGTCCATTCTCGAGTTCTTCCTCAGCAGTTCAATGGCAAAGGTGCTCACGCTGCTGGTGATCATCGGAATCCTGCTGTTGCGCCCTGAAGGCCTGTTCAAGAGCAAGGTGCGTCGCTGAGGCGGCGTACCGGTGGAGTAAACCAAAATGAAAGACTTCATTTCGCTGATCGCGCAAAAACGCGGCCTGCCGGCAGTCCTGATTCTCGCGCTGATCCTGCTTGTCGTGTTCCCGCTGACAATGGGTGTCGATGACCTGAACCTGACTGGCCGGTTCGTTGCCTTCGCCTTCGTCGCCGTGGGTATCGCGTTGTCCTGGGGGTATGGCGGGTTGCTCAGCCTCGGGCAGGGGATCTTCTTCGGAATCGGGGGCTATGCCATGGCGATGTTCCTGAAGCTCGAGGCCTCCGACCCGGAAAGTACTGCCGGTCAGACCACCCCGGGCATCCCGGATTTCATGGACTGGAATCAGGTGACCGAGCTGCCCTGGTTCTGGGAGCCCTTCCACAGCTTCTCGTTCACCGTGCTGGCGATCCTGTTCCTGCCAGCCCTGGTCGCGGCCCTGATCGGCTTCGCCCTGTTCACGCGCCGGGTCACCGGGGTGTTCTTCGCGATCATCACCCAGGCGCTGGTGACGATCGTGACTATCCTGATCGTCGGCCAGCAGGGCTTCACCGGCGGGGCGAACGGGATTACCGACCTGCGCACCCTGATGGGCTGGGATATCCGTGACGACAGTTCGCTGGTGATCCTGTACTTCGTCGCCTCGATCCTGCTGATCGCCTGTGTGCTGCTGGGGCTATGGCTGATGTCGACCAAGTACGGGCGCATCCTGACCGCCTCGCGCGACCGGGAGGACCGCATCCGCTTCTCCGGCTACAACGTCGCCTACTTCAAGATCTTCATCTTCGCGGTCGCGGGGATGATGTCCGGGATCGGCGGGGCGATGTTCACGCTCCAGGTCGGCTTCATGTCGCCAAGCATCATCGGGATCATCCCGTCGATCGAGTTCGTGATCTTCGCCGCGGTGGGCGGGCGACTGTCGCTGGTCGGTGCCGTCTACGGCGCGCTGATTGTCGGCTTTGCCAAGGTGATGTTTGCCGAAGCCTACCCCGAGCTGTGGCTGTTCCTGATGGGTGCGGTCTTCATTGCAGTGGTGATGTTCGCCCCCTACGGCCTCGCCGGCCTGTATGACAAGTATGTCCGGCCCCGGCTTGCGCAGTTCATGCGGGGCAGAGGCTTGGCGACCGCCAAGTCGCCCGCAGCATCCCCGGCGTCGCCGGCAACTACGGAGATCAAGTAAATGAGCACGAATAACGACTTCCTGCTTGCGATTGAGGATCTCACGGTCTCGTTCGACGGGTTCAAGGCGATCGAGGGATTGAATTTCTACGTGGACTCGGACGAGCTGCGGGTCGTGATCGGTCCCAACGGGGCGGGCAAGACGACCCTGCTGGATCTGATCTGCGGCAAGACCAAGGCCACCGAGGGGTCGATCAAGTTCAAGAACCGCGAGCTGACCAAGTTGGCCGAGCATCGCATCGTCTGGGAGGGCGTGGGACGCAAGTTTCAGACGCCTTCCGTGTACGAGGCCCTGACCGTATACGAGAACCTGGAGGTTTCGTACCCGAAGGGCAAGAGCGTGTTCGGCGCCCTGTTGTTCAAGAACACCGCCGAGGTCGACGCCAAGATTCGGGACGTGGCCGAATCGATCTTCTTGTCAGATTTGCTCGATCGTTCCGCCGGCGAGCTCAGCCACGGCCAGAAGCAGTGGCTGGAGATCGGAATGCTGCTGATCCAGGACCCCGAGTTGCTGATGCTCGACGAGCCCGTGGCGGGCATGAGCGTCAGCGAGCGTGAGAAGACCGCCGAACTGCTCAAGCGTATCTGCAAGGGGCGCTCCGTGATCGTGATCGAGCATGACATGGATTTCGTGAAGGAAATCGCCAGCAAGGTGACGGTGATGCACCAGGGCAAGGTGCTGGCCGAGGGAGACATGGACGCCGTCCAGTCCGATCCGCGCGTGATCGAGGTCTATTTGGGGCACTGAGCCTGTCCGAAGCCAGAGGATCAATCGAATGTTTGAAGTCACCGGTTTGCGTTCGGGCTACGGCCAGAGCGAAGTCATCAAGGCGCTGGACCTGCAGGTCGGCGACAACGAGACCCTCGCCATCATGGGGCGCAACGGCATGGGCAAGACCACGCTGTTCAAGACGCTCATGGGGCTGATCGAGGCCCGCGAGGGCTGCATCGCGCTAAACGGCAGCGACCTGACCACGCAGCCGACCCACAAGCGGGTGGCTGGCGGGATGGCCTACGTACCCCAGGGACGAATGATCTTCCCGGGGCTGACCGTGATGGAAAACATCAGTACGGGGCTGGAGACCGTCAGGTCCAAGCGGATTCCCGACGAAATCTTCGACCTGTTTCCCGTGCTGCACGAGATGCGGCACCGAAAGGGCGGCAACCTCTCCGGTGGTCAGCAGCAGCAGCTGGCCATTGCCCGGGCCCTGGTTTCAAACCCGGAGGTACTGCTTCTGGACGAGCCAACGGAAGGCATCCAGCCATCCATCATCAAGGACATCGCGAAGACGCTCAACGAGATCAGCCAGATGCGGCAGATCGCCATTGTGGTTTCCGAACAGATTCTGAGTTTCACGATGGAGATCGCTGATCGCCTGATGGTGATCGAGTCCGGGCGAATCGTCTACGAGGCGCCACGGTCTGAATGCGACGAGCAAACCATCAGCCGGTTCCTTTCGGTATGAGCCGACTCGGGGCGCGAACTTCCCCTGCCAGCCAAGACGAGGAGTGAATTTTCATGAGGCACGGTGACATTTCAAGCAGTCCGGACACGGTCGGTGTGGCGGTCGTCAATTACAAGATGCCGCGCTTGCACACCAAGGCCGAGGTCTTGGACAACGCGCGCAAAATCGCCGACATGATCGTGGGCATGAAGCAGGGACTGCCCGGCATGGATCTGGTGGTTTTCCCCGAGTACAGCACGATGGGAATCATGTACGACCCGGACGAGATGTATGCCACTGCGGCGACGATTCCGGGCGAGGAAACCGAGATCTTCGCGCGGGCCTGCCGCAAGGCGAATACCTGGGGCGTGTTCTCGCTCACCGGCGAGCGCCACGAGGAACACCCGCACAAGGCGCCCTACAACACGCTCATTCTCATGAACAACCAGGGCGAGATCGTCCAGAAGTACCGCAAGTGCATTCCCTGGTGTCCGATCGAGGGCTGGTATCCGGGCGATCGCACCTACGTGAGTGAGGGACCCAAGGGGCTGAAGATCAGCCTGATTATCTGTGATGACGGGAACTACCCCGAAATCTGGCGCGACTGCGCCATGCGCGGTGCGGAGCTCATCGTGCGCTGCCAAGGCTACATGTACCCGGCCAAGGAGCAGCAGATCAACATGTCCAAGTGCATGGCCTGGGCAAACAACAGCTATGTCGCGGTCGCCAATGCGACCGGCTTCGATGGCGTGTACAGCTATTTCGGGCACTCCGCACTGATCGGCTTCGACGGCCGTACCCTCGGTGAATGCGGCACCGAGGAGCACGGTATCCAGTACGCGCAGCTGTCCGTTTCAGCCATTCGCGACGCCCGGGCCAATGACCAATCCCAGAACCACCTGTTCAAGCTGCTGCACCGTGGATACACCGGGATGCACGATTCGGGTGACGGAAGCCGGGGGCTAGCCGAGTGTCCGTTCGAGTTCTATCGCAGCTGGGTCAATGATGCGGAACAGGCCCGCGAGGACGTCGAGAAGATCACGCGCAAGCAGGCCGGCGTGGCCAGCGCACCGGTGCGGGACCTGCCTTATGACGCGCTTGAGGGCGTCGCTGGCGATTGAGCCATTGGCTCGGTGCCCGGAGACGTAATCAGTGATGCCGTATGTCAACGACAAGCTCGATGCCATGGCCCGGACCCGGATCGAAGCCGATCGGCTTGCCGAGGTGGATGGCCAGGCCGTCAGGCCGCGAGCGGCCAGCGTCGCCCGCCTGGAAAGTCGCTACCAGTTTGACGTCGAGGAGATCATGACCGCGGTCCGCTCCGAGATTCATGGGCAGGACGAGGCGCTTTCATCACTGGAGCGAATCCTCCGGATTGTCCGGGCCGACATTTCGGACCCGGTACGTCCGTTGCACACCGCCCTGTTTTTGGGGCCGACAGGGGTCGGCAAGACCGAGCTGGTTCGCTCGCTTGCGCGTGCCTTGCACGGGAGTAGCGAGGCCTTCTGCCGCGTGGACATGAACACGCTGTCCCAGGCGCATTACTCCGCGGCGATCACGGGAGCGCCTCCGGGTTATGTGGGCAGCAAGGAGGGTGTGACCGTACTCGACCAGGAGTTGATTGAAGGAACCCTGCACAAGCCCGGGATCATCCTGTTCGACGAGCTTGAAAAGGCCTCGGACGAGGTGGTGGAGGCCCTGTTGAATGTATTCGACAACGGGTTGCTGACCGTTGCTTCGGGCGGGCGAACCTACAGTTTTCGCAACACGCTGATCTTCATGACGAGCAATCTGGGTGCTCGAAGGCTGCAGCGGGCCGCCGAGCGCCGTGCGCGGTTTCCGGGCCGATGGTTCCTGCCCCCGTTTTCCCGGGCCCGTCGGCACCGGCTGGCCGAGTCGGAGTTGCTCTCCCGGTTTTCGCCGGAGTTCGTCAACCGGATCGACACGATCACTGTATTCGGCTGGCTCGACGGCGATACGGTCGATCGGTTGGTGACCGTCGAACTGTCGCGTTTGAATCGCCGCCTCGCCAGACACCAGGTGCAGCTGGTGCTCGACACAGAAGTTCGGCAACGGGTTCTGCGCGCCGGCTACGACCGAAAGTTTGGCGCCCGCTCAATGCGGCGGGTGTTCCGGCACTTGATCGAAGCTCCGCTCGCAGCGCATCTGCTGTCCCCCGAGCATGTGCCGGGGCAGGTCAGGACCTTGCAGGCTCGGGCGACTGCCGAGGGAGTGACTTTTTGTTCGGTCGACTGAATGCGTCGGCCTGTCGACGCTGACCCGATTTTTCGAAAATCCCCGAATCGTTTTCTCGGGGGTGTGCGCAGTGTCCGGGCGCGGGCCTTTTTCCTGCCTGTTCGCTTTACGGACCATTTACAGCCATCAAAGGGGAGATAACCACATGGCCGAGAAACTCATACAAATCGACTTTTCCAAGTCACCCGAGGAGCATGACTGCATACATAATCGCTGGCATCCCGATATCCCGATGTATGCCTGGGTCAAGCCTGGTGATGATTTCATTCTTGAATGCATGGACTGGACCGGCGGGCAGATCGGCAACAGTGATTCTGCCGACGATGTCCGTGACGTGGATCTGACCAAGGTCCACTATCTCAGTGGTCCGATTGGCGTCGAGGGCGTGGAGCCGGGCGACCTGCTGGTCGTTGACATACTGGATATCGGAACGCTTGACCAGTTTCAGTGGGGCTTCAACGGTGTTTTCGCGCGGGAGAATGGCGGCGGTTTTCTGACCGAGCATTTCCCCGAGGCGCGCAAGACCATCTGGGACTTCAATGGCATCTACACGTCCTCACGCCACATCCCGGGGGTGAACTTTGCCGGGATCATGCATCCGGGCCTGATCGGGTGCCTGCCTTCAAGGGAACTGCTGGCCGAGTGGAACAGTCGGGAAGCCGACCTGATATCCACCGATCCAGAGCGGGTTCCGCCACTGGCCGCACCGCCCTGCGCCGAAACCGCCCACATGGGGCAGCTCAAGGGGGCGCAAGCCAAGGCGGCCGCGGCCGAGGGCGCCCGCACCGTCCCGCCGCGCGAGCACGGTGGCAATTGCGACATCAAGGACCTGACCAAGGGGTCGCGGGTTTTCTTCCCGGTGTATGTCGATGGGGGTGGCCTGTCGATGGGCGACCTGCACTTTTCCCAGGGGGATGGCGAGATCACCTTCTGCGGCGCCATCGAAATGGCCGGCTGGATCCATATCCGCGTCAATGTCATCAAGCAGGGCGTGAGCAAGTACGGGGTGAAGAATCCGATCTTCAAGCCCAGCCCCCTGCAACCGAACTACCAGGATTATCTGATCTTCGAAGGCATCTCGGTGGATGAAAGCGGCAAGCAGCATTATCTCGATGCACATGTGTCCTATCGGCAAGCGTGCCTGAATGCCATTGAGTACATGAAGAAGTTCGGGTATTCCGGCGCGCAGGCTTACTCCATTCTCGGTACTGCCCCGGTTCAGGGGCACATCAGCGGTATCGTGGATATTCCCAATGTCTGTGCCACCCTGTTCCTCCCGACCGAGATCTTCGATTTCGATATCAACCCGACGGCGGAAGGCCCGACGCCGTTCGTCAAGGCCGATAGTGACGTGCCGATCTCCTATTGGCAGGACAAGTGAGGCAAGACGCGCAGCGCATCCGTGGACGCGCTGCGCCAGTTCACTGATTCAAGAGGCAGGATAACGATGCCCGTTTACGAATACCGATGCCCTGAATGCGATTGTCAGTTCGAGCAAATGCGAAGCATGTCGGAATACCGGGAACCGGCGGGTTGTCCGGCCTGCGGGGAATCGGCGCCGCGTGTGGTTTGCTCGGCGCCCCGGTTAAGCACCCTTCGGCCCGAGATCCGTCGTGCACATGAACGTAACGAGAAAAGCGCGCACGAGCCGAGAATGCGGCGCGGGCATGTCTGTGGCCCGGGCTGCAATCACGGATCCCCGGCAGGCGATTCCTCCAGCAAGGCCACGCCGCCGGTCAAGTCCCAGCCGGGAAAGCGTCCCTGGATGCTCGGCCACTGATCAAGACGGGACAAGCGCTTTTCCGTTGATTTTTAAAAAATCGGGCATTCGGTTTCCTGAGCGTCAGGTGCGGGAGGCCGGTGCCTGGGGCCCTCAATCTCGCCGGCACCATAAATGGCGTTGAGGGCTTTCCCGGCATTCGCCCTGATAGTTGTCCTGGTCTTGCTTCCTGCGCCTGGGCGGTGGCCGGGCGGGGCACGCCCGAGGCATTGTTTGCCCGGCTTTTTTTCACGGGGCCCGGGTCCTGCGAAAAACGTGCATGGTCCCATGGGGGTTCTGCCACTTGGTCGCATCGAAAGGCCGAAGTGCAGAACCTCTGCGGGATCGGCAATTGGACAGGGCGGCCTGAAACAGCTTGAGGCGCGATATCCGCTGGCGGGCATCGAGGGTCCTCGCCGACGGATGCCGCGGATATCTCGTGCACGGTCTTGGTGCGGATCCCTTTGCTGAGCGCCATGGCAGGGCAGCTGCGCCCTCTGGTCACTGAACCTTCAACAAGCCATGCGTTGCGTAACGTGTTGATCTTTCGGGAAACAGGCGGGGTCGCGGCGATGGCACATGTTCTGCTTTAGGGTTTGCAGGTCAAGCGCCGGGCCGGACGCAGGGGTTGTCTGACTGGCAATGGGGTGCCGAGCCGCGAATTCTCCGACCCGAGGGTCGCCAGCGCACGGGAAAAATCATTGACTGACTTCATGACAGCGGGGGTCGCATCAGCCCTCGATACGACGCGCACGACCCCGGAAGGCCCGCCGTCAGATGAGTCTGGACATCGCTTTGATTGCCGGCGCGAGTGGAAAGCGTCGCTGCAAATGACTTTCGAACCGCGCGAATCGGGCAGCCAGCAGGTGACCCGGCTCGCGAAACTCGCCAGTCATGGCCCGTTGCGGGTGCAGCGGCCGTTTTATCCGGAAGGTTCTGCCGGCAGTTGCCACGTGTACCTGCTGCATCCCCCCGGTGGCCTGGTGAGTGGGGATGCCCTGGAGATCGAAGCCGATGTGCGTCGGGGTGCGCGGGTGCTGCTGACCACGCCGGCGGCGGCCAAGGTTTATGCGGCAGACCGCCATGGCGTGTCCAGTGCGCAGCGAGTCAGATTGACGGTGCAGCCGGGGGGCGTACTGGAATACCTGCCCCAGCAGACGATCGTTTTCGATGGCGCGCGGGGTCGACAGGTCACGGATTTGAGCCTGGCTTCTGGTTCAGTCTGCGTGGGCTGGGAGTCGATGGCACTGGGGCGCCCGGCCAGCAATTTGCCCTTCGCGCAGGGGCTGATGACGCAACAGTTCCGGTTGTGTGTCGACGGCCGGCTTCTTTGGCATGAGCGGCAGGCGCTCGACCCGGACCGCCCGGCTTTCCGGGGACTCTGGGGGCTGGGGGGCTGCAGTGTGCAGTCCACCCTCTGGGCGGTGGGCCTTGAGGACCCGGCAGATGCGGTCGCACAACTGCGCGCAACTCTGCCGTTGTCGCCCCGCTGGGGCGTGACCGAGCGCGCTGGCGTGATGCTGATGCGCTATCTCGGCCATGAGGCCAACGAGGCCTGGTCCCTTTGCGAGCAGGCGTGGACGATTCTTCGGCCGCGGCTGGTCGGCACGACGGCCGTGCCGCCCAGGATCTGGCGAACCTGATTCCGTCCTTCACTGTGCAACCGCGAGGAAACCCATGCAGCTGACTCCGAGAGAAAAGGACAAGCTTCTGCTGTTCACCGCCGGCCTGCTGGCCGAGCGACGCAGGGCACGGGGCGTCAAGCTCAACTATCCGGAAGCGGTCGCCCTGATCAGCGTCGAGATTCTCGAAGGCGCACGGGACGGGAGAACGGTGGCAGAGCTGATGAGCCGCGGCCGCGAGGTGCTGACCCGGGAGGAAGTCATGGAAGGTGTTCCCGAGATGCTTGATGAAGTCCAGGTGGAGGCGACCTTCCCGGACGGCACCAAACTGGTGACCGTGCACGACCCGATCGTTTAAGGAGAAAACCCATGATCCCAGGCGAGTACCGGTTGCGGGACGAGGACATTGCCCTGTGTCCTGAACGGAAGAGGCGTTCGCTCGAAGTGGCCAATACCGGCGACCGACCCGTTCAGGTGGGCTCGCATTACCACTTCGCCGAGGTGAATCCCGCCCTGCGCCTGGATCGTGAACAGGCACGCGGGTACCGGCTCGACATTGCCGCCGGCACCGCAATCCGTTTCGAGCCGGGGCAAACGCGGATCGTGACGCTGGTCCCGTTTGCCGGCAACCGGGCCGTGTATGGGTTTCATGGTGCCGTGATGGGTCCGCTCGACAGGGAGGACGGCCAGTGAATATCTCCCGTGGTGCCTATGCCGAGATGTACGGCCCGACCGTGGGCGACCGGGTTCGTCTGGCTGATACCGACCTGTGGATCGAGGTGGAGCAGGACGCAGCCATTTACGGCGAAGAGGTGAAGTTTGGCGGGGGCAAGGTCATCCGGGACGGAATGGGGCAGAGTCAGCGCGCGGACGATGCGGTGATGGACACCGTGATCACGAATGCACTGATCCTCGACTGGTGGGGGATCGTCAAGGCAGACATAGGCATCCGTCAGGGACGAATAGCTGCGATTGGCAAGGCCGGCAACCCGGACACGCAGCCGGGCGTGGAAATCGTAATCGGGCCGGGTACCGAGATCATCGCCGGCGAGGGAAAGATCCTGACCGCGGGCGGCATCGATGCCCACATCCACTTCATCTGTCCCCAGATCGTGGAAGAGGCGCTGGCCAGCGGCCTGACGACCATGATCGGTGGCGGTACCGGTCCGGCGACTGGAACCAATGCCACGACCTGTACGCCCGGACATTGGCATATCAGCCGGATGCTCCAGGCAATCGATCAGATGCCGATGAACATCGGGCTGCTTGGCAAGGGCAACGCCAGTCAGCCTGAGGCGCTTGAGGCCCAGATTCTGGCCGGCGTCATGGGACTCAAGCTGCATGAGGACTGGGGGACCACGCCGGCTGCCATTGACTGTTGCCTCGGCGTGGCCGAGCGCCATGACATTCAGGTGGCGATTCACACTGATACGCTCAACGAGTCGGGGTTCCTCGAAGACACCCTGGCGGCCTTCAAGGGGCGGGGAATTCACACCTATCACACCGAGGGGGCTGGCGGCGGCCACGCGCCGGACATCATCAGGGCGTGTGCCGTACCCCATGTGCTGCCCTCCTCGACCAATCCAACCCGGCCTTACACGGTAAACACGGTCGACGAGCACCTCGACATGCTGATGGTCTGCCATCATCTGGATCCGAAAATCCCGGAGGATGTGGCCTTCGCGGACTCCCGCATCCGCCGTGAAACCATTGCGGCGGAGGATATTCTTCAGGACATGGGGGTGATTTCGATGATTGCCTCCGACTCCCAGGCCATGGGCCGCGTAGGTGAAACAATCTGCAGGACCTGGCAAACGGCGCACAAGATGAAGACGCAGCGAGGGCTGCTGCCGGAAGACCGTGCGCGTGGCGCGGACAATTTCCGGGCTCGGCGTTATGTCGCCAAGTACACCATCAATCCCGCCATCACCCACGGAATCGCCCACGAGGTTGGCTCGGTCGAGGTTGGCAAGCTGGCGGATCTGGTGCTCTGGGCTCCGGCGTTCTTCGGCATCAAGCCCTCCATGATCATCAAGGGCGGGATGATCGCCATGGCCCCGATGGGTGACCCCAATGCCTCGATTCCCACGCCCCAGCCCGTGCACTACCGGTACATGTTTGGTGCCGCCGGTCTTGCCGCCAGTGCCACGCGGTTGACCTTTGTTAGCCAGGCTGCCGCAGACGCCGATGTCGGCGGAAAGCTCGGGCTGGGGAGTCCTGTGGTCGCCTGCCGTGACGTGCGCCGCATCCGCAAGGAGCACATGAAGCTCAACACCGCCTGCCCCGACCTGACGGTCGACCCGCAAACCTACGAGGTGCGGGCCGACGGGGAGTTGCTTACCTGCGCGCCATCCGATCAGTTGCCCATGGCGCAGCGGTACCACCTTTTCTGAGGCGCACGAACATGCTGGTACTGGATACTCCGCTTGGGAACGATGAAACCCGAATCGTGGATGACACGATCACCCTGACCTATGACGAACGGACCCGCGGGCGGTTGCGCAGCAGGACCGATGGCGGAGTTTCCGCCGGATTGTTCGTCGAGCGCGGCGGTATCCTGCGCGACGGCGACTGCCTGCAGGCAACAACGGGCGAGGTGGTTCGGGTGCGGGCAGCGGACGAACCTGTGGTCACGGCGCGGATCATGGGCGGGCTGGAGCTGGCGCGGCTGTGTTACCACCTGGGCAACCGGCACGTGGCGCTGGCGATCGGCGGTGATGCCGAGTCGGGCTGGGTTCGCTTCCCTCCGGATCACGTGCTTGAGGACCTGGCCGAGCGCCTCGGGGCCAGGCTGACGCGCCACGAGGCGCCATTCGATCCCGAGCCCGGGGCTTATGACCGTGGCGGCGGCCACCATCACCATCACCATCACCATCACAGTCATGGGCATGGGCATGGGCATCTGCCGGGTGCGCAACATGATCAAAACGCGCATGAGCATCTGTCCTGACCGCGGTGAACCCGCAGAAGATCTGGCATTGCTGGGCCTGCTTCAGCTGGTCAGTCCTGCCCTGCCCATTGGTGCCTTTGCGTGGTCACAGGGCCTTGAAAGTGCTTTGGAGCTTGGCTGGGTCCGGGGCCGGGATGGGCTGGCCGAGTGGCTCGGCGGCGTGCTTGAGGATGGACTTTCGCGGGGGGATCTGCCGGTTCTGCAGCGGATTCACGTCGCTTGCGACCGAGCGGACTCCGAGTCGGTTTCGACCTGGAATGACTGGCTACTCGCCAGTCGGGAAACCGCCGAGCTGTACGAAGAGGATATCCGCCTGGGCGCTGCATTGCGGCGCCTGATCGCCCAGTTGGGCTTGTTGGGCGCGGGGAAGGTGCCTGTCCCGGAACCTGCCAGCTATGTCACGGTGTTCGCACTCATTGCGCATCAGCGGGGGGTACCGGCTCGTTCGGCAATGCTCGGCTTTGCCTGGGCCTGGCTGGAAAACCAGCTTGCTGCCGCCTGCAAGGCGATGCCGCTGGGCCACATGGCTGCACAGGAAATCGTGGAGTGTCTGCGCCCGGTTCTACCAGTCGTCGTGGACCAGGCACTAAAACTGGACGACGAGCTGCTGGGACCGACGGTGCCGGGGCTGGCGCTGGCCAGTACGCTTCACGAAACCCAGTACTCCCGTTTGTTCAGAAGTTGAGGAAGAAGTCATGAAACATTGCTTGCGCGTGGGTGTGGGGGGGCCGGTCGGCTCCGGAAAGACCGCCCTGCTTCGCCAGTTGTGCCTGGCGCTGCGCGACCACTACAGCCTGGCGGTGGTGACCAATGACATCTACACCCGGGAGGATGCCGAGTTCCTGCTGCGTCATGGTGCATTGCCTGCCGACCGCATCCTGGGTGTCGAAACCGGAGGCTGCCCGCATACCGCGATCCGTGAGGATGCCTCGATGAATCTGGCGGCCATCGAGGATCTGCAGGCACGGCACCCGGATCTGGAGCTGGTCCTGGTCGAATCCGGCGGGGATAACCTCTCCGCCACCTTCAGCCCGGAGCTTTCCGACCTGACCTTGTACGTGATCGACGTGGCGGCAGGGGACAAGATCCCCAGAAAGGGCGGACCGGGTATCACCAAGTCCGATCTGCTGATTATCAACAAGATCGATCTAGCCGAGCACGTTCACGCGTCCCTCGCCGTGATGGAGCGTGACGCGCGCCGCATGCGCGGCGACCGGCCATTCGTGTTCACGAACCTGCACGACGGTACCGGTGTGCCGGAAATCGTCGAGTTCATCCGTGTCCAGGGCATGTTGCCCGCTCGCCCCGAGCCGGCTGCGGTCGCAGCCTCCTGAAACCTTTTGACCCGGAGTGCCCCGTTCATGACTGCAAAAATCCTGCGAAACATCCTGCTGCTTGCCCTGCCGTTCTGCTCCGCGCCGGTTTTCGCCCATGCCGGACATTCGCTCCTCGAAGGTGGCCTGGTCAACGGCCTGCTGCATCCCTTGCTGGGGCTTGATCATCTGGTGGCGCTGATTGCCATCGGGGTCTGGAGTGGCCTGCTGGCCCCGGCTGCCTGGCGATGGTTTCTGCCCCTCATGTTGCTGGGGCTGCTGGCCGGTACGGTGGCGGGTCTGATGGGGACGCCCGTGCCGGGGGTCGAGACAGGCATTCTGCTCTCGATCCTGGTTGTCGGCCTGCTGATGGCGGCCATGGTCCGGCTGCCGGCCTGGGGTGCCGCGCTGATCTGTGGCGCGTTCATGGTTTTTCACGGCGCGGCGCACGGGCTGGAGATGCAGCCTGGGGTCGACGCGTTGGCTTATGTGATCGGCCTTGTGCTGACTTCGGCTGCCGTGGTGATGGCAGGACACGGACTCGGCTTGGCAGTTCGAGGTGTCGGGCGCCCCGTGGGCCGGTTTGCGGGCGTCGGTTTCCTGCTCGTCGGTGGCGTGTTGTTGCTGACCTGATGATGGTTTGGCAAGCCGAAGTCGTCGCAGGCGACAGCGACATTCAGTGCGAAGCGGCAGCCGGGGCGCCGCCCTCATGCCTCGTGGGGGCCCGAAAAAACCGCCCGCGGGGCTTTTCGGGTTGTCCTCACGGTCAGCGCAACGGATCCGTTCGGGCACGGCAACATGAATGATGCGCAGACCGGCCGGGAAGCGCATGCGGCGTTGCTGCTGGAAATGTCTCGCCTGATCAACGGGGCATTGCCGGCGGAACGTCGTATCCGGATCGCGCTCGGTTTGATGTCCCATTGGGCGGGGCTGCACTTCGGCCGGATCATGTTGCCCGACCACCGGGAAAAGGTGCTGCGGGTGGCATTCCATCACGGGCTTCCCTCGACCGAACTGGCACTCGACCGATACACCGTTCCCATGAGCCAGGGACTCACCGGGCATGTCTGGCGCAACGGGCAGGCGGCCGTGGTGGCCGATATCCTCAACGAGCCGATTTTTCTGCGTCGAATCGCGGTACCCATGCGGGGTAGCCAGCACCGGATCGGATTCATCTGTGTGCCGATGAAGCTTGAGGCCCGCACCATCGGGGTGCTCTCCGCGCAGCGGCTGCCGGACCCCCAGCATCGCTACTCGGACGATGTCGACCTGATGCGCATCGTCAGCTCCATGATCACCCCCGTGTTGCAGGGCTTGCATGTCAAGGCCGAGACCGAGCATGACGAGGCGCGGGAAGCCTGGGTAAGTTACACGACCCTGCACCCCAGGCGGCCACGGACCTATCGGCGGGTTCAGGATGCCGATGTGCTGGCTATCGAAGCTGCCCTCAAGCATGCAAGCGGCAACCAGGCCCAGGCTGCCCGGTTGCTGGGCATGACGCCTCGCCAGCTGCGTTACCGGCTGAAGAAACTGGGGATCGGCAGGCCGGCGGGTCCGCTTGACTCATCCAGTGGTGGATGATCAGCTCAGGTGCCCCTTTGGGGGTGCGATCAGGCGGCTTCCTCCGTGGACACCAGGCGCCTGACGTCCTCGATCACGCGCTGGTGCAGCGCGGGGGCTTCGGCGGCGCATTGTCCGCTGAGCGCGAAGCCGAGCAGCAGGTCGCCCTGGCGATATTCGTGGTGCTGTTCCGCTCCGGCATCGGTCACGACCGACCAGTCCGCCCAGCAAATTTCATGACCGGGCGGCAGGCAGCTCTGGATGGGCAGTCGGGTGGTCTTGACCCGGACCGATACCGGGCGGCCGGCATCGAATGGGGCGTCCTGCCCGGCCAGGCTGGCGGCCAGCGCCTGGCTCTGGCGCCGGATCGGTTCAATGTAGGCCTGGGTGTGGCCGTCGATCTCGATACAGTCCCCCAGGGCGTACACACCGGGGCACGAGGTTTGCATCGTGCGGGCGTCGACGATGAGTCCCCGCCCGACCGCCAGACCAGCCTTCTTTGCCAGTTCGATGTTTGGACGCAGACCCACCGCGCTGATGATTACATCGAAGTGCGCGGGGTCACCACTAGAAAAGCTTGCCTTCAAGCCGCGCGCGTCGTCGGCATCGACTTGTGCGAGGGGGGCGCCGGCCAGGAGCCGTATTCCCAGCGGCCGCCACGATTCCATCAGTGCGGCACTGATGGCCGGCGGAAGCAACCTGGCCATCGGGCGTTCCGAGAGATCAGACAGGGTCACCTGGTGGCCGGCTGCCGCAAGATCCTCGGCCAGTTCACAGCCGACCAGCCCCGCGCCCATGATCAGGACACGCTGCGAAGTCTGCTCGAGTTCAGCGATCAGGGACTGGTACTGTTCGAGGTTGTTGATGCTGCGAATGGCTTCCTGGGCATCACCGCCCACCGGCACCCGAATCGGGTTTGCCCCGGTCGCGAGTACCAGCTTGCCGAAACGGATGGTGCCGGCACTGGTCAGCATGCGCCGGGCCTCGGGCTTGATGGACAGGACCCGGGTGTTGGCCAGCAGCTGCACATTCAGCTCGGCGGCCTTTTCTTCGCCCCGCATCTCGATCAGGTCCTCTGGCCGGCGTCCCTGTCTCAAGGCCATCGACAGCGCGGGTTTGGGATAGACATTCCCGGTGTCTGCGCACAGCAGGGTGATCGGTACGTCGGCCTGGCGTGCACGTATGGCCTCGGCCGCGCTCCAGCCGGCGATGCCGGAACCGACAATCACGATGGAGTCTTCCCCGCCGGGCTTTGCTCCGGTCGCCTTTCGGCGCGGACGGGCCGCAGACGGGGCGCGCGCACGAGGGACGAACGGTTCGAAATCGGCCTTGGTCACCCCGCAAAGCGGGCACATCCAGTCTTCGGGGATGTCCTCGAACCGGGTCCCCGGCGCGATGCCGGAGTCCGGGTCGCCCTCTGCAGGGTCATAGATCCAGCCGCATGTCCGACA
>JBKHDT010000041.1:0-20946 GCA_046541195.1 Halothiobacillaceae bacterium | reverse complement strand
TAAAACCCCCGCCCCCTCGATGCCGGATGCGGCTTCGCCTTATCCGGCCTACGTCCTTCAGGGGCATCAGTGCCCCAACCGGGAACCGGAAGCATTCATGCAGAAATTCACGATCCAGCCGGCGCACCAGCACCCCGAAAGAGCAGACGCGCTCTGCGTCGCACCAGCAAACTGGCCGCGAACAGCAACAGACCTGCCCACCCCAGACTGCCACCCCCGCCTGATTCCGGTTCGGGCTCAGGTTCCGGCCCGGGTTCGGGCGCCGGGTTGCCCAGCCAGTTGCGGAACCAGAGTACCTGCTCCTGCGCCGCGTACATCTGGTTGGCGTTGTACTCGAGCCCGTGCCCCTCTCCGCGAAAACGCAACATGCGCGCCTGCACCCCGTTGCCACGCAGTTCATGGAACCAGTTCTCGGTGATGCCCACCGGCAGAAAATCCCGCGTACCGTGGAAGATCAGCGTGGGCGTTTGCACCTGGGCACCCTGGTAAGCCGGCGAGGCATCCAGGTAGGCGCCCCAGCCCTCCCACGGACTCGCGCCGAGCAGGTAGCCGATATGATCGGGATAGCCGGTCTGAAACTCGGTGGGCAAATCAAGCAGGCTGCACTGCGGATTGGCGGCGGCCCAAAGGCCGGGATGCCGGGTGATGCTCTGGGCCGTGAGATAGCCCCCATAGGAGCAACCACTGATGCCCAACTGGTCCGGGCGACTCCACCCGCGCGCGACCAGCTGTTGCGCCACCTCCGCCATCTCGTCCACGTCGATCGAGCCGAAATGCCCGGGACCGGCCAGGGCATTCCATTGTTCACTGCCCCAGCCAGGCCGTTGCTGCAGCGGCAGCATGAGCACGCTGACCCCCAGGCTCGGAAGCAGGGTCAGCGGCGTCTCGACCTCAACACCCCACTCGTCGACCATGCCTGCCCCCGGACCGCCGGCTTGCCAAAAGATCACGGGCTGCTCCTCTGGTGGCCACGTCATGTCCTCGGGCGCAAACCAGAAAGCCTGGCGCACGGAGCCATCGGCCAGGGTGAAAGAAACCTGATGACGCTGCACGGAAGCCGCCTCCTGCGCCGTGCGATTGAAGTCGGTGCGCTGCTCGGTCAGCCCGGTGACCCGGTCGTGCACCCAGAGCTCCGGCGGGTGATCGGCGCGCGACCACAGGATGAATATCCGGCGACCATCAGGGAGCGTGCGCACCCACTGAAACGCGCCGCCGGCAAGCAGTCTCTGGGTCACGCCGCCTGCCATGTCATGGTGGTAGATCGCCTGGGACAGCCCGTCGACCACCACGAACAGGATGGCGTCATTTCCCTGCCAGAAGAAGCGGCGCGAATCGTCCGGGCCGCCAAGCAGGGGGTTGGTGACCTCGCCCACCACATCCATCCGGTCGTTGAAGACCAGCAGCTCATGGCCCTCGGGCTTGTAAAAGGTGGGATAGGCCCGCCCCGGGATCTGCGCCGGCAACGCCATGGAGACAGCCAGCCTGGTCCCGTCCGGACTCCAGGCGGGTCTTTGACTCGCGTCAAAATTCCAGACGCGTCCGGACAGTTCGGAGGCCTTGCGGCGCAGGGGATCGAGGCCCGGTTGCTCCAGATCGAAGGTCAGCAGTTCGCTTTGCGCGTAAAACGGGTTCTCCGCCGGAGGGATCTGGCCCAACGCTTCACGCACCCAGACCTGCTCCATTGAACGCTCGCCCCGATCAAAGCCCACCCCGTAATTCAGCACCAGCGCAAGACGCCGACCGTCTGCGGCAAAGGACGGCATGGGCGTCATGAGCCCCGCGGGCAAGGTCATCAGTTCACGCTCGGTCTGGTCGTGACGATCGAACAGCATCAACCGCGAAGGCTCGGTGTATATGTCGAGTTGCTGTTCTTCGTCCGAGACAAGACTCCGCGACCGCTTGATCTTCGGCACCGCGCGCTGGTCTTCGGCCTCCTCGGTCGGTGCCAGGGTCAGCAGATAGCGGCCGCCGGGAGAGAGCGCCAGGAACTCGCCCGTGAGCGACAGGGGCTCATTCGGCATCATCACGCGACCATCGCGCCGATCGACCCGCGCCAGGCCCAGTGCGCTGCCGTCGGGCTCGAGGTTCACGAGCATGCCGAAGTGATTTTCGTCCAGCCAGGTAAAGCTGCTCGGGGCCATCAACGGAATGAACTCATCCGGCTCAATGAGCGGAACCTCTGCACCGTCATCGACCGGCCAGAATCCGATGAAGTCGCGCTCGCCCGTCGAATCCGAAAACCCGGCAAAAAATGTCCGCCCATCGGGGCTTGGTTCAGAAACCGCATACCAGCTCACCAGATCCCGCAGGGCCGAGATCCGTTCCACCTCGTCGGCCGCCAGCAGGTCGGTCGGCGGGTTCTCGTGATCGACGGTGACCAGCTCGCGATCGGCCGCCTGGGTGACGCCAAAAACGAGCATGGTCGCAAGCAGGACGAAACTGTACAGCACTGCAGATCGCATCAGCGCACAGCCGGGAAAGGGGTTTGTTCTGGTCATGATTCCTAGTCTTCTTTTTGGGCGGACGGACAAGCTCGCGACCGCCGGGGCACCTCAGGAACCAGACCCGGACAATCGGCAACCTCCACCTGAAACCCGGTTGAACCAGGACCCGCACAAGACGCACGAGTCCGTGTCCCGACAGCTCAGGAAGCGGCTTGCAGTCATCTTGCCGGAACCCCTATGCAGAGACAATAACCACACAAACCACGGAAAAGATCATCCAGCCCGGACACCCAAAACCGGGAGCCGGACCTTTCGCCCTGGCAGGCACCCACGTGGTTTTCGCATCCGGCATGAGGTGGCGGGCCTGCTCAGGAAGTGTCAGGCGCCAGACGAACCCGAGACAAGCGAGCCGCCACAAACAGGCACGGCACACCCTGGGCGACAGCCTCTGGGGAAACGGCGCACGAAGCCAACCGTGGCCTCGCGCGCTTGCGCCATGCCCCGGTCGGGAATCTCAAGCCTCTCCTGCAGCGATTCCCTGGGCCAGCGGGTCCAGCCCCGCGGCACGCAGCATCGAACACAGGCGGATCAAGGGCAGGCCGACGAGGGCCGTGGGGTCCTCGCCTTCCATCGACTCGAACAGGGCCACCCCGAGTCCCTCCGACTTGAACGACCCGGCGCAGTCGAAAGGCTGCTCCCGATCCAGGTAGGCATTGATCTGGGCTTCGTTCAGGCTTCGAAAACGCACCGAGTAGGGAACCATCGCCAACTCGGTCGAACCATCCGCCGCCACCAGGCACAACCCGGTGAGAAACCGCACGACCTGCCCGGATGCCGCCGCCAGCTGACGACGCGCCGCGGTTTCCCCGCCAGGCTTGCCCAGCACCCGATCACCGAGCACCGCCACCTGGTCGGACCCGATGACCAGACTGCCCGGACGGCTCCCGGCGACCGCCTCGGCCTTGGCACGCGCCAGCCTAAGCACCAGTTGCTCCGGCGTTTCGCCCGGCCGTGCCGCCTCGTCCACCTCGGGCTTCACGCACTCGAAAGGCAGTCCCAGCCGATCGAGCAACGCACGCCGGTAGGGGGAACTGGAGGCCAGGATCAGTCGCTTGTCATCAGTCATTGCGGCTTTGCTTTTTGGGGGCCAAGGCCGTAACATTAGCAGATTATGTCCGAAACGCTGGATCCAGCCCGTCTCGCCGAGCAGTCCGCCATTCTCGAAGGGGAACTTGCGGCCGAATCCCTGGAGCGGATTGTGGTAGTGTCGCCCGGGGCCCGCATGCCGGTCGGATATCGCCTGGCATTCTCACGGCGGCGCGACGGGCCGACCGTCATCGACTTGTCGGTGCGCACCTGTCTGCCCCTTCGCTGCGAGCGCTGCCTCGGTCCGATCGAGTGGTCCGTCGAGTCCAGGTCCTTGCTGGCCGTCTGCTTTGGAGACGACCAGACGCGCGAGTTGCCGGACACGCTGGAGCCGGTAGTCACCGACGAGTCGGGC
The DNA here is from genome assembly GCA_046541195.1 of Halothiobacillaceae bacterium. GTDB lineage: Bacteria > Pseudomonadota > Gammaproteobacteria > Halothiobacillales > Halothiobacillaceae > JBKHDT01. The sequence continues at coordinate 17,001 of JBKHDT010000041.1, read as the reverse complement.
CGGCTCTCGCTGAAGGCTCTGGTGGAGGACGAAATCCTGATGGCGCTCCCGCTTGCGCCCCGGCACGCCGGGGCCTGCGGGGCGTCACTTCGGGAACATGATCCCGAAATGGTTGCGGCCGCGTCGCGCGAAGACAGTCCTTTCGCGGCGCTGGCCGCTTTGAAGTCATCAAAAAACTAGTTCACGATTTTTCCAGGAGTGCCTCATGGCCGTTCAACAGAACAAGGTTTCCCGTTCCAAGCGCAACATGCGCCGCGCACACGATGCGCTTGCCAGGCCGCAACTCGCGGTTGATCCTGCCAGCGGCGAGACCCACCGCCGTCACCATGTGACCGAAGACGGCTTCTACCGGGGCCGCAGGGTCCTGGCCGAAAAGACCGATCACGCGGAGTGATCTTTCGGCGGGGCCTTCGGCCCCGTTTCCTTTCGCGTACACCGCACACCGCCCTGGATTGTTCGCGCACCGCGCACGCCTGACGAGACGACCGCCGACAAGCGGTCGGGCGGATGCGGTGCACCCGAGGGCGCAAAGCGGGACAGTTGGATCGGCGGGCCGGGGTTCGAACCGGCCGCCTGATGGGTTGAACCAATGACAATTCGGATCGCGCTCGATGCGATGGGCGGGGATCATGCGCCCGCCGCCATTCTCGGCGCCACTGCACGCTTCCTGTCCAGGCACGACGGGGTGGAGATCCTCCTTGTCGGCGACGAGGCCGTGATCAACCCGGCGCTCGGGGATGCAGGGCTGTCCGGCCACGCCGCCGTGCACGTGGTGCATGCCCCGGAAACGGTCGGCATGGACGAACCGCCCTCACTGGCCCTGCGCAACAAGAAGCGCTCGTCGATGCGTGTCTCCATAGACCTGGTCAAGCAGGGCGAGGCGGGCGCGGCTGTCTCTGCCGGAAACACGGGCGCGCTGATGGCCACCGCCAAGTTCGTGCTCAAGACCCTGCCGGGCATCGACCGGCCGGCAATCTGCACTGCACTGCCCAGCATGCAGGGTCACACGCACATGCTCGACCTGGGCGCCAATGTCGAATGCGCGGCCGAGCACCTGTTCCAGTTTGCCGTCATGGGGTCGGTGCTGTCCGAAGCCTTCGACGAGATTTCGGCACCCCGGGTCGGGCTGCTCAACGTCGGTGCCGAAGCCATCAAGGGCAACGACACCGTCAAGGCCGCAGCCCGAATGCTCGAGAACGGACCGATCAACTACATCGGCTTCGTCGAGGGGGACGACATCTACTGCGGGGATGTCGACGTCGTCGTTTGTGACGGGTTCACCGGCAATGTCGCGCTCAAGAGCAGCGAGGGCGTAGCCAGGATGATCAGCCACTTCCTGCGGGAATCGTTTGGATCCAGCCTCCTGAACCGGCTGGCCGGCGCCGCCGCGCTGCCGGTGCTTCGCGGCCTCAAGCAGCGACTGGACCCGGGCAATCACAACGGGGCCAGCCTGCTCGGCCTGCAGGGCATCGTGATCAAGAGTCACGGCGGCGCGGATGCGCCTTCCTTCGCCAATGCCATCGAGGTCGCGCTGCGGGAGGTCCAGAAAGACGTGCCCAGACGCATCGACCAGCGCCTGGGCCAGCTGCTGACCGACAAGGACTCCAAATGAGCTACGCCCGAATAACCGGCACGGGCAGCTGCCTTCCCGAAAAGGTACTGACCAACCTCGACCTCGAGCGGATGGTGGACACCAGCGATGCCTGGATCCGCGAACGCACCGGCATCGAGCAGCGGCATGTGGTTTCCGAAGGCGAAGGTACCACCGCGCTGGCCGAGGTCGCTGCACGCCGGGCGCTGGAAGCCGCGGGTCGCCTGCCCGCCGAAGTGGACCTGCTGATTGTCGCCACCACGACGCCTGACCGGGTGTTCCCCTCGACCGCCTGCCTGCTGCAGGGACGGCTCGGTATCCACGGCCCGGCCGCCTTTGACGTGCAGGCGGTCTGTACCGGCTTTGTCTACGCCCTTGGCATCGCGGACAAGTTCATTCGCACCGGGGCGGCTCGATGCGCTTTGGTGGTGGGCGCCGAAACCCTGTCCCGGATTGTCGACTGGACCGATCGCACCACCTGCGTGCTGTTCGCCGATGGCGCCGGTGCCGTGGTTCTGGAGGCGGACACTGAAACGGGCATCATCAGTACCCATCTTCATGCCGATGGCAGCTACGACAACCTGCTGACCACGGTCACGCAGTCCGAGGACCCTCTGGCCGAGGGACGGTCCTACATCGAGATGCGTGGCAACGAGGTCTTCCGCATGGCCGTGAACACGCTGGGACGCATTGTGGATGAGACCCTGCAGGCCAATGACATGGACCGCGGCGAGATCGACTGGCTGGTTCCTCACCAGGCAAACATCCGGATCATCCAGGCCACCGCACGCAAGCTCGGCATGTCGATGGACCGGGTCGTGGTGACCGTCGACCGGCACGGCAACACGTCCGCCGCATCAATTCCCCTGGCCCTGGACGTGGCGGTGCGCGACGGGCGCATACGGCGCGGCGAAACCGTGCTGATGGAAGCCTTCGGCGGCGGATTCACCTGGGGCTCCGCCCTGCTGCGCTACTGAGGCAAGACCTGCACGGGCGCAGACCTTGCCGTCCGGGGCCGTGAAAGCCCTGCCGCACCCTGGCCCCAGCCAGCCAATCGCACGGTCCGGGCCGTGACCTGCCGGTTCGCTGCCGGACAGGACCACGGATGACTTCGTACAGAGATTCCCGAAACGCGTTCAGCCCCGCTGCCGGATTATCCGGAGCATCGGCATGCCCGGATGCAGTTGCACCGGCCCGTCACGAGGGGCCGGGCCATCCTGCCTGGCACCCCCATGACTTCAGGCTGTCATATTGTTAGGGTAGGGTCATGCGTTCCAGATATCGTGCAGCACTGATGTCGAGTCCATGACCAGAGCGATGACGTTCCCGACCCAAGTCCTGGCGGTCAATGCCGGCTCTTCGTCATTGAAGATCCGCCTCCTCGGCCCGGACGATCAGCACTGCGACCTGCTTGTCGAACACATTGGCGAGGACCGCGGGGCGGTGCTGCATGTCGATGGCGACGCGCTGCGGACCGAGCCGCTGCCCGATCACGACGCGGCGTTGACCCACGCCCTTCAGGCCCTCGAAAGCAACGGGCGGATCGACCCGGCCGACCCGCCGGCGGCAGTCGGCCACCGCGTGGTCCACGGCGGCGAGCACTTCCATGCCGCCACGCGCATCAACGCCGAGAATCTCGCGGCATTGCGCGCACTTTCCGCGCTTGCCCCCCTGCACAATCCGGTGGCGGTCAGTTGCATCGAACACCTGCAGGCACACTGGCCGGAAGTCCCGCAGGTCGCGGTTTTCGACACCGCCTTCCATCATGACCTGCCTCCCGCAGCCCGTCATTACGCCCTGCCGGCCTCGCTTTGCCGCGAACATGGCATTCGGCGTTACGGCTTTCACGGCATATCGGTTTCGGCCGTGGTCCGCGCCACGGCGCAGCGCCTCGCACGCCCGGTCGGAGAACTCAACCTGATCGTGGCGCACCTGGGCAGCGGCGCCAGCATGACCGCGGTTCGTGGGGGGCGAAGCGTCGAAACCTCGATGGGCTTCACACCCCTGGAGGGGCTCGTCATGGGCAGCCGTTGCGGCGACATCGACCCGGCCATTCTGACTTTTCTGCAGGCTCGAACCGGCATCGATGCGGCGCGGCTCGATGACCTGCTGAATCATCACAGCGGACTCAAGGGCATTTGCGGCGAGAACGACCTGCGCGCGATTCACCGGCGGGCCGGCGAAGGCGACCGGGACGCGCAGCTGGCCCTGGACGTGTTCGTGCATCGGATTCGCAAGTATCTGGGCGCCTATACGGCAATACTTGGCCAGGTCGATGCCCTGGTCTTCACGGCCGGCATCGGCGAGCACGACGCGGCGATCCGCTCGGCGGTCTGTGCAGGACTCGACAACCTGGGCTATGTTGTCGACAAGCAGGCTAATGAAAAGCCCGAGAAGTTCAATGGCGTGATCAGCGCGGCTTCGAGCCGGGCGAGCATTCTGGTGATCCCGACCGACGAGGAAAGGGAAATCGCCCGCCAGGCATTGGAAACGATTCAAAGCGAGGAAAAAACCACATGAGCAAGAAACACCAGGCCGGCGCCACGGCGCTGCCCGAGGACGAGCTGCAACGCATGGATGCCTGGTGGCGTGCCGCCAACTACCTTTCGGTAGGCCAGATCTACCTGATGGACAACCCGCTGCTGATGCATCCGCTGGCGCCGGAGCATATCAAGCCGCGGCTGCTGGGCCACTGGGGCACCACGCCGGGCCTGAACTTCATCTACGTGCACATGAACCGGCTGATCCGCGAGCGCGACCTGAACGCGATCTACATCGCCGGCCCCGGCCACGGCGGTCCGGGCCTGGTGGCGAACACCTGGCTTGAAGGCACCTACAGCGAGACCTACCCGGACATCTCGCAGGATCTCCAGGGCATGAAGCGGCTGTTCAAGCAGTTCTCCTTCCCCGGCGGCATTCCAAGTCACGTGGCCCCGGAAACTCCCGGCTCCATCCACGAGGGCGGCGAGCTCGGTTACGCCCTTTCTCACGCCTTTGGGGCCGCCTTCGACAACCCGGACCTGGTCGTCTGCACCGTGGTGGGCGACGGCGAAGCCGAGACCGGCCCGCTGGCCACCGCCTGGCATTCCAACAAGTTCCTCAACCCGGCCACCGATGGCGCGGTGTTGCCGATCCTGCACCTGAACGGCTACAAGATCGCCAACCCCACGGTGCTTGCCCGAATCGGCCAGGACGAGCTGGAATCGCTGATGCGCGGTTACGGCTACGAGCCGTACACCGTCGAGGGTTCTGACCCGGCCGAAATGCACCGCAAGATGGCCGAGACCATGGACCGCGCGCTCGACGAGATCGCCGCGATCCAGTTCCGTGCCCGCGAGGAAGGGGACTGCACACGCCCGCGCTGGCCGATGATCATCCTGCGCACCCCCAAGGGATGGACGGGCCCGAAAGAAGTGGACGGCAAGAAGACCGAGGACTTCTGGCGCTCGCACCAGGTCCCCTTCTCCGCCGTTCGGGACAAGCCCGATCACATGCGGATGCTGGAGGAATGGCTGCGCAGCTATCGCCCCGAGGAGCTGTTCGACGAGCGTGGCGCCCTGAAGCCCGAGATCGCCGAAATTGCCCCGAAGGGCAACCGGCGCATGTCGGCCAACCCCCATGCCAATGGCGGCCTGCTGCTCAAGCCGCTGCGCATGCCGGACTTCCGGGACTACGCCGTAGACGTCGACAAGCCCGGCACCCGCATCGCCGAGGCCACCCGTCATCTGGGCTACTTTTTGCGCGACGTGATGCGCCGGAACATGGACAGCCGCAATTTCCGGATCTTCGGACCGGACGAGACCGCCTCGAACCGGATCGACGCCGTATTCGAGGTCAGCAAGCGGGCCTGGAACGCCGAAAAACATGACTATGACGACAACCTGTCCGTGGACGGGCGGGTCATGGAGATCCTCTCAGAGCATACCTGCCAGGGCTGGCTGGAAGGTTATCTCCTGACCGGGCGGCACGGCTTCTTTTCCTGCTACGAGGCCTTCATCCACATCATCGACTCGATGTTCAACCAGCACGCCAAGTGGCTGAAGACGACCCAGGAAATTCCCTGGCGCTCGCCGATCGCCTCGATGACCTACCTGCTGACCAGCCACGTCTGGCGCCAGGATCACAACGGCTTTTCGCACCAGGACCCCGGCTTCATCGATCACGTGATCAACAAGAAGGCCGACGTGATCCGCGTCTACCTGCCACCGGATACCAACACCCTGCTGTCGGTGGGCGATCACTGCCTGCGCTCGCGCAACTACATCAACGTGATCGTTGCGGGCAAGCAGCCGGCGCTGCAGTACCTTGACATGGACGCAGCCGTCAAGCACTGCACCGCCGGGGCGAGCATCTGGGGCTGGGCCAGCAACGATCAGGGCAGCGAGCCGGATGTGGTCATGGCCTGCGCCGGTGACGTGCCGACCATGGAGACCCTGGCGGCGGTGGACCTGCTGCGCCAGCACCTGCCGGAAATCAAGATCCGGGTCGTCAACGTCGTCAACCTGATGAAGCTGCAACCGAACAGCGAACATCCGCACGGCATGACCGACCGGGAGTTCGATACCCTGTTCACCCGGGACAAGCCGATCATCTTCGCCTACCACGGCTATCCCTGGCTGATCCACCGGCTGACCTACCGGCGCACCAACCACCACAATCTGCATGTGCGCGGCTACAAGGAAGAGGGCACGACCTCCACGCCCTTCGACATGGTGGTGATGAACGACCTGGATCGCTACCACCTGGTAATGGACGTGGTCGACCGCCTGCCGCAGCTCGGTGCCAAGGCCGCCTACCTCAAGCAGATGCTCGCGGAGAAGCTCGTCGACCACAAGCAGTACATCCAGAAGTACGGCGAGGACATGCCGGAGGTCCGGGACTGGTACTGGCCCTACACCACCGGCTGAATCATTCGCGACCGGGCCGGCGCACAGGAGCCGGTCCACGAGCCGTGACAGCCCTTGGGCTGTCCCATGCGAGAGGCCGTCGCGGGTTGCCGCGACGGCCTCTTTGCTTGCTTTCGCATAAAGATGCCCGACTCAGGCGTGGATGCGGCGACACACCATGGCGCGCGCCTGAATTGGCTCGCATGGCCCGGATCGGGCAGGTATCGGCCCGGGCGTTGCTGCACGCGGGTTTCGCCAGCAGGCGTGACAGCTGGCGCCAAGCCCGCGGGGCCATGATTGGCTTCGTGCAGAAAATCCGTGGCCGACCGGACCCGACCCGCAACCCGGCATTGCACGTCAAAAGTTGTATCGACCCCGGCGCCCCTTCTCGATCCGCTCAAGGCGCTTGTCAATTTCGTCCAGCCGATCCTGAATGCGGTTGAGTGATTTTTCGATCCGCGAGTCGGCGGCCATGTCCACCTCGGTGATCAGATCCACCCGCAAGCCGACCAGAAAGGCGGCAATCGCCGCACTCATCATGGCCATCAGGCTCACGCCAAAAAGAATCAACCCGACCGCAAAGGCGCGTCCGCTGTCCGTAACCGGCACCAGATCACCGTAACCGACCGTGGCCATGGTGACCAGCGCCCACCAGGCGGCCGCCCAGAAATCCTCGAAGGTCTCCGGCTCCATATGCGGCATCAGGGCTCCGGAGACCATCACCACGAACAGGGTCAGGAAGAAGACGGCTGCAAGCGAATGACGCGCAAGCTCCAGAAAGTAGCGCCGACCGACCCGCACGATCATGCCGATGATGATCAGCACACGCAGCAGGCGCAAGGCCAGCACGAAGGCCCCCTGGCCCAGAAGGATCAGTGGCAGTCCGACGGTCACGATGCTGACATTCAGCCAGTTCGCCCGAAGGTAGTCCCGCCGCTCGTCGACCAGTGCAAGCAGCACGACCTGCTCAAGGAGGAACAGCGCCCAAATGCCCTGATCAATGTGCGTGGCCAAACCGGCATCAATCAGCTCGTGCCCTTCCAGATACCACTGCACCGGAAGCCAGAACACCAGCAACATGATCGGGATCTCGAACAGGCTGGCGGCCGTTCGCGCCCGTGCATTCTCCCAACGCGGGACCCCGGCGAAGCCGAGCAGCTGCCCGAGCGCATAATACCGGTGACGCCGACGATCCTTCAAACGCGTGCCCCGCGGCTTGAGGCCGGCAGCGATTGCCGGCGCCCGGTGGCCAGGCGCTCGATCTCACGCTTGAGTGGCGGCAGCCGATCGACCAGATCCAATCCCAGATTGCGTGCCAGGCGCAGCACCGGGTCCTTCGGGCGAAACCCCCGGTGAAAGAGGTCCATCGCGCCCTGCACGGCATGGTTGTCCCCCTTGCGCGCCCGCTCGTAGCGCCGCAGCACCCGCAGGCTGCCGATGTCCTCCGAAGACCGGGCCGCCCGGCGAATCGTATCGGCAAGCACCGCCGCATCCATGAACCCCAGGTTGACGCCCTGCCCGGCCAGCGGATGGATGGTGTGGGCCGCATCACCCGCCAGGACGACCCGTGGACGTGCATAGGCATGCGCGTGCATTCGCCGGATGGCAAAGCTGCCGCGGGCCTCGATCCGCTCGATCCGACCCAGCTCGTCCGGGAACTGCAGGTGCAGCGCCTCGAGCAACGGCTCGTCGGACATCGAATCCAGCCGGGCCACGGTATCGGGGTCGTCGTACCAGACGAGCGAGGCATGGGGGCCGGGCAGTGGCAGGAAGGCCTCCGGCCCGTGAGGCGCAAAGCGCTGCCAGGTGATGTCCTGCTGGGGATAGGCCGTGCGTACCGAGAGCACCAGCGCGTGCTGATCGTAGTCCCAGGCCGTGTCGCCGATCCGCGCCGCGCGGCGCACCCAGGAGTTGGCACCATCGGCCCCGACCAGCAGCCGACCACGCAGGCCCGCGCCATCTGCCAGAGTCAGGGTGACCCCTTCGGTGTCCACCGTCAGCGCCTGCGGCGCACTTCCGGTGCACAGGCGCAGGTTGTCGGCCGCAATCGCCTGCTGCCAGATCGCCAGCCGGACCAGGCGGTTTTCCGCGATGTGCCCGAGCACGGGTTCCCCGATGTCGGCGGCGTCGAAGCGGGCCTGCCCGCTTCCGGCCCGGTCCCAGACCCGCATGCGCCGATAGGGACACAGGCGCATCTGCTGCAGGCGCGCCCAGGCCCCAATGGCCTCGAGAAATCCGCGGGAGGCCGGACTGATTGCCGAGACGCGCAAATCATGGGGCTGCTCGGGATCGTAGGGAGCCGGCTCGTCCCGCTCGACCACGGCCACCTCAAGCCCGGTGCTCACCAGGTCGGCAGCCAGCGCCATGCCGACCATGCCGCCGCCGACCACGATCACGTCCACGGTTTCGATCGTCATTGCTCACACCCCCATGGTGACACGGGCCAGCCCCCGTTTCAGTGGCGGACACTTGTCCAGCATCGTCAACCCGAGGCCGCGCACCGGACCGAGCAGGCGACCGGCAAGCGCCGAGCGCCCGGAAAAACCACCGACCAGGCTGTCGGTCAGGCGCACGGTCCGCCGGTGATCCGCCCGGCGGCCGTCCGCCCAGCGCGCCAGCGGGGCCGCTGCCCCGGGGTCGCCGTGGCGCCGGGCCGGATCGGCCGCGGTTCGGGCCGGGCGCAGCGCATCGGCCAGGTGGCGCACGTCGCGCAGGCACAGATTGAACCCCTGCCCGGCCACCGGATGCAGCCCATGGGCGGCATTGCCGACCAGCACGACCCGCCCGCAGGTGAGCTGCTCGACCTCGCTCAGCCCAAGCGGGTAAACGGCCCGCCCCGGCCGGGCCGCGAGGTCTCCGAGTCGCCCGCCAAAGCGCGCGGTCAACCGCCGGGCAAACTCGTCGTCCGACAGCGACTGCCACTGGGCGGAGTCCTCGCGCCACACGGTCAGGACCACCGAGCAGAGTCCCCCGGTCATCGGCAGGACGGCCAGCGGCCCGCTGTCGGTGAAATGCTCGAAGGCGATTCCGTCATGCGCACGCCCGGGTCGCACCCGCGCGATCACGGCATCCTGTCCATAGTCGTGGAACCGTGCGCCAAGCCCGGCGGCCTCGCGCACGGCGCTGTGCACGCCATCGGCCGCGACCAGCAGCCGTGCGGACAACACCAATGGTTCCTCGCCGGCTTGCGCGGTCACGCGCACCGAGTCGTCGTCCATCGTGAAAGAAACGAAACGCGCCGGCTCCAGCCGGCGCACGGCCTGCCAGCTCGGCCGCGACTCCAGCGCCTCGCGCAAGGCCCGGTTGCAGGTCACGCGTCCCAGGGCGGCCACGCCCATCTCGTCCGCGCCGATCCGGGTCAGGCCAGGATGTCCGCGCTGGGACACCCGAACCTCGCGGATGGCTTGCGCATGCGCACGCAAGCGGTCCGTGACCAGCCCCAGGCTCTCCAGGTAGCGCCAGGAGCCTTCCGAGAGGGCAGTCACGCGCTCGTCGAAGCTCGGACTGTCCTGCGGCGCGGCCTCGATCACCGCCACCTGCCACCCGTCGTCCGCCAGGGCGTGAGCCAGCACGCTGCCGACCATCCCGCCCCCGACGATCACGATATCGAAATTCCCACCCATCACGTCCTCCGCATTCTTGATCCGCAACGCGCCGTGACCGGCAAGCTGCAGGATCACGTCACTCGCCGGCCATCAGGGCCTCGATCCCGGCCACCGTCTTGGGCACGCCACCCGTCAGCACCTCCGGTCCCTCCGCGGTTACCAGCACGTCATCCTCGATCCGGATCCCGATATTGCGATACTTTTTCGGGATGTCCCGGTCATGACCAAGGTACAGGCCCGGCTCGACCGTGGTCACCATGCCTGGCTGAAGCGGTCGCCACTGGCCGTCGATCTTGTAATCGCCGACATCATGCACGTCCAGGCCCAGCCAGTGCCCGGTCCGGTGCATGAAAAACCGCTTGTACGCCCCCTTTTCGATCAGCTTGCGCGGCTTTCCCGACAACAGTCCCAGTTCGACCAGCCCCTCGGTGATCACGGTTACCGCCGCCTGGTGCGGCGCATCGAAACAGGCCCCCGGCACGCTGGCGTCGATCGCGGCCTGCTGCGCCGCCAGCACCACTTCGTAGACCGCGCGCTGGGCCGGCGTGAACCGACCGTTCACCGGGACGGTCCGGGTGATGTCGCCGGCATAGGCATCCCCCAGCTCGGCACCCGCATCGATCAGCACGAGCTCGCCGTCACGCAGGCGACAGTCGTTGGCCCGGTAATGCAATACGCAGGCGTTCGCACCACCGGCCACGATGGGCAGGAAGGAGGGCTGGCCATTGGAGGCACGCATCCTGCGCAACAGTTCCGCCTCGATCTCGTACTCGTACCGGCCGGGTTTCACGGCCAGCATGGCTGCCCGATGGGCCTCGGCCGAGACCTCCGCGGCCCGGCGCAGGGCGCGGATCTCGGCGGCCGACTTGATCAGGCGCTGCTCGTGAATCAGCGCAGACAGATCCCGCAGACAGCGCGGCGGGACCACGCCGGCCCGACTGCGACACCGAAGCACCGAGAACCATTGCTGCGCCCGGACCATCAACCCCTCGGACTCGAAAGGGAGCCAGAGCGTCTGGACACCCTCAAGCAACTCGGGCATCAGCTCGTCCAGCCGACCGACGGCAAAGGCCTCGTCCGCGCCGTAATCGGACACGGCGCCCTCCAGTCCGACCATCGGACCATCCCAGCGTTCGACTTCCGGGTCGCGTGGCCGAAGAAACAGCAGACTCGCCCCGGCCTGCCGCCCCGGAACCAGTACCAGGAAGGCATCCGGTTCATGCAGGCCGGTCAGATAGATGAAATCGGAGCTTTGTCGAAAGGGGTGCAGGTTGTCCCGGTTGCGGACCTGCTCCGAGGCCGCCGGAAGAATCGCGGCCGAGGAAGGCCCCAGTTGCTTGAGCAGACGTTTCCTGCGGCGCTGGTGTGCTTTCATTGCAAGGCTGTTCCTGAAGAAAGAGACGGTCAGAATGCCCGACCGGCAAGGGTCCGCGCGAACGCGGAACATTCCCGCACGGGGCATGGATGCTCGGCGCGTGGCGGCACAAACCATGGGTGCACCGGGGCATGGATGCCCCGATCGGGAATCCCCGCCTTCGTGCCGCGATTCCCTCGCCCGACAAAGGCGGCAGCGCCCCGGATCTCAATGCAGCCGCTGTCCGGGCGCCGGCAACGCGCCGGGATGCAGTGCCAGGTGCAGAACCACGATCCCGGCCCGGAGGTATTCGACCAGTTCCGCGTAGGCCTGCTCATTTGCCTCCGAAGCGGCACTGTCGGCATCGAGCTGCCCAATCTGCAACAGGTCATCGAACACCTCCCGCGCATCCTCCGGCAACTGCTCCGGGACCCCGCCGCCGGCACCGAACCCGTACAGATACCCCTGACACCAGTCCCGGAGGGCCTGCAACCGCTCGTCGAAGGCCACCTCGTCCTCGGGCAGGCACAAGTCAAGGCCGAGGTTGTCCGCCTGACCGAGTTGGGCGACCACCTGATCATACAGGGCTCGAATGGGCAGCTGATCCGTCTGCCCGCCGCGCGCCTGCTCCGGAATCAGCTCATCCAGCCACCGACGTCGACTGACTGCGCCAACCGAAGCGAACAACCCCAGAAGCACCCCATGCGCCTCCGCGGCATCCAGCGGCGCGCCAGCTTGCTCCAGCGCCTCGGTGACCTGCTCGTAGGAAATCGCCTCGTTCGACATGACACCCCTCCATGATCCGCCTGGGCGCCCGACCAAACCACTCCGCAACGACCGCCGCGGGGCACGGTCAGCACGACACAGGCAGGGCAGCCCGTAGCCTTTGCAACTTGATGGCAAGCCTAGAGAAGCCGACCCAAGCGGCTTGCCCAGGGCAATCCGCAGGTGCGACGACACCCAAAGCCCCTGGGTCAATGCTACACTTTCCAATCGCTGTTCCACCAGCACGCGCAGCCGCCAGGACGGCATCGCCCCACCCGGCTGGCGCGCGCGGACCCGCACGCACGGTGCGCGCCCAGGCAGCATCCGCCAGGGCATCGCTTGCGGACCGAGACCATCGCGAGAACTGTCCATCCCGGAGCACCCGAACAATGGAACTGGCCGAATTCGAAAAGAAGGTCCACGCGCTGACCGAGCTGTGCCGCCAACTGCACGCCGAAAACGGGGTGCTGGTCGGGCAGGTCGCCCAGCTTCGGGACGAACGGGATGAACTGAAACAGAGGCTGCAAGCCGCCGAGCGAGAGGTGGTGCGCATTCTCAATGAGCTGCCGGCGGCACAGGAATCAGGCGCATGAACCAGACAGACACCGTCAACATCACGATTCTCGACAAGGAATACCGCATTGCCTGTCCGCCGGAAGAGCGCGAGGTCCTGCATCGCACCGCTCAGTATCTGGACGAGCGCATGCGCGAGATCCGGGCGGCCCGCCGGGTGATTGGCGCCGACCGCATCGCGGTACTGGCGGCCCTGAACATCACGCACGAGCTGCTTGAGCTCAAGGACCGGGAGCTGGCGGTGGACGACGAGATATCCAAACGTCTCGAGCTGCTGGCCAGGCAAATCGGGGCAGCGATCGACGATTGCGCGACCGACATGAAATAGGCTACAGTGAACCCAAGTCTTCTGGAACGTGCGCGAGCAGGCTCTTGAATCCCTTGAGCCTTAATCAGCGACACTGGGGGAAGCCACACGGTACTGTGTGCATGTCCGTTCGCCGGAAAGCCTGATGTACCTGCGCAACCTCCAACTTGAACCTTTTCGGTTCAAGGTCGGAGAGCCGGCCGCGGCGTTTCGGAAGACCCCTCATTACGAATCATGCATTCCCTGCCCCCACCCGACAGAAAGTCACTTCGCACTCATTACCGTGCAGCGCGCCGGAACCTGCCTTCCGGTCACCGGCACCGGTATGAAAGACGAATGCTCGCCGCGCTCCTGCGCAGTACCTTCTGGAAGAACGCCCGGCACGTGGCGCTCTACCTGCCCAATGACGGCGAAGCAGACCTGACACCGCTTGCGCGTATCACCCGAAACATCCATGCCGGCGGCGGCAAGCGCCTGTACCTGCCCTGCCTGCGCGCGGACCGCAGCCTGACTTTCCGCCGCTGGATTCCGGGCACGCCACTGCGCAGGAATCGGCACGGAATCGGAGAACCTGTCGGCGCCTTGCCGCGGCCTGTCGGGAAACTCGACCTGATCCTGATGCCCCTGGTGGGTTTTGATGAAGCCGGCAACCGACTGGGCATGGGCGGGGGCTTCTATGATCGCAGCCTCGCCGGCTTCGCCCGCAAGCGGGGCGCCCCCTGGCTGGTCGGCGTCGCGTTCGAGCTGCAACGCCACCCCGCCCTGCCCCGTGAACCCTGGGATGTCCCGCTGGATCTGATCCTGACCGAGCGGGGACTGCAAAAACCGCGGCGCATCTGATCGCCCGAAAACACGAGCTGGACTGTGGAACGGTCGGCCTGTCCCGCCAGCCTTGCACCAAGAGGAACCCCCCATGGCCCACTGGTTGATGAAATCGGAACCCGACGTCTTTGGAATCGACGATCTGAAGCGGGTGGGTGTCGAACCCTGGGATGGCGTGCGCAACTACCAGGCACGCAACATGATGCGTGACCAGATGCAGGTCGGGGATCAGGCATTCTTCTACCACTCCAACACCAAGGTGCCCGGCATTGTCGGCATCATGGAAGTGGTGCGCGCCGGCTACCCGGACGACACGGCCTGGGACCCGGAGGCGAAATACCACGACCCGAAGTCCACGCCCGACAACCCTCGCTGGTTCCGGGTGGACGTCAAATACGTTCGGCACACCGCCCGGGTGATCACCCTGAACGAAATGCGCGAGGACCCGGCGCTGGCCGACATGCCGCTGGTCCGCAAGGGTAACCGGCTGTCCATCATGCCCGTTACCGAGGCCCAGTGGCGGCATGTTCTCTCGCTTGAAGGGGATTGACCACGCACGGCGACGTTCGGCCACCCCGCGGTTCGTCCTCAGCGCGGCTACCGTGTTGGCGAGCGACCGGCCGCGCCCGTCGTGATGCGGCCCCTGGCCCGGCCCGGTTTCCTTCCGCCGGGAGACCGCCCGACCCTGTCAAAACCCGGGTCCCGCCCTCGTACCGCCGACGCCGGACGTCTGGCGTCAAAGTCCCACGACACAGCAAGCACTTGGCGAGACTTTCTCACGTTATCCACAACAAGCCCACGCTAATTTCCCCCGTGATCCGGGCGAAACGGAAAAACCGCCACAGGTGGCGTCCAGAACCACTATCGACCAAATTAACACTTGAATTTCAATAACCTGAAAAACACCATCCCAAGCGAACACCCCAGGTGGTCAATGAACAACCAAACTGGGGCCAAGCACGGCGCCATGCGGAAAGTCCTGGTTTCGCGGAGTTTTTGCACAGGCTTTTCCACAGATTTTGTGGAAAAGTGAACATTTGATGAATCCTCACACCGAGGTCATCCAGCCATCGGCGTTCATCCGCCGGCGCTGGCCCCGCGCCCGGGCATCATCAACCCAAAGCGCGTAAAGCCGCGGGACACAACCAGGTCAGGAGCTTAGCCTGGACGGACGGGCGGGCAGACCGGCCTTTGGATGACCCGCCGGGTGCGCATTCCACCAAACGATGCAATCTCCGGAAAACAGGACGGTGTGAACAAGTAAACCAGGCAAGACCGGCTCGGCCGAACCTGATTCGCAAGCATCCTAATTTTTTCCACAAGATGGGCCGCGCCGGGTTCTGCCCTGCTGTGCGCCAAGGCAGGCACACCCGGGCGATCGGCCCTGAACGGACACACGAACGCGACGAAAAAACAAAGTCTTTCTAATTCAGTAACTTAATAAAGAACGCATCCGGTCACCCAGGCAGGTGGCAGCCTCTTGCCCAGCGCCGCCAAGCTCCTGTTCGGACAGGGTTTCAGAACAGTCCGCCCAGGTGACACACAGCGTTATCCACAGTTTTTCCGGAAAATCGCTTCGGCAACCGCCACCACGCCCGACCAGCTGCTCGGAAACCGGCTCCCTTGCCGGCGCCGCGACCAGCCGATCGGAATCCGATAGGTTGCAATGCTTTTCCACAACGTCTCAGAGATCGGCAATGACCTCACACGGCGCGCCGGACATACACACCAGATCCCGGCGGATGTCAATACACCACGCGCCAGAAAACGAAATAATCTTTAAAAATCAAAAAATTAAAAAGATCATCGCTGGCATCACCGCCGGGCTGGTCAAGTCCTGAGCAGCGGCGACAAGTGTCTGTCGCAGTTATCTGCAGGCGGGTTCCCCGCACTTCACGCACAAGGTTATCCACAGTTTTTGTGGAAAGATCACAAAAAGCCGCACGGCCCGTTGAACCGCTGACTGGCAAGTCTTTGCACCGGATATGGCGGCGGTTTAAGGACGGTTGCTGTCCTGCCGGCGACGGCGCATCAGCACGATCACAACGCACATGGGCCAGCGCCCGCAAAGATCATTGCAGGTGGTTGACTCGTGCCGAAGGCGTCCGCCGAGGCCCGGCATGGCCAATCAGGTGAGCACCCTGCAGCCGGAGCATCTCGCCGAGAGACTCTGTGGGATTCTCTGCAAGAGTGCTTCAGATTCCCGATTGGGACATGGTTGCCCGACTGGCACCCCTGGTCTTCGGCCCTTGGGCTATTTATTCCATTAGGGCCTCCCATGGTCCAAGCCCGGCAGGACTGGGGAAAGGCCGTCCAGATACCAATGGCGCAATCCATTGAGTCGCACAGCCCGGCCGGGGTTTACTGAACACGAACTTCGCCAGCGAGCGCGCGACAGCACACACAAGCCCACGAAGCCATGGAAAGCTTCGCAGGGTTCCCCTTGGCAAGCTCTCCGATTCGATCAAGGCTTAGGCGATGAAACCGTCCGAATCAAAAGGGACAGGTGACCAAGCCCGCCGTACCGTTCAATCCGGTCGTGAGGTCAGGTATCTGCGGATTGGTGTTGTGCGAGAAATTGACGGCGTGGAAAGTACCTTCGAAAGTAGCAAGATCAAGCAGCATGTGCACGTCAGAGGTATGCAGTGTTTCCTCGATGCCCACTGTACTGCGCCAATCTGCTATGTCGGAGGTCACGATTGAAACCTCCAGCCCATCCGGCATGGTGGCCGCGACGCCGCTAACCACGCGCCAGGTTTCAATGACCGGCTCGTTGGCACTGATCGCGCGCGAACGCCCCTGCAGATCGAATACCCCATCTCCCTTGTCGGTGACTTGCAGCTTGTAGACCAGAGAGGTCACGGGTGCCGACTCCTGCGGCTTGAGCTCAAAGCAGAGGGTCTCGGCAGACCAGGCGACAGTACTCAAGCCCAAACCCACGACCAGGGCAACGGCATTTTTCAAAACCTTATTTTTCATGCACCCTACTCCTTCAGGTAACAGATTAAAGAAGCGCCAGCCAGATTGGCGCTTCCCAAGAGTCAGTCATCCTGGGCGCTGGCGTCAAGCCGAACCGGTATCGATCACAGGGTTCGAAT
>JBKHDT010000040.1:0-21299 GCA_046541195.1 Halothiobacillaceae bacterium | reverse complement strand
GCCGGCCCGGGTCAGCCGGGCGGGTCTTGAGCCGGCAGATTCCTGCCGTCCGTACTTTGTTGTTTTTTCAGATTGTTTTTTCATGTTGCTGATATGAAAAGGCTTTTTTTGTCTGCAGCTTGTTGCCTCGTGGTTTTTGCGCAACGGCACAACATGTAGTTGTCTTCTGGAACCCAAACCCCTCCATCTTGGTTGCCCTGCTTGTCCAGCGTTCTAGGTTGTTGGTGTATCTTCCTAAAATTCTTGAAGAAAGATCGTTGATCGCAAAGAATTGGAGGTGCGTGATCAACTCAATCTTGGAGTCGACCTGCCCGTATGTGGGTAGCGGCTTCCGCCTTCGGAGGCGCGCATCATGAACTCTTCAGACAGGGACCAACTGCTTCTTCGGCGCCGACGTCGGTTTCTGCTCCAGCTGCTCGGGGGCAGCAGTGGCTTGCTGCTGCCCCAGCTCGCCTGGGCGGGCCGGACCGTGCAGGCCGTGCGCTCGTCGGCCAGCGATACCCATACCCGCTTCGTGCTCGATCTGGACGGGCCGGTCGACCACCGGGTGTTTACCCTTGAGGGGCCCGACCGCGCAGTCCTGGACTTGACCGGCACGCGACTGGCGCAGTCCTCGGGCAACGTGGTGCCGGATGCCTCGGTAGTCCGGTCCGTCCGTTACGGAATCCGCAACGGGCAGGATTTGCGGGTGGTGTTCGACCTGAGCGGCAAGGTCGTCCCGCGGGTGCTCCAGTTGCCGCCGGGCGAGGGCGCGGGGCATCGGCTGGTCGTGGACTTTCCCCATGCCGGTGTGCCCGTGGTGGCCCGGAGCGAGCCGGTTCGTCCGGACGAGTCGGGCAGCACCTTCCGGGATCTGGTCATTGCCATTGATCCGGGGCACGGCGGCAAGGACCCGGGTGCCGTCGGCCCCGGCGGAACCCGCGAAAAGGACATCGTGCTTCAGATCAGCCGGCGCCTGCGGGACATGGTGCTGGGCGAACGCGGGCTCAAGCCGGTGATGATCCGCGATTCGGACACCTTTATCAGCCTGCGGCGGCGCACCGAGATCGCCCGGGAACACAAGGCGGACCTGTTCGTGTCCGTCCATGCCGATGCCTTCCATCGGCAATCGGCCCGCGGTGCCTCGGTGTATTGCCTCTCGCTGCGCGGTGCCAGTTCCGAGGCGGCGCGCTGGCTGGCGCGTCGCGAGAATGCGGCGGATTTTGTCGGGGGCGCCTCGATCGCGCACCAGGACGAGGTCGTTGCCTCGGTGCTGCTTGACCTGGCGCAGAGCCGCACACTGGAAAGCAGCCTCGATCTGGGTGACCGGGTGCTGCGCTCGCTTGGCGGCGTGGCGAACCTGCACAAGTCGGAAGTGCAGCAGGCAAACTTTGCGGTGCTGCGCTCGCCGGATATTCCCTCGATCCTGGTGGAGAGCGCGTTCATCTCCAATCCCGCCGAGGAGCGTCGCCTGCGCACGGCCGAGTATCAGGACTCCGTGGCCCGCTCGGTGCTCAAGGGGATCCACTCCTACTACGCCGATCGTGCGCCCAGCGGTACCCGCTACGCCATGGCTTGACCTGCGGGCGTGAACCGGGAGAATTGCCCGGCTTCGAAAACGCTTGAGAAACTCCATGCGACGCATCCGGCGTCTACCTGACACCCTGGTCAACCAGATTGCCGCCGGCGAGGTCGTCGAGCGGCCCGCCAGCGTTGTCAAGGAACTGGTCGAGAACAGCCTGGATGCCGGCGCCGCGCAGGTGTGCGTGGATGTCGAGGCAGGCGGTGCCCGCCTGATCCGTGTGCGCGATGACGGCGCCGGCATCGACCGCGAGGACCTGGCCCTGGCGCTGACCAGTCACGCGACCAGCAAGATCCGCGCGATCGACGAGCTGGAGGCCGTGGCCAGCCTGGGATTCCGGGGCGAGGCGCTGGCCTCGGTGGCCTCGATTTCCCGGCTGCGGCTGGTGTCGATGCAGCAGGAGGCCGAACACGCCTGGGAGATCGTGGCCGAGGGGGGCTTGCCGGCGCAACCGTTGCCGGCCGCGCACCCGGTCGGCACGACCATCGAGGTGCGCGACCTGTTCTTCAATGTCCCGGCGC
This sequence comes from Halothiobacillaceae bacterium, assembly GCA_046541195.1. GTDB lineage: Bacteria > Pseudomonadota > Gammaproteobacteria > Halothiobacillales > Halothiobacillaceae > JBKHDT01. The sequence continues at coordinate 19,217 of JBKHDT010000040.1, read as the reverse complement.
GACGCAAGTTCCTCAAGGCGGAGCGCACCGAGTTCGGGCACATCGACCAGTTTCTGCGGCGGATCGCCCTGGCGCACCCACCGGTGGGCTTCCGGCTGACGCACAACGGTCGGCAGGTGCTTGACCTGCCGGCCCAGTCCGGCGAGGGCGATCTCGCCGCCCGCCTGGAAACCGTGCTTGGGCCCGAGTTTGTCGCCAATGCCCTGCCGGTGGCCCGTTCGGCCTCGGACATGCACCTCTCCGGCTGGGTTGCGCATCCGGCGTACTCCCGCGCCGGAACCGACCACCAGCTGTTCTTTGTCAACGGTCGCCTGGTCCGCGACCGGGTCATTGGCCACGCCGTGCGTCGGGCCTTCGCTGACGTGTTGCACCACAGCCGGCAGCCGGCGTTCGTGCTGTCCCTGTCGATCGATCCGGCGGAAGTGGATGTGAACGTCCACCCCGCCAAGACCGAGGTGCGCTTCCGTCGTGGCGGCATGGTGCATGATTTTCTGTTCAGCACGCTGAATCAGCTGCTGGCCCGTTCCAATCCCGTGGGCGGCGGGGCGCTGGTGGATGCGGCGGCCTCAGGGCAGGAAAACCTCCCGGCGGCTCGACCGGGCGTGCCGGCATCCTCGACACCGTCCCCGCTTGACTCAATGCCTGCCCGCGGCAAGGACAGCCAGTATCCGCTGGCCTTTTCGGCGCCCGGGCGGGCCGTGCGGGATTCCGCTGCGGGGGGGTATCAGGCCCTGCTTCAGAGCGCGGCGCGTGCCGGGCAGCCGCGGGCGGATGCCGCCTGTGACAACGACTCCTCGCTGCCGCCACTCGGTTACGCCCTGGCCCAGGTGCATGGTGTCTATATCGTGGCGCAGAATGCCGAGGGGCTGGTGGTGGTCGATGCGCACGCGGCGGCCGAGCGGGTCGCCTATGAAAGGCTCAAGGCCGCCTGGGCCGGAGCCCGGGTGCCGCGGCAGCCGCTGCTGTTGCCGGTGACGCTCGACCTGCCGGAACCCGAGGCGGATCAGGCCGAGTCCTGGTTCCCGACCTTTGCCGAGCTTGGGGTGGTGGTGGACCGTGCCGGCCCGACCCGGCTTCGGGTCCGCGAGTTGCCCGCGCCCCTTCGGGATGCGGACGCGGCGGGTCTGCTGCGCGACATGCTGGACGAAATGTCGCGGGCCGGGGAGAGCGATGCGGTCGAGCGCCGGGTCCACGCGCTGCTGTCGCGAATGGCCTGTCACGGATCGGTACGCGCCAACCGTCGCCTGCAGCGCGAGGAGATGGACGCCCTGTTGCGTGACATGGAGCGCACCGAGCGCAGCGGTCAGTGCAATCACGGGCGACCGACCTGGATGCAGCTGTCCATGCAGGACCTGGATCGACTGTTCATGCGGGGGCAGTGAGTCATGGACGCGCGTTCCCGGCCCCAGGTGCTGGTCCTGATGGGACCGACCGCTTCCGGCAAGACCGATCTGGCCCTGGCCCTGGCCGACCGCCTGCCGGTCGACCTGATCAGCGTCGATTCGGCGATGATCTACCGGGGCATGGACATCGGCACCGCCAAGCCGAGCCCCGAGACCCTGGCAGCCTACCCCCACGCGCTGGTCGATATCGTCGACCCGGCGCAGCGTTACTCGGTGCAGCGCTTCTGCGCCGAGGCTTCCGAGGCCGTCGGGCGAGCTCATGCCGCGGGTCGCCTGCCCCTGCTGGTGGGCGGGACCATGCTGTACTTTCGCGCCCTGCTCTCGGGGCTGTCGACGCTGCCCGAGGCCGACGAGGCGTTGCGCGCCGAACTGCAGGCGGAGGCGGCGCGGCGGGGCTGGCCGGCCCTGCATGCCGAGCTGGCGCGCGTCGATCCGGAGGCGGCGGCCCGAATCCATCCGAATGATCCGCAGCGCATCGGACGGGCACTCGAGGTCTGGCGCGCCACGGGCGAGCCCCTGACCCGGTTGCAGGCCCGGGGTCGGCAGGCCGGACTGGCGCAATCGTTTCGCGTGCTGCGGGTCGCGCTCGCACCGGGTGATCGCCAGGTGCTGCGTGCGCGGATCGCCACCCGCTTCGACCGGATGATCGAGGCCGGTTTTCTCGACGAGGTGGCTGCCTTGCGCGCGCGCGGCGACCTGCACCCGGGCCTGCCGTCGATGCGCTCGGTCGGGTACCGGCAGGCCTGGGCGTACCTGGATGGGGCCTGTGACCTCAAGACCCTGCGCGAGCAGGCCATCACCGCCACCCGCCAGTTTGCCAAGCGGCAGGTGACCTGGCTGCGGCGCACGCCCGTGGATCTGCGGCTGGATACCGCCGATGCCGACCTGGTCGGGCAGGTCCTGGGTCGGCTGTGACGGCTCGGGGGAAACTTGCGCATCCGCCGTTCGCTGAACTTGTCCTGTGATAAACTGACCAATGGCCCTGGTTCTGCCGGGGGGGCGATGGTCGGGTCCCGAGGAGCCGGCGCACGTCCGGCAGAAGCATGCGCGGATCGGCGGACAGAAAGTACAACACGGAGAACACAACAGGCATGGCGAAAGGTCAAACGCTGCAGGAGCCGTTTCTCAACGCGCTGCGTCGGGATCGGGTACCGGTGTCCATCTACCTGGTCAACGGCATCAAGCTGCAGGGACAGATCGACTCCTTCGACAATTTTGTGGTGCTGCTGAAGAACACCGTCAGCCAGATGGTGTACAAGCACGCGATTTCCACGATCGTGCCTTCCCGCCCGGTGCGCATGGACCGGGCAACCGAGGGCGCTGAAGGCGAGCCGGCGGAAGGCGAAGACTGACCGCGATGCAGTTTTTCGAGCGTCACTCCGGTGGTGAGCGCGCCGTGCTCGTGCACATCGACACCGGACGCGAGCAGGGCAACGAGGACGAGGTCGAGTTTCACGAGCTGGCGCGTTCGGCCGGGGCCGAGGTTGTCGGCGCCCTGTCCGTGCGTCGACAGAACCCGGATCCGAAGTTGCTTGTCGGCAGCGGCAAGGCCGGCGAGATTGCCGCGCTGGTGGCTGCCGAGTCCGCGGAACTGGTGATCTTCAATCATGCACTCAGCCCCTCGCAGGAGCGAAACCTCGAGGCGCTTCTCAAGTGCAGGGTCCTCGATCGCACCGGGCTGATCCTGGACATCTTCGCCCAGCGTGCGCGTTCGCACGAGGGCAAGCTGCAGGTGGAACTTGCCCAGCTCAGGCACCTGTCCACCAGACTGGTCCGCGGCTGGACGCACCTCGAACGCCAGCGTGGGGGCTCCATCGGTCTTCGCGGGCCGGGTGAAACCCAGCTGGAGATGGACCGTCGGCTCATCAACGGGCGGATCGCCCAGTTGAATGCACGGCTGGAAAAAGTGCGGCGGCAGCGGCAGCAGGGGCGCAAGGGGCGCCAGAGGGCGCAAGTGCCCACGGTTTCGCTGGTCGGCTACACGAACGCCGGCAAGTCCACCCTGTTCAACGCGCTCAGCCAGGCCGGGGCCAGCTATGCCGCGGACAAGCTGTTCGCAACGCTCGATACCACCGTCCGCCGCGTGGACATCGAGCCGGGGATGCCGGCGGTCATTGCAGATACCGTGGGATTCATCCGGCATTTGCCACACGATCTGGTGACCGCCTTCCGGTCTACTCTGGAGGAGACCCTGGAGGCGGACCTGCTGCTGCAGGTAGTGGATGCCTCGGACCCCGAGCACCCCCGTCAGCTCGAGGACGTGAACGAAGTCCTGAAGGAGATCGGGGCGGGCGACATGCCGCGGCTGGTCGTCATGAACAAGATCGACCGGACCGACCGTGCCCCCGGGGTCGAGCGGGACGGGCAGGGCATGCCCTGGCGCGTCTGGGCTTGCGCCGCGGATGGTCAGGGTCTGGATGCCCTGCGGGCGGCCATCGCGGAACGTTTGCGCCCGGAGACCGTCGATACCCGGATCACGCTGCCGGCCTCGCAGGGGCGCCTGCATGCCCTGCTGGTTGCAGAGGGCGCGGTGCTGCGTGAGGACACGGACGACGCCGGGCAGTGGGTAATGGACATCCGCCTGCCGGTGTCGCGTTGGAATCAGCTTTGCAAGCACGAGCCCCAGCTGGCGGGACAGACCTGAATTCGGGTCGGGCAGGCGGGATGACCGCTTGCCCGTGCCGGTTCGAATCCCTACACTTTGCCGCGCTTGGGTAGGCGCCGCGTGAATCCCCGTCATCAGGCGGGGCGCGTGTCGGCACCTGTCGCCACGCTGGCCATGCACGACCTGTCCAGGGGGCAGGGCTGTCCCCCTGGGGCGGCAAACTCACCCAATAGCAGATCAAACCGGAGTAACAAACGATGGCCTGGAACGAACCGGGTGGCGGGCGCGACAAGGATCCCTGGAACAATTCACGGGGGGGATCCTCGGGTCCGAAACTGGACGAGACCTTCGGCAAGATGGCCAAGAAGGTCGGTGGTGCCTTTGGTGGCGGGGGCGGTTTCGGTGGCAAGAGCATTGCCGTCGTGGCCGGTGCCCTGCTGGTCGTCTGGCTGGCGACGGGCATCTACATCGTCGACGAGGGCCAGCGTGGCGTGGTGACCCAGTTCGGCAAGTACAAGGAAACCTCCATGCCGGGGCCGCACTGGCACCTGCCGTATCCGATTCACGAGGTCCAGACCGTGGACGTGGACGAGTACCGGGATCGCCGGCTGCGGATGCCGGTGCTGACGCTGGACGAGAACATCGTCCAGGTGTCGCTGGCGACCCAGTTCAATATCAACGACCCGATGCTGTACCTGTTCAACGTCCGTGATCCGGACAGCACGCTGCAGGACGTCATGCAGAGCGCCATGCGCGAGGTCATCGGGTCCAACAACATGGACTACGTGCTGACCGAGGGCCGGGTCGAGCTCGTCACCCTGGTGCGCGAGCGGATGCAGGAACTGCTCGACGGCTACGGCACCGGGCTGCAGGTGCAGTCGGTGAACCTTCAGGACGTCCAGCCGCCCGAGGCTGTTCAGCCGGCGTTCGAGGACGCGATCCGCGCCCGCGAGGACGAGCAGCGGTTCATCAGCGAGGCGCTGGCCTACGCCAACCGCATCGTCCCGCAGGCGCGAGGCGAGGCCGCGCAGATCGTCGAGCGGGCCCGAGGCTACCGGTCACAAGTGATCCTGGCAGCCGAGGGTGAGGCCTCCCGGTTCTCCGCGCTCTTGTCCGAATACCGGCGTGCGCCGGAAGTCACGCGCGAGCGCCTGTACATCGATGCCATGACCGAGGTGCTGGGCAACTCCAGCAAGGTCTTCATGGACGTGCAGGGCGGGAACAGCCTGATGTACCTGCCGCTCGACAAGCTCATGGAATCCCGCGGGCAGGACGGAACCGGCGTTCCGTCGATGCTGCCGTCGAATGCCGGAGTACCTTCGGGCTCGGTCGACGGCGCGCGGACATCCGGTTCCTCACGCACCGATTCACGCTCAAGGTGATCTGAAAGATGGCTGTATCCAATCTCATTATCCCGGTCGTCGCCGTGGTCGGATTCCTGGGTTCCATGTCCCTGTACACGGTCAAGGAATTCGAGACGGGCATGCAGTTCCGCCTCGGTGAAATCGTGAAAACCGACGTCGAGCCGGGCCTGCATTTCAAGGTGCCCTTCATCAACAATGTTCGGACCTTCGACACGCGTATCCTGACCGTCAGTACCCAGCCCGACCGGTTCCTGACCAGCGAGAAGAAGAATCTCATCGTCGATTACTACATCAAGTGGCGAATCATCGATTCGGCCGACTACTACCGCGCCACCCGCGGAGACGAGCGCGCCGCGGTGGTTCGGGTCGACCAGATCGTCAAGGACGGCATGAAGAGCCAGATCAGTTCGCTGACCATCCCCGAGGTGGTTTCCGGTGACCGTGACCTGTTCATGCGCAACGTGATCGAATCCACCAACCAGGATATTGCCGGTCTCGGCCTGGAGATCGTCGACGTGCGCATCATGCGGATCGAGCTGCCCTCCGAGGTCAGTCAGTCGGTCTTTGCGCGGATGGAGCAGGAGCGGGCGGCCGTGGCCAGCGCGGTCCGTTCCCGGGGTGAGGAACAGGCTCAGCGCATCCGGGCGGACGCCGAGCGTCAGCGCATCGAGATCGTGGCGGAGGCCAACCGCGAAGGCGAGCAGCTTCGCGGTGAAGGCGACGCGCAGGCCGCCGAGATCTACGCGGCCGCCTTCAACCAGGATCGCGAGTTTTTCGAGTTCTACCGGAGCATCAATGCCTACAAGACGGCCTTTGCCGGACAGGACAACATGATGGTGCTCGAGCCGAGTGGCAGCTACTTCCGGTTCTTCCGGGATCGGGATGCGGACGGGTCCGCCCCGGATGCGCAGCGGCCGGAGTCGTCCTCGAACGGACTCCTGCCGGCGACGCCCTGACGAGCGCCGGTTGCCTGCATGCCTTCCGAGATCTGGATGGCCCTGGCCCTCGTGCTGATCATCGAGGGCCTTTTGCCGTTTGCCAGCCCGCGGCGTTACCGTCAGATGGCACAGGAACTCTCGTCGATGCCGGACGGGGCCATACGCGGCACGGGCCTGGTGCTCGTGCTCGCCGGCCTGCTGGCCCTGTGGTGGCTGGGCCGCTGAGATGCTTGCGCATCAGAAGCCGGTCGCCTGCAAGATCAACCTTGTCCCTGGAAACAACCAAAGATGAACGAGACACGCTGGGAACTGCCCGCGGGTATCGAGGAAGTCCTGCCTGACGAGGCCTGGGCGCTCGAGTCCCTGCGCCGCCGCCTGCTGGACCATTTCGCACGGTGCGGCTACGGGCTGGTCATTCCACCACTGGTCGAGTTTGTCGACTCGCTGCTGACGGGTACCGGCGAGGACCTGGACCTGCTGACCTTCAAGCTGACCGACCGGCTGACCGGGCGGCTCATGGGCGTGCGCGCCGACATGACGCCCCAGATGGCGCGGATCGACGCACACAGCCTGCGCCAGTCCGGGGTGACCCGGCTGTGCTATCTGGGCTCGGTGCTGCGCACGGTGCCGGACGGCTTTGCGGGCAGCCGCAGCCCGATGCAGGTCGGTGCGGAGTTGTTCGGCAATGACAGCGCCGAGGCAGACGCCGAAATGCTCGGGCTGATGATCGAAACCCTCGAGCATGCCGGGATTCGGTCGCCGGTCGTGGATATCGGCCATGTCGGGGTGTTTCGGGCCGTGGCGGATCACGCCGGGCTCGACCAGACGCGCGAACGGCAGCTGCTCGACATGCTCCAGCGCAAGGCGCTGCCGGAAATCGACGCGGCGCTGGCCCAGTGGGCGGTGCCGGCCGGGTCGGCAGGGCTGCTGGCCGCTCTCGGACGCCTGCACGGCGGGCCGGACGTGATCGAGCGGGCCCGCAATCTGCTCGGCCCGGTGGCGCGGGAGGCCCTCGCGCGGGTCGAGCGCGTCGCCTCGGTCGTCGCACGGCGGCATCCCCGCGTCCGCTTGCAGGTGGACCTGGCGGAACTTCATGGCTACCACTACCACACCGGCCTGGTGTTCGCGGCCTACGTGGAAGGGGCCGGCGAGGAGATTGCCCGGGGCGGGCGTTACGACCAGGTGGGACGGGTATTCGGCCGCGCACGGCCTGCGACCGGGTTTTCGGCAGACGTGCGCGAGCTCATGCGCCTCTCCGGGCGCGCGGCCGACGTGGCGACTCCGATCCTGGCGCCTGCGGACCTTGAGGATGTGGAACTGGACGCGGCCATCGACCGGCTGCGCGCCGCGGGTGAAGTCGTGATCCGCGCACTGGGCGAACCCGGCGGGCAGGATGCTGCCCGGCGGCTGGTTCGGCAGAAAGATACTTGGCTGGTGGTAGAGAACTGAAACATGGGAAAAAGCGTAATCGTCCTCGGGTCCCAGTGGGGCGACGAGGGCAAGGGCAAGATCGTGGATCTGCTGACGGAGCGGGCAGGCGCGGTGGTGCGTTTCCAGGGCGGGCACAACGCGGGGCACACGCTGGTGATCGGGGAGGAGAAAACCGTCCTGCACCTGATTCCCTCGGGGGTGCTGCGCGAGGGGGTGACCTGCGTCATCGGCAACGGGGTGGTTCTCTCGCCTGAAGCGCTGCTGCGCGAGATCGACATGCTCGAGTCGCGGGACGTGCCGGTGCGCGAGCGCCTGAAGCTTTCCGAGGCCTGTCCGCTGATCCTGCCGTATCACGTGGCGCTCGACCACGCGCGCGAGAAGGCGCGGGGCGCGGCGGCCATCGGGACCACGGGCCGGGGGATTGGTCCGGCGTACGAGGACAAGGTCGCGCGCCGGGCCGTCCGGCTGGCGGACCTGTTCCATCGCGAGCGCTTCGCCGCCAAGCTTGGCGAGGTGCTGGACTACCACAACTTCGTGCTGCGGCACTACTTCGGCGCCGACACGATCGACTTCCAGAAAGTGCTGGACGAGACCCTCGAGCAGGCCGAGGTGCTCAAGCCGATGGTGACCGACATTCCCGAGCTGCTGCACGGGCTGCGGCGGGACGGGGCCAATCTCATGTACGAGGGCGCCCAGGGCACGCTGCTGGACATCGACCACGGCACCTACCCCTATGTGACCTCCTCGAACACCACCGCCGGTGGGGCCTCGACCGGCGCCGGAGTCGGGCCCCTTCAGTTCGACTACGTGCTGGGCATTACCAAGGCCTACACCACCCGGGTTGGCGCCGGGCCGTTTCCCACCGAGCTGGACGGGGCGGTGGGAGATCACCTCGCGAAGAAGGGTCACGAGTTCGGCTCGACCACCGGGCGGGCACGTCGATGCGGCTGGTTCGATGCGGTGGCGCTGCGTCGGGCAGTCCAGATCAACAGCATCAGCGGCCTGTGCCTGACCAAGCTGGATGTGCTCGATGGCCTGGACAGCATCCGCATCTGCGTCGGTTACGAGGTCGACGGCCGCGCGGTGGCGACCCCCCCGGTGGGTGCCGAGGCCTTTGCGGCCTGCCGGCCGGTCTACGAGGAGCTTCCGGGCTGGGACGTCTCGACCGTCGGCGTGCGCGCGCTCGACGAGTTGCCGCAGAACGCCCGCGCATACATTCGCCGGATCGAGGAAGTCTGCGAAGTGCCGGTGGATATTGTCTCCACCGGCCCGGAACGCGACGAGACCATCATCCTGCGTCACCCTTATCACTGACCGCTCCGGGCCGCCGCGCTGGATGCCGTGGCACGCTTGCGACGCTCATCCGGCCCGGAGCTGGCCTGAACGGGCGCCGGTCACCGTGTGCACAAGAAAGCCGCCGCAGGCCCCTGGGTTCGTGGCGCAACGCACGGCAGGCCAGGGCCCGTCCCGTGGGATCGACCGGGCTGCTCCGTGGCGTACCGGGGGCATCCCGGCCCTGAAGGAAAAAGGGCCGCGTTCGCGCGCAGATTCCATAAGCGACTGTCATCCGGCCGGGTTTTTTGCCTCCGGCTATTTATTTTTTTCTCAACTCCAGTAAAATCACGCGCCTTGATTTTCGTGGCGTGGCCGCCCTGGCCCGCCTGCATGAACACATACAGGTCATTATCGAGCATGGTAACCATCCGACTTGCCCGCGGTGGCGCCAAGAAGCGCCCCTTCTACCACATCGTCGTCACCGACAGCCGCAATGCCCGGGACAGCGGGGCCTACATCGAGCGCCTGGGTTTCTTCAACCCGGTTGCCCGGGGCCAGGAACCGCGCCTGCGCCTGGATCGTGATCGCGTCGAAGCCTGGCTTGCGCGGGGCGCCCGTCCGAGCGACCGCGTCGCGACCCTGATCAAGGAGCACGCGAGTCAGGCCGAGACCGGCAACTCCGACGCCGCCTGACTCGGCGGGTCGGGCCATGGGTTCGGCAGCACAGGCGGGTGAATCACCGGTCGCCGGCGAGGAGTGGGTCGAGCTCGGGCACGTGATCGGGGCGCACGGGGTCCGCGGCGGCCTGCGCGTCCATTCGGGTACGCGACCTGCCGACGCGATCGGTGCCTACCGGCGCTGGCGGCTGGCAGGACCCGACGGGGTGTTCGACCTGCGGCTCGAGGGGTTGGGTTACCAGGGGAAGAACCTGGTGGCGCGGCTGGAGTCAGTGACGGATCGGGATCGGGCCGAAGCGCTGGCCGGGGCGCGCATCATGGTGCGCGCCGAAGACCTGCCGCCGCCGGCGCCCGGCGAGTATTACTGGCGCGACCTGATTGGCTGCAGCGTGGTCACGCTCGATGATCAGCCGCTCGGTGAGGTGGCGCAGATGATGGAAACCGGCGCCAACGACGTGATGGTGGTGCGCGGCGACCGGGAGCGGCTGTTGCCGTTCACCATCGGTCATGCCGTTCGGGAAGTCGACCTGGACCGGCGTCGCATCCGGGTCGACTGGGACCCGGGGTTCTGACCGGCGGGATGCGGATCGAGGTCATCACGCTGTTTCCGGAGCTCGTGGCCGCGGTGGGTGCGCATGGCATGCCCCGCGTGGCCATCGAGCGCGGGTCGCTTGAGCTGGGCACCTGCAATCCCAGGGACTTCACCCGGGACCGGCACCGCACCGTGGATGACCGGCCCTACGGGGGTGGGCCGGGAATGCTCATGAAGAGCGAGCCGCTTGTCGCGGCGATCCGTGCCGCACGCGACCGGCTCGCGGATGCGCCGGTGATCTACCTTTCGCCCCAGGGCGAGCGGCTTGACCACAAGGCGGTCGCCGAACTGGCCGGCGAGCCGGAGCTGATCCTGGTTTGCGGGCGCTACGAGGGAATCGACGAGCGGGTCATCGACAGTTGCGTCGACCGGGAGCTGTCGATCGGCGACTACGTGCTCTCCGGCGGCGAGCTGGGAGCGATGGTGGTGGTCGACGCGGTGGCGCGGCTGCTTCCCGGGGTGCTGGGACATGCGGACTCGGCACGGGAGGATTCGTTCAGTGAGGGACTGCTCGACTGTCCGCACTACACGCGTCCCGAGGTGTTCGAGGGGCGGCGGGTGCCGGAGGTGCTGCTCAGCGGGGACCATGCGCGGATCGACCGCTGGCGGCGGCAGCAGGCGCTGGGGAGGACCTGGCTGCGGCGTCCGGACCTGATTGACCGGGATGCCCTTGACGGGGCGGACCGCGACGCACTCGACGCGTTCCTGGCGCAGGAATCGTCGTCGGAACACAAATAGCCCAGTGCCGGCGACTGCCTGGTGCCGGAATACGAAAAAACAGACGTTCAGGGGATTTATCGATGAGTAACGTGATTCAACAGCTGGAAGCCGAGCAGATGACCCGCGAGGTCCCGGAGTTCGGTCCGGGCGACACCGTGGTGGTCCAGGTTCGGGTCAAGGAAGGGGACCGCGAGCGTCTGCAGGCCTTCGAAGGGGTCGTGATCGCCAAGCGCAACCGGGGGCTCAACTCCGCGTTCACCGTGCGCAAGATCTCCTACGGCGAGGGTGTGGAGCGGGTATTCCAGACCTACTCGCCGAGCATTGCGGAAATTCAGGTCAAGCGTCGCGGTGACGTCCGCCGGGCCAAGCTCTACTACCTGCGTGGCCGCACCGGCAAGTCCGCGCGCATCAAGGAAAAGCTCGGCTGAGTCGCAGGCGCCGCGGGCTGTTCCCGCGGTCGCAGCTTAAGGCATGAAAAAAACGCCGGGTGTCTTGCCGCGGCGTTTTTTGTTGCGCCCCCGCCGGCCGGATTGTTCGCCGGTGCGGATCGCGGCGCCGCGCCCGGGGCAGCCGCCTTGTCGCTGCGGTCTTGAAAAGATGCCTCATTGCCCCCATTCCCGGTGATCGACCAGACCATTCCAGGAGATTCGTGCATGTCCAACGTTGAAACCCATCCGTTCCAGACCGAGGTCAACCAGCTGCTCAGGCTGATGATTCACTCGCTGTACTCCAACAAGGAGATCTTTCTGCGCGAGCTGGTTTCCAACGCCTCGGATGCCTGTGACAAGCTGCGTTTCGAGGCGCTTTCGGACGAGGCGCTCTACGAGGGAGACGAGCGGCTGCGCATCCGGATCGAGGCCGACAAGGAACAGCGCACGGTGACGATCAGCGACAACGGCATCGGCATGAACCGCGACGAGGTCATCGAGAACATCGGGACCATCGCCCGCTCGGGTACCCGGGCGTTTCTCGAGCAGCTCGGCCAGGACAAGGCGAAGGATGCACAGCTCATTGGCCAGTTTGGCGTGGGTTTCTATTCGGCGTTCATCGTCGCCGACCGCATCACGCTGACCACGCGCCGTGCCGGCATGGAAGCGGAGCACGGGGTGCGCTGGGCGTCCACGGGCGATGGCAGCTATACGCTTGAGACGGTCGAGAAGGGCGAACGGGGCACCACGATCGTGCTGCACCTGCGCGAGGACGATGCCGAGTTCGCGGACGACTGGCGCCTGAAGTCCATTGTGCGCAAGTACTCGGACCACATCACCTTCCCGGTTGAAATGCCGGTTGAGCGCAAAGAGGGCGAGGAAGCGGAGCAGGACGACCAGGATTCGGGCGAGGCCTTCGAGCAGGTCAACGATTCCAACGCGCTCTGGGCCCGCCCGCGCAACGAGATCGAGGACGACGAGTACAAGGCGTTCTACAAGCACGTCGCCCATGACTGGGAGGACCCGCTGGCCTGGAGTCACAACCGGGTCGAGGGCAAGACCGAGTACACCTCGCTGCTGTTTATTCCCTCCCGGGCGCCCTTCGATCTGTGGGATCGCGACCAGTCACACGGGGTCAAGCTCTACGTCCGGCGGGTATTCATCATGGAAGAGGCCGAGAAGCTCATGCCCCGCTACCTGCGTTTCGTGCGCGGGGTGATCGACTCGGCCGACCTGCCGCTGAACGTCTCGCGCGAGATCCTCCAGTCCTCGCGGGTGCTGGACGGCATTCGCCAGGGCTCCGTGAAGCGCGTCCTGTCGCTTTTGCAGGACATGGCCGACAACGAGCCCGAGAAGTACGCCAGGTTCTGGGAAACCTTCGGGATGGTGCTCAAGGAAGGCCCGGCCGAGGACTTCGCCAACCGCGAGCAGATCGCGAAGCTGCTGCGCTTTGCCAGCACCCATGCCGAGGGCGCCGCGCAGACGGTTTCCCTGGCCGACTACCTGGGGCGCATGCAGGAGGACCAGGAGGAAATCTTCTACATTGTCGCCGACAGTCACGCCGCCGCCCTGGGTTCGCCCCACCTGGAGGTATTCCGCAAGAAGGGCATCGAGGTGCTGCTGCTCTCCGACCGTGTCGACGAGTGGCTGGTCAGTCATCTGACGGAATTCGAAGGCAAGAAGCTCAAGTCGGTGGCCAAGGCCGAGGTGACCCTCGACGAAGGCGAGAAGGAGGAAGCCGAGGACGACAAGCAGGCCCGGGAATCTTTGCTCGAACGTCTGCAGAAGGCACTGGGCGACCAGGTGAGCGAAGTGCGCGCGTCCCCCAGGCTCGTGGACTCGCCTTCCTGTCTCGTGACCACCGAGGAAGGCCTGAGCCTGCACCTGCAGCGCCTGCTCAAGGAGGCCGGCCAGACGGTCCCCGAGATCAAGCCGATTCTGGAGGTCAACCTGTCGCACCCGCTGCTCAAGCGGGCCGGCGCCGAGTCCGACGACGAGCGTTTCGCGGATTATGCCCATGTGCTCTTCGGGCAGGCGCTGCTGGCCGAGGGCGGCACGCCGGAAAATGCCGCAGGCTTCGTCCAGCGGCTCAACCGGCTGCTCGCCTGAAGGCAGCTTCCACCGCGGGCCGCAAAACCATCGTCCGTGTCCGGAATGGTTTCCCCAACCCTGCACGGACCGAAGGTTCTCCGCGGCGGTCGCGGCCGGGGGGCGGGCGCGGGCGTGCCCGCCGCCTTCCCGGATTCTGGTCCACCGGGCGCTGTCCGTGTCATAATGCGGTTAAATTACTGTGTCCGGTCCTCGCCGGCAGGCTCGTCGAGCTGCCGCGCACACGCCCGGGCCGAAGATCCGAGGCCCCATCTTTGATCCACCAGCGCACGCTCAAGAATGTCATCCGGGCAACCGGCATCGGTCTGCATACCGGCGAACGGGTCCGGCTGACCCTTCGGCCGGCCGAGCCCAACACCGGGATCATGTTCCACCGAACGGACCTGCCCGAGCCGGTCACGATTCCCGGCCACGCCTTCAGTGTCGGCGAGACGCAGCTCTCCACGACCCTGGTCAAGGATGGCGTGAAGATCTCGACGGTCGAGCACCTGATGTCCGCCCTGGCCGGACTGGGCATCGACAACGTGCACGTGGACATCGACGGGCCGGAGATGCCCATCATGGATGGCAGCGCCAGTCCGTTCGTCTTTCTGCTGCAGTCTGCCGGCATCGACGAGCAGGCGGCGCCCAAGCGGTTCATCCGCATTCGGCGTACGGTCGAGGTGCGCGACGGCGATCGCTGGGTCCGGTTCGAACCACACGACGGCTTCCGGGTCGGCATGTCGATCGACTTCAACCACCCGGTGCTCAACCGCACCGACCAGCAGGCGCAGATCGACTTTTCCTCCACGACCTTCGTCAAGGAGGTTTCCCGGGCGCGGACCTTCGGGTTCATACGCGATCTCGAGGCCATGCGCCAGCGCAACCTGGCGCTTGGCGGCAGCGTCGAGAACGCCATCGTGATCGGGGATTACCATATCCTCAACGAGGAGGGGCTGCGCTACGGCGACGAGTTCGTCAAGCACAAGATCCTCGATGCGATCGGCGACCTCTACCTGCTCGGGCGCAGCGTCATCGGGGCCTTCGTGGGCCACAAGTCCGGACACGCGCTCAACAACCTGCTGTTGCGCGAGTTGCTGGCGAACGAGGAAGCCTACGAGGAAATCACCTTTGCCGACGACGCCCAGCTTCCGCTGTCCTACCTGCGGCCGGTGGCACGCCACGCCACCACCGCCTGAGCCGTTCGCAGGCGTATCCTTCGCCGCGGCATCCATCCCTGCCGCGGGGCGCAGCCGTCGAGGCTGCGGGTCATGATTTTCCTTGATGCCGCGCCAGCCGCTGAAGGGCGGTGCGCAGCCTGCCCGGTGCCATTGCCTCGGCAGTCTGGGCAATGGCCTGGCGTGCCTGCTCGGACAGCCTGCGGGACGGCGCCTGTGGCAGCCGCTCAGCCCGTTGTGGCAGCACACGGGCCTTGACCGCATCGATGCGCACCGGCGCGCGTGCATTCAGGTCTGCCTGGATTCTGGGCGTCAGAAATCGCAGCTGGGTGGCCAGCGCCGCGTTGTCGGCGCGAATGATCAGCGCGCCGTCACGCAGGTTGGCCACGTGACAGCTGCCGCGCAGGGTTTCCGGCAGGGCTTCCTGGAGCAGGGCCTCCAGCCCGGCCAGCAGTCGCGCCTTGGCGACGATCCGGGTGGGCAGCAGGCCGGTCGGCCGTTTCGGTGCGCGCGCGCTGTGGTTCATTCATCCCCCCGTGAAACGCAATCCCGGAATGCCCGGTCGCGGCGTTTCCCTTGGACGCCGCAATAAACTAACATTTCGCGTTCATCAACGCACTTCAATCCGGGCCGCCACGCAAGGGGCGTGTCCACTGGTAACCACGCATGATCGGTTCATTCGTCAAGAAGATTATCGGCACCCGCAACGACCGCCTGGTCAAGAAACTGCGCAAGCGGGTCACGCAAATCAACGCACTCGAGCCCCAGATGGAGGCGCTTTCCGATTCCGAGCTTGCCGGGCGCACGGAGCTGTTCCGTGCCCGCCTGCGCGATGGCGAGCAACTCGACGACCTGCTGGTGGAGGCCTTCGCGGTCTGTCGGGAAGCCGGCCGGCGCGTGCTGGGCATGCGTCATTTCGATGTGCAGCTCATCGGGGGCATGGTGCTGCACGAAGGCAAGATCGCCGAGATGCGTACCGGGGAGGGCAAGACCCTGGTGGCCACCTTGCCGGTCTATCTCAATGCGCTGTCCGGCGAGGGCGTCCACGTGGTCACCGTCAATGACTACCTGGCGCGGCGGGATGCCGAGTGGATGGGGCGGATCTACGACTTCCTCGGGTTGACCGTCGGGGTCGTGGTGCCCGGAATGGACACCCAGGCCAAGCGTGATGCCTACAACTGTGACGTCACCTACGCGACCAACAACGAGCTGGGGTTCGATTACCTGCGGGACAACATGGCGTTCTCGAAGGACGCGATCATGCAGCGCCCGCTCAAGTTCGGCATCGTGGACGAGGTCGATTCGATCCTGATCGACGAGGCCCGCACGCCCCTGATCATCTCCGGACCCGCCGCGGATTCCTCCGAGATCTACCACCAGATCAACGGCCTGATTCCCGAGCTCAAGCGCCAGCCGCGCGAGGGCAAGGAGGACGAGGAACCGCTGACCGAAGAGGAACTCGGCGACTTCTGGATCGACGAGAAGAACAAGCAGGCCTTCCTGACCGAGCAGGGCTTCGACCGCGCCGAGCAGCTGCTCTCGCAGATCGGCCTGCTCGAGGAGGGTGCCAGCCTCTACGATGCCTCGAACATCATGCTGCTGCACCACCTCAACGCGGCCATCCGGGCCCATTCGGTGTTCCGGCGCAATGTCGAGTACATCGTGCGCGACAACCAGGTGGTGATCGTCGACGAGTTCACCGGGCGGACCCTGCCGGGCCGGCGCTGGTCGGAAGGTCTGCACCAGGCGATCGAGGCCAAGGAAGGTCTGCCGATCCAGCCCGAGAACCAGACCCTGGCCTCGATCACCTTCCAGAATTACTTTCGCCTGTACGACAAGCTCGCGGGCATGACCGGCACGGCCGATACCGAGGCTGCGGAATTCCAGCAGATCTACGGGCTGGAAGTCGTCCAGATTCCGCCGAACAAGCCGGTCCAGCGGATCGATCACGGGGACCTGGTGTTCCTGACCGAGGACGAGAAGTTCGAGGCGATCATCAAGGATATCCAGAGTGCCATCGGCAAGGGGCAGCCGGTGCTGGTGGGCACGGCGTCGATCGATGCTTCCGAGCGGGTTTCGGGCGCGCTCAAGAAGGCCGGCGTCGCCCACAACGTGCTCAATGCCAAGCAGCATGAGCGCGAAGCGGAGATCATCGCCCAGGCCGGGCGCCCCGGGGCCGTGACCATTGCGACCAACATGGCCGGCCGGGGTACCGATATCGTGCTCGGCGGCAATGTCGACGCCGAACTGCTCGATCTGGGCCACGATGCCGACGAGTCGGCGCGCGAACGACTGCGCGCCGACTGGCAGACGCGCCACCAGGCGGTGCTTGAGGCCGGCGGCCTGCACGTGATCGGCACCGAGCGTCACGAGTCCCGCCGGATCGACAACCAGCTTCGGGGTCGTTCCGGCCGCCAGGGTGATCCGGGTTCCACCCGCTTCTTCCTGTCCCTTGAAGACAACCTCATGCGGATTTTCGCCTCGCCCAAGGTGGCCGGGCTGATGAAGAAGCTCGGCATGGAAAAGGGCGAGGCCATCGAGCATCCCTGGGTGAGTCGCGCGATCGAAAACGCCCAGCGCAAGGTCGAGGGCCACAACTTCGACATCCGAAAGCACCTGCTGGACTACGACAATGTCGCCAACGACCAGCGCAAGGTGGTCTACGAGCAGCGCCGCGCCATTCTGGACAGCGAGGATCTGAGCGAGAACATCGTCGCCATGCGCGAGGACGTACTCGGCTCGGTGTTCCGCCGTTTCGTGCCCGCAGGCTCCCTGGAAGAGCAATGGGACATCGAGGGGCTGACCCGGGTGTTCGCGGACGATTTCGGCGAGAACCTGCCGATCCAGCAGTGGCTCGACGAGGATGCCGACCTGTACGACGAGACCCTGCTTGCGCGGATCGAGCGCCATTTCAGCGAGGTCTACGCCGAGAAGGAGGCGAAAGTCGGCGCGGAAAACCTGCGCCGCTTCGAGAAGGGCCTGCTGCTTCAGGTGCTCGACACCCAGTGGAAGGAGCACCTGGCGGCGATGGACTACCTGCGCCAGAGCATCGGACTGCGCGGTTACGCCCAGAAGAACCCCACCCAGGAGTTCAAGCGGGAAGCCTTCGAGATGTTCGAGGGCATGCTCGACCGGATGAACGGCGAGATCATCCGCACGCTCAGCCGCCTGCAGGTGGCCGAGCCGGAGGCCGTGCGCGAGGCGCTCGACGAGGTGGTCGATGCCCATTATCCCGATCCTGCCCAGATGGAGGCGCGACACGACCAGGCGGGCGGCTACGCGTCCGCCGCGGCGCCCGACGACGAGCGGGCTGGCGAGGGCGACGGGTCTGCCGGGCGCACCTATCGGCGCGAGACGCCCAAGGTAGGCCGCAACGATCCCTGCTGGTGCGGCTCGGGCAAGAAATACAAGCATTGCCACGGCAGGCTGAACTGATCTTTCCGGGGCGTTCACGATGCGTATTCTCGAAGCGATTGCCGAAGTGATCGAGGGGCGGGATCTCCAGCCCGCCCTCATGACTGCCGCCATGGAGGACATCATGGGCGGTGCGGCCACTGCGGCGCAGATTGCCGGATTCATGGTCGCGCTGCGGATGAAGGGTGAAACCGTCGCAGAGATCGCGGCGGCCGCGCAGGTCATGCGGCGCCTCGCCGTCGGTGTCTCGGTCGATGTCCCCCACCTGGTGGACATCGTCGGAACCGGGGGGGACGGTTCGCGGCTGTTCAACGTCTCGACGGCCAGCAGCTTCGTGGTCGCCGCCGCGGGCGGGCACGTGGCCAAGCACGGCAACCGCTCGATTACCAGCCGCTCGGGTAGTGCCGACCTGCTGGAAGCGGCGGGCGTGCGGCTGGACGTCGGGCCGGACTGCGTGGCGCGCTGCGTGCGCGAGCTGGGCGTCGGCTTCATGTTCGCGCCGCGGCACCACGGCTCCATGCGCCATGCGGCCGGTCCGCGCAAGGAGCTGAAGGTGCGCACGCTGTTCAACGTCCTCGGGCCGCTGACCAATCCGGCGGACGCACCCAACATGGTGCTGGGCGTCTATGATCGCCGCTGGTTGCGGACGCTGGCCGAGGTGATGGGCGAGTTGGGCGCACGGCACGTGCTGGTTGTCCACGCGGCAGACGGCCTTGACGAGATCAGCCTCGCGGCCGAAACCGAGGTCGCCGAGCTGCGCGACGGGCATATCGAAACCTACCGGGTCCATCCCGAGAACCTGGGGCTGTCCAGTCAGCCGCTGGACAGCCTGCGAGTGGCGGGGCCCGAGGACAGTCTCAGGCTGATTCGCAAAGCCTTCGAAGGCCATCGCGGGCCGGCGGCGGACATGATCGCCCTCAATGCCGGCGCGGCGATACACGTCGCCGGCCTGACCGGCACCCTGGCCGAGGGGGTTGATCTGGCACGGGAAACACTGGCGGGCGGCACAGTCGCCGAACGGCTGGACGCACTGGTCCGGCTGACCGGCGAATGCGCGGCGGCGCAATGAGGCGGCCGCTTCGAATCGAGGAATGCGCGCAATGA
>JBKHDT010000039.1:0-21342 GCA_046541195.1 Halothiobacillaceae bacterium | reverse complement strand
CTCCCGGGTGGCGCCGGTGTAGCAGCGTGCTACCCGACCGGACAGGCCGCAGAACAGCTCGTAGGCGATGGTTCCACAATGACTGGCCACCTCGTCGGCCGGGACCGTCGGCCCCCAGAGTTCGACTTCATCCCCGACGCGGGCATCGAGGCCCGAAAGGTTCAGGGTAACCAGATCCATGGACACACGTCCAACGAGGGTGGCACGCTGGCCATTGACCGCCACGGGTGTGCCTGTGGGGGCATGACGCGGATAGCCGTCCCCGTAGCCGATGGCCGCCACCCCGATCTGCATGTCTTTCGGGCAGCGGAAGGTCGCCCCGTAACCGATCGTGCCGCCCCGGGGCACCGTCTTGATCGCGATCAGCCGGGAAGTCAGGCGCATTGCGGCCTGAAGGCCATGGTCCGCGGCTGTCCCGCCCAGAAAAGGGTTGGCGCCGTACAGCATGATGCCGGGGCGTACCACCGCATCCCCAACGGCCACAAAATCCAGCAGTGCCGCGGAATTCACCACGCTGATCTCCCCCAATTCTCCTTCATGGTTCCGAGAAAAAACATGAAACACGCCCAGCTGGCGCTCGGTCAAAGGATGCCCCGGTTCATCGGCACAGGCCAGATGGGTCATCAGGCCGGGCCGAGCGCGGACCCAGCGGCAGTCCGCGAGCTCAGCCAGACTTCGCGCAAGCTGCTCCGGCGCCATGCCCAGCCGGTGCATGCCGGTATCGAGCTTGAACCAGACCTTGAGCGGCAGACCGGTATGGCCGGACTTCAGCACTGCCACCTGCTCGGGATCGTGGATGACCGGCTCAAGCAGCCCGCGCGCCGCCTGGCGCGCCTCCCGCTGGTCGAAAAATCCCTGCAACACCATGATCCGCGCCGTGATGCCGGACTGGCGCAGCGCCAGCCCCTCGCCGATCGTGGCGACCATGTAGCCATCGACCTGTTCCCGCAGAGCCTCGGCCACGGCCTGCATGCCGTGCCCGTACCCATCGGCCTTGACGGCCGCGAAGATCAACCGATTGCCGGCGTGATGCCGGGCAACCGACGCATTGTGCCGAATCGCGTCCAGGTCGATGCAGACTCGCGGGCGTCGGAGCTGTGCCTCGCTCATGCGTCGAACTCGCCTGCGGCATAGGACTCGGGCGCGTAGTCCTCGAAGCGTGTGTGCCGCCCCAGAAAGGTCAGGTTGACCGTGCCGATCGGACCGTTTCGCTGCTTGGCGATAATGATTTCGGCAATGCCCTTCTGGGGCGAATCCGGGTTGTAGACTTCGTCCCGGTAGATGAACACGATGACGTCTGCGTCCTGTTCGATGGCGCCCGATTCGCGCAGATCGGACATTACCGGCCGCTTGTTGGGCCGTTGTTCGAGCGAACGGTTGAGCTGGGACAGCGCAATCACCGGCACTTCCAGTTCCTTGGCCAGTGCCTTCAGCGACCGCGAGATCTCCGAGATTTCCGCCGTGCGGTTTTCCTTGAAGCCCGGGACCTGCATCAGCTGCAGGTAATCGAGCACGATCAGCCCGAGATCGTGATCGCGCGCCAATCGGCGGGCCCGCGACCGCACATCGGTCGGCGAGAGCGCCGGGGTGTCGTCGATGAAGATCTGTGCATTCGACAACATCGAAACCGCCGACGTCAGCCGGGACCAGTCCTGATCCTCGAGCCTGCCGGTGCGCACGCGCTGCTGATCAATACGCCCCAGCGAACTCATCATCCGCAAGGCCAGCTGCTCGCCGGGCATTTCCATGGAAAAGACCGCCACGGCCTTCCTGGTGGCCAGGGCAACATTCTCGGCAAGGTTCATGGCAAAGGTCGTCTTGCCCATCGACGGGCGTCCGGCGACGATCAGCAGGTCGCCCTTCTGCAGGCCCGAGGTCTTTTCGTCGAAGTCTGCAAACCCGCTGGGCAGGCCCGTGATCGGCTCGTCACGCTCGTACAGCTCGGTAATGCGATCGACGGCGTCGCCCATCAGGTCGCGAATCGCCTGGAAACCCTTGCGCTGTTTCTGGCCCGCATCCGCAATGGCGAACACCTTCTGCTCGGCCAGCTCCAGAAGCACCTCGGACTTGCGCCCTTCGGGCCGGAAGGCGCTTTGCGCAATATCGGTCCCGACCTCGATCAGTTGCCGGAGAATCGCGTTTTCCCGGACGATCTGCGCGTAGGCCCCGATATTGACCGCCGTGGGCACCGCCTCGAGCAGCGAGCCAAGATAGGACGTACCCCCGATGGTCTGCAGCCAGTCGTGCTGATCCAGCCATTCCGCCAGGGTAATCACGTCGTAGGGCTGGTTGCGGTCGGTCAGCTCGGTGATGCCCCGAAACAGCAGCTGGTGGTTGTAGCGGTAGAAGTCACCCTCCGTCAGGATGCCCTCGACGCGCTCCCAGGCCTGGTTGTCCAGCATCAGGCCACCGAGCACTGCCTGCTCGGCCTCGTCCGAATGCGGTGGAACCCGCAGTTCCGAGAGCGCCGGCTGGTCGCCGAATCGTTCGGGGCCGTCCTGCAGCCAGGGCGGCAGAGGCTCTTCGTCCGGCATCGCGGCACTCGCCGGGACGTCGACGGGATCGTGATCGGGATAGGGAGGAAACTCGGACGACATGGATGGGTATCCGGCAGTATCGGGCAAAGAGGCAGGCCCGGATGAACGGTCGGTCATTGTAACAATCCCGACGCCGGGAGACAGTCGGCAGGCAGGCCTGGAAGCGACACCTCGAGCCGTTTTTGTGGCAGTTTCCCGGCCGAGCAGAAATAAAAAAGGCACCGCCTCGGCGGTGCCTCCTGATCGTCCGGACCGGACGGCTTACGGCCGGTTCCCGAGCCGATCACTCCTCGGCGGTGACCACCACATTCATGGTGACATCGACGTCAGAATGCAGATGCAGCTTGATCTCGAACTCGCCGACGGTGCGGAAGGCCCCCTCGAGGAGACGAACCTCGCGCTTCTCGACCGGGACACCAGTTTGCTCGGAGGCCGCCTCGGCGATCTCTGCGGTGCCGACCGATCCGAACAGCTTGCCTTCGCTGCCGGCCTTGCTGGCGATCGTGATGCTCTGCCCTTCGAGTTTCTCGGCACGGCGCTGCGCCTCGGCCAGCTGCTCGGCGGCGAGTCGCTCGAGCTCGGCCCGGCGGGCCTCGAACTGCTCGAGGTTGTCCTTGGTCGCCGGCTTGGCCTTGCCGTACGGGATGAGGAAGTTGCGTGCGTAACCCGGACGCACCTTGACCACGTCGCCAAGGCTGCCCAGGTTATCGACCTTGCTCAAAAGAATGACTTGCATTTCGTTTACTCTTGAATCTGTCTGGAACGGAGGCAGCCGATCAGTGACGATCGGTATACGGCAGCAGCGCCAGGAAGCGCGCGCGCTTGATGGCCGTGGACAGCTGACGCTGATAGCGCGCCTTGGTCCCGGTCACGCGGCTGGGCACGATCTTGCCGGTCTCGGTGATGTACTGCTTGAGGGTATCCAGATCCTTGTAGTCGATCTGCTCCACGCCCTCGGCGGTGAACTTGCAAAAACGCTTGCGACGGAAAAAGCGGGCCATGTGTGTTCTCCTGCGGATGCTCAGTCGTTCTCGGATTGGGACGCGCCCTGATCGCGGTCCTCGTCACGCGGGCGGCTCTTGCGCGGCTCGCTGGATTCGCGCTCACGCTCGCGCGCCATCGGCGAGGGCTCGGTCACGGCCTTGTCCATGCCGACAACCATGTTGCGCAGTACCGCATCGTTGAACCGGAACGCCTCGTCGAGCTCTGCCATGGCTTCCGCGCCGGCCTCGACGTTCATCAGGACATAGTGTGCCTTGAGAATCTTCTGGATCGGGTAGGCCAGCTGACGGCGGCCCCAGTCCTCAAGACGGTGCACCTTGCCGCCGGAGGTCTCGATAATGGCGCGATAACGCTCGATCATCGCGGGAACCTGATCGCTCTGGTCCGGGTGGACCATGAACACGACTTCGAAATGACGCATGTATGACTCCTTCGGATGTCTTTTGGAAAAGCAGTCTGCCGCATGCTCCGGTCAGACAGGAGGGCTGAACGGGCCCGACTTGCACCGGGTTCCGGTCAAGGGCGCAGAATCATACGGGGTTGTCGGCGCCGATTCAAGGAAAACAAGGAACAACGCCCCACGAGGCCATCCATGACTCCGTACTTTGCGATCAACGGGCTTGCACCATGAGGCGGCTGGCATCGGTGCCATGCGCCGGCAAGTCTGCTTTCATGCAGATCGCCCCGAGAAGGGCCGCATCAGTAGATCGCAGTCAGCGAATGACCGCGATCGACGCCTCCAGAACGATGTCCCGCTCAAGCATGATCTGCAGGTCATGCTTGAAGGCATCGACCTGGGCGG
Source organism: Halothiobacillaceae bacterium (assembly GCA_046541195.1). Lineage (GTDB taxonomy): Bacteria > Pseudomonadota > Gammaproteobacteria > Halothiobacillales > Halothiobacillaceae > JBKHDT01. Next base: position 17,001 of record JBKHDT010000039.1, on the reverse strand, counting down.
TGCTCACCGGCATGTCGGAAATCAGCTTGGCCGAGATGTACAGCGGATCACCCGGGCGGACCTTGACGTCCCGCATGCGGATGTTCTCGGTCTGCCAGCCCTCGAGCGTCCGCATCACGTGATGTTCGTCCACCATGCGCGCGAACGACAGGGCCAGGGGCACGCTGATCAGCGCAACCACCACCAGCGAGATGACCAGTCCGCGTCTGGCCCGGGAAAACGGGCTGAAACCCAGAAACATGAAAGTGGCCGCCGCAGCCAGCACGATGCCGACCAGGTTGGTCAGAAACAGCAGCCAGGCCCCCCAGAACACCGACCAGTCCATCCAGCCGATACCGATGCCGGCCACTGCCAGCGGCGGAACCAGGGCCACGGCAATGGCCACGCCGGCCAGGCTCTTGGCGACTTCCGTGCGTGCGTGGGCATAGGCACCGGCCACGCCCGATATGATGGCCACGCCCAGGTCCAGCAGCGTCGGACTCAGTCGAGCCTCGATCTGCGGGTTGATCGTTTGAAGCGGCGTCAGCCAGGTCAGCAGGGTGCCGCAAAGCAGCGACAGACCAATCCCCCACGCCAGGGCGCGCGCGCTGTCGAGGGTCAGCTGGCTGTGCTGGCGCAGCACACCCATCGACAGGGAGATGATCGGCGCCATCAACGGCGCGAGGATCATCGCGCCGATGATCACCGGCGCGGAATTCGCGAACAGGCCGACCACGGCCAGCAAGGTCGAGAGCACCATCAGCGTCAGATAGGCCTCGGAGGTCCGCGCATTGTCGCGCAAAGCCAGGAACAGGTCCTTGAACTCCTCGGTATCGGCATGGTGAATCCAGGGCAACGGGTCGGTGATCAGCTCGGTGCGCGCCTGACCGGTCGGCAGGCCCTGGACCCGGAAGACTTCCTTCGCCTCGGCGCGGGTCTCGCCATTCGAGGCCACGGGCTGCCGGGTACTGAGCAGCCGCAATGCGGCCGGCTCGATGGACAGCCGGATCTCGGAGTCACTGTAGCTGCGCCCGTCGATCACGTACCCCACCGGCCGGGGGCTGATGACCGTCAGTGCGGCGGTCTTGATATGCCCCATGAACTCGGGCAGTCGCCCGCCGCCAAGCGTACGCAGGAATATGGATGCGAGCAGGAACCGGATGGTCTCCACGACCGAACGCGGCGAGAGCACCAGGGCATTGAGCAGCCGGTCGTCCGCCCGTGCCTTGTCGACCACCCGCCGCGTCAGCGGGCTGGCATCACCCCGATCCACGGCCACGATGCCGAGCGCCGCGGTATCCAGGATCTTTTCCTTGTCCGTGATCAGACGGAAGGGCTTGAGCGTGGTGGTGCTGAGACTGCGCACAAGCCGGAAGAATCGACGGATACGCAATCCCAGGCGCTCCACGGCCTGCTTTCCCGGCGTGAGGGTGAAGGGGTCGCCAATGACGACCGAGTTGAACACGGGCCGCTCGTTGCAGTAGAGCATGTCCACCACGACCCCGTCTCTGGACTCGAAGATATCCGCGACCGCATCCGCGAGTCGAGCGGGAACCTGCATGCCGGCCCGCGCCTGGACCAGATCCGGATGGGGCAGGATCCCGAGCTTCCACGCCCGTTCCCGAGCGCCACGCAGGACCTCGGCCAGCGCCTCGTCTCCGACCCAGCAGATCACGGTGGCCTCGCGGGCCAGTTCCTCGATGCTGTCGCCCCTGAGGTAAGGACGCAGGCGACAGTCGTAGTCCTCGAGCAGGGGCAGCACACGCGCCCGGAAATCCTTCTCTTGCTCGGCATCAAACAACAGGGTGATCGGTTCTGACTTCATGACTCGCTATCCGACTGGGCGCCACCCGGCAGCCGACATTTCCGGCGACCGGAACTAAAGGGCCGGGGTCCGTCCGTGATCCAGCGCCGGGGAGCTTGGAGCTGGACAGGTCACGGCCTGGCCGATGGACATCTTCGGGAACGACCGCCGTCACCCGCGATCACGCCGGCGGCCTGCCGCGCGGCTTCCCGAATCGGGACCACAAGCCGCACGACGAACCAACACAGGCGTCAAGCATAGCCGAACCATCCGCCGCTGAGGCATACTGGCACCTGATATCTTCATCCTCCGAGGGCATGCCATCCATGGAGCGGGAACGCGACATCATCAGCGAGTGGATGTACGAGATCACGCCCACGGCGCGGCGAACGATCGACAGGTTGCTCGAGAAAACCGACCTGTCGATCAACCGGCGTGACACCCGGCCCGACATCCTGCCGGTTCACCTGCTCGACTCCGATCATGTGGAATGTGCGCGGGGCATTCTGCTCGGCAGGGAGGCCGATCGCCTGCTGATCGAAACGCCGCTGCAGCCACCGACCGGCACGCTCCTGCACGTCGAGGCCCGCACGCGTCATCGGGCCTATTTTGGGCGGGTGCTTGAAGTTCACCCCGCGATGCGTGCCAAGGACCCGCCGAACCAGTACATCCTGGTCCTGTCGGTGGAGGCAGCCCGAGCCAGGCAACCGCAAGCCACAGGGCCCTGAATGGTCCATGGCATTGTGAGGGAGGGATTGCCCGTGCACAATCGACACTTCGCCCATAATTTTTTTCGATACATGAAAACGAAATTTGCGCGGTCGAAGGCAGGCTTCCTGATCAGCGCGTTGGCATTTCTGGCGTGCCCGGCCGCAAGCGCCGGGCCGGATCATCACGGGGCCAACGCTGCGGCACACCAACACGGCGTGGCGCAACTCAACGTCGTGCTGGACGGGCCCGCACTGTTGGTCGAACTGACCGTGCCGGCCCACGACATCGTGGGATTCGAGCACAAGCCGCGCAACGCGCAGCAACGCGAGGCCGTGGCCGCGGCGATCGCGGCATTGACGGATGACCGGCCGCTGCTTGCCCTGCCGACGGCGGCCGACTGCCGGCTGGAAGCAGCCGAGGTGGAGACGGCGCTGACGGCAGCCGTCCCGGAAAAATCAACGGAGGCCCGCCGGGCGCGTACGCCGGAGGGACACGCAGACGAGGACCACGACCATAACGGTCATGGTCATGGTCATGGCCACGATCACCATGATCACCATGATCACCATGATCACCATGATCACCACGATCACCACGATCACCACGATCACCACGATCACCATGATCACCATGATCACGGTGCCGACGCCATGGCGCACGCGGAGTTTCACGTCACACGGACCTATCGCTGCGCCAATCCCGATGCAATCGGCAAGTTGCGGCTGAATCTCTTTGATCGCTACCCGTCGCTGCAACGCGTGCAACTTCAGTCGATCGGGCCTTCCGGGCAGCAGGGAACCACCCTCAAGCCGCGTCACCCCGCGTTCACGCCTTGATGCACGCATGACCGGGCACGCCATTGTTATCGAGAACCTGCGCTACGGCTGGCCGGGACAGCCGCGACCGGTCCTGGACATCGAGCGATTCCGGGTAGGCCGGGGGGAACAGGTCTTTCTCAGTGGCCCGAGTGGCAGTGGCAAGAGCACGCTCCTGAACCTGCTCACCGGCATACTGGCGACGCCCGGCAAGGGACAGCTTCAGGTGCTCGGCGAAGATATCGGCCTGCTCGGCGGTCGGGCGCGGGATCAGTTCCGCGCCGATCACGTGGGCTACATTTTCCAGATGTTCAACCTGGTGCCCTATCTCGGTGTCCTCGACAACATCCTGCTGCCCTGTCGGTTTTCGAAACAGCGGCGACAGCGCCTGCGCAACCCCGTGGCGGAAGCGATGGAACTGCTTGGACGACTGGGACTTGAGGAAAGCCTGGCCCGGCGATCGGTGCAGTCACTGAGCGTCGGGCAACAGCAGCGCGTGGCGGCAGCCCGCGCCATGATCGGGCACCCGGAACTGATCGTGGCGGACGAGCCGACCTCGGCGCTGGACCAGACGGCCCGCAACATTTTCCTGCAACAGCTACTGAGCCAGTCCCGGAGCCAGGGCAGCACGCTGGTGTTTGTCAGCCACGACCTGACCCTGCAGGCTCCGTTCGACCGGGTCGTCCAGCTGCCGGAAATCTCAACCGCCGCAAACGACATCCAGACAGAGGCGTTCACATGAGGCGGGCCTTGTGGCAACTGGCGCTCAAGTCGCTTTGGAACCGCAAGCTCACCGCGGGGCTGACCCTGCTCTCGATCGCCCTGTGCTCGGCGCTGCTGCTTGGGGTGGAACGACTGCGTGACGAGACGCAGCAAAGCTTCAACCGGACGATCTCAGGCACGGACCTGGTGGTCGGCGCACGCAGCGGCTCGGTGCAGATGATGCTGTACGCCGTGTTCCGCATGGGACAGGCAACCCACAACATCCACTGGGAGAGCTTCCAAATGATCCGGGACCTGCCCCGGGTACGCTGGGCGGTTCCCCTGAGCCTGGGCGATTCCCATGCCGGCTACCCGGTACTCGGAACCGACTCCGGATACTTTCGCCACTACCGCTTCGGAAATGACCAGCCGCTGGCACTGGCCTCGGGCGAGGCCTTCACCGATACGTTTTCCGCGGTGATCGGCGCCGAGGTGGCCGAAAAGCTCGGATACAGGGTCGGCGACGAGCTGGTGATCGCACACGGGACGGGGCCGGTCAGCTTCATGAAGCATGACAACCTGCCCTTTACCGTCACCGGAGTGCTCAAGACCACCGGGACACCGGTCGATCGGACGATTCACATTCCGCTGGAGGGCTTCACCGCCATTCACATCGGCTGGAGCGACGGCAGTGCGCCCCAGCAGGCGCCGACCGCCCGGCAGTTGCGCGGTCAGGACCTGACGCCAAAAAGCCTGACCGCGGTGCTGGTCGGGCTGGAAAACCGGCTGGCGGTCTTCCCGGTGCAGCGCAGCATCAACAACTACCGTGGCGAACCGCTGCAGGCGGTCATGCCGGGCGTGGCGCTCCAGGAGCTCTGGCAACTGGTCGGGACCGCCGAGCGCGCCATGCTCGCCATCTCGGTGCTGGTGGTTGTGCTGGGTCTGACCGGCATGCTGGTAATGATGCTGGCCGGTTTGCAGGCCCGGCGGCGGGAAATGGCCATCCTGCGCGCCGTCGGGGCGAGTCCGCGGCACCTGTTCGGGCTGCTGGTCACCGAGTCGCTGTTCCTCACAGTCCTCGGCCTGCTTGCGGGCGTGGCCCTGCTCTACGGGGGGCTGGCGATCGCGCGCCCTCTGTTGCGCGAGGAACTGGGTCTGCTGATCGAAATCGGCATGCCGGGAGCCGTTGAGTGGATGATTGCCGGGAGTATCGTGGCGGCCGGCACCGCTGTCGGCATCGTGCCGGGGCTGATGGCCTACCGGCGCGGACTGGTCGACGGCCTGAACGGACGCGACTGAGGCCTGCGGCGGGTACCCGGCTCGGGGACGCACGACACTTTTCCAGGAACCAGGCGGGCCGGGGTGCCCGCACGGCGGGAGCAACCACCATGACAGCCAGCAGACAGGCGCATCCACCCACCCTGCCCCGGCGCGGTTCACCGCCCGCTGCGCCCTCGCGGACGGCCACTCCGGGCGCCGGGAGCCGCGCCGGGCTCGTCGAGCGGATCACGCCACACCGCGCAAGAAGATTGGCGATGCTCGGGGTGCTGATTGCCGGCCTGTCCCTGGCTTCAGGCTGCTCGGAAGCCCCGCAGCAGGAACAGCAGCAGGAATCCACGCAAGCGGAGGAAACGGCGGCTTCCCCGCCGCCGGAAACCCGGTCGATTGCCAAGTGGCCGCCCAGGCCGCAAGGCGAACCCAGGGAAATTTCCTGGCCCGAGCTGGCCCCGCCGGACTACGACCCCGAAGGCATGCTGGAGCGCTCCGGCGTCATGGAACTCGATGACCTGGACCCGCGCGGCCAGGAGATTCTCGACCAGCTGCGCACCGAATGGGACCAGGCGCCGCTCGTCGAATGGCTTGATGGCCAGCACATCAAGATGCCCGGCTATGTCGTGCCACTTGAGGCCGACCGGGATCAGGTCAGTGAATTTCTGCTGGTGCCCTACTACGGCGCCTGTATCCACGTGCCCCCGCCACCGGCCAACCAGACCGTATATGTCACCACGCGCACGCCGGCGACCATTCCGGAAATGTTCGCCGTGGTCTGGGTGACCGGGGTGATGACCACCCAGCGCATCGGCAGCGACCTGGGCACCGCAGGCTACGTTTTGTACGCGGAGTCGGTCGAGCCCTTCGACCTGTGAGCATCCGGCGCTCCTTTGCGGTTCGGGCCGGGCTCATCCGGCCCACCTCCGAGACCCTCAGTCCTTCGCTTTGGCCTGCTCGGCCTCGAGGACGACCTGCATCATCGGCACCAGGCTGTCGGGATTCAGCGAAATGCTACCAATACCCTGCTCCACGAGGAACCGGGTGATCTCCGGATAATCAGACGGTGCCTGGCCGCAGATCCCGACGTACTTGTCCTGCCGCCGGCAGGCGGCAATCGCCTGCCGGAGCATCTCGATCACCGCCGGGTTGCGCTCGTCGAAGCCCTGGAGCAGGCCCGAATCGCGGTCGACACCCAGCGTCAGCTGCGTCAGGTCATTCGAGCCGATCGAGAAGCCGTCAACGCGCTCAAGAAACTCCTCTGCCAGGATCACGTTCGCGGGAATCTCGCACATCAGGTAGACCTGCAGGCCACCCTGCCCCCGCCCAAGCCCCTGGGACTGCATCAGGTCCAGAACCTTGTCGACCTCGTCGGTCGAGCGCACGAAGGGCAGCATCACCTGGACATTGTCCAGGCCCATGTCCTCCCGGACCCGCCGCATGGCCTCGACCTCCATCAGGAAACAGGTCCGGAAGGAGTCGTCGTGGTAGCGTGCCGCGCCGCGCAGCCCCAGCATTGGGTTCTCCTCCTCGGGCTCGTAGCGATCGCCACCGAGCAAGGTGCGGTATTCATTCGACTTGAAGTCCGAGAAGCGCACGATGACCGGCCGGGGGTGAAAGGCAGCCCCGATCAGGCCGATACCCTCGGCCAGCCGCTGCACGTAGAACTCCCGGGGGCCGGAAAACCCGGCAATCTGCCTGCGGATGGCCTGCGCAAGGTCCGCGGGCAACTGGTCAAGGTCCCGCAGGGCACAGGGATGGATGCCAATCGACTGGTTGATGATGAATTCCAGCCGGGCCAGGCCGACGCCCGCGGCCGGCAGGGCGGCATGCACCAGAGCCTGGTCGGGATTGGCCACGTTGAGCATCAGCCGCGTCTGCGGCGACTGAAGCCCCTCAAGATCAATCACCTCGGTCTGAAATTCACGCTCGCCCGCGTACACGAAACCGGTATCCCCCTCTGCGCAGGAGACGGTCACCCGGGTACCCGTGGATAACCGCTGGGTGGCGTCCCGACAACCGACGACCGCCGGAATGCCCAGTTCCCGCGCGATGATGGCCGCATGACAGGTCCGCCCACCACGGTTGGTGACAATGGCGGCGGCGCGCTTCATCACCGGCTCCCAGTCCGGATCGGTGATGTCGGTGACCAGCACCTCGCCGCGTTCAAGGTCGTGCATGTCGGCGGCCCGCTCGATCACGCGCACCCGGCCCGACGCGATGCGGCTGCCGACCGCCCGACCCGTGACCAGCACCGGCCCGCGATCACGCAGGATATAGGTCTCGTGACACATGGGATTGGCCCGGGACTTCACGGTCTCCGGTCGCGCCTGAACAATGAACAGCCGACCGGTCTCGCCATCCTTGGCCCACTCGATGTCCATGGGACGCGGTTCGCCGGCCTGCTCGCTGTAATGATTTTCGATCTCGACTGCCTGCCGGGCCAGTTCCAGGATTTCGTCATCGGACAGGGCAAAGCGGTGTCGGTCGCCCGCCGGGACCGGCTCGTTGCGGGTGACCACCCCCTGCGCACCGTCCGCGTACACCATCCGAATGGCCTTCTCGCCCATCCGGCGGCGCACGATGGGCCGCTTGCCCGCGGCCAGCGTCGGCTTGAAAACCAGGAACTCGTCGGGATTGACCGATCCCTGGACCACACTCTCACCCAGGCCATAGGCCGCGGTGATCAACACTGCATCGCGAAACCCGGATTCGGTATCCAGCGTGAACATCACCCCCGAGCAGGCCAGGTCCGATCGGACCATCTTCTGCACCCCGATGGACAACGCCACCTTGTCGTGCGCGAACTCGTGATGCACCCGGTAGGCGATCGCCCGGTTGGTGTACAGCGAGGCGAAAACCTGCCGACAGACCGTCAGCAGGCGCGCCCGCCCGCGAACGTTCAGATAGGTTTCCTGCTGACCGGCGAAGGAGGCTGTCGGCAGGTCTTCCGCCGTCGCCGAACTGCGCACGGCAACGTCCGCCTCCTCGACACCGTAGGCATCACACAGCGCCTGGTACTGTTCGCCGATGGCCTCGGCGAGATCGTCGGGCAGACGTGCCGAGGTGATCCAGCCCCGGATTTCCGCGCCCGCGGCAACCAGCGCACGGGTGTCTCCGACATCCAGGTCTGCGAGGCGATCGATGATCCGCTGGCGCAACTGGTTGGCATCCAGAAAATGCCAGAACGCCTCAGCGGTGGTGGCAAAGCCATCGGGCACCGAAACCCCTCGCGGCGCAAGGCGTGAGACCATCTCGCCAAGCGAGGCATTCTTGCCACCGACCAGCGCCCCGTCTTCCAGGGACAATTCCGAAAACGGTACAACCAAGGACATCGTTACACCCTCCTGCATATCAATTCGCCTCGCCCAGGACCGCGGGCAGGATGACCGCCAAGGCAGATCTGCACGCAGCAGACCGGCCGGCGCGCTGCTGCACGAGAGCACGGATGGCTTCGTGCAGGGCTTCGCGAATGCGCCGATGCAGTCTTGAGCCTGTCGTTCACAGTCTGGCCCAAGACAAGCCAAATGCAAGGAAACACCCCCGGTGGATGTATTTGAACTGCGCTCAGTCGGGCGATCAGGCCGGGGCAGGAGGATGGCGATCAAGGGGAAGCGTCGGAAACGAAAAGGCCCCCGGCTTGCACCGAGGGCCTTTTTCACGGGTCCGGCGGCAGTGACCATCACCAACCGGAACCGACATATGGCGTCCCCACGGGGATTCGAACCCCGGTTACCGCCGTGAAAGGGCGATGTCCTAGGCCTCTAGACGATGGGGACGTAATTGCAAAAGGGCCGCCTTGCGCGACCCGGATCACAGGCGGGCCAAACCAGTCGACCCACCGGACCACCCTTGAAAGGCAGTCCCGGAAATATGGCGTCCCCACGGGGATTCGAACCCCGGTTACCGCCGTGAAAGGGCGATGTCCTAGGCCTCTAGACGATGGGGACGTATGGCGCGCCCGGAAGGATTCGAACCTCCGACCTTCTGGTTCGTAGCCAGACACTCTATCCAACTGAGCTACGGGCGCCGGTTTTGGCTCCCCGAGCAGGACTCGAACCTGCGACCCAATGATTAACAGTCATTTGCTCTACCAACTGAGCTATCGGGGAATAGCCGTTCGTCTCTCGACGTGGGTGCGCATCTTATAGACCGACTTGAGTCACGTCAAGCGGCACGATCACAAAAAAATCTGCCCGATCGCGCAACGCCGCCCGAATGCACCTTCCGCCATGTATCTCGCCCCGGCACACCGGGATTGCTGCGGCAAATTCGGACCTGGCTGCGGCATCAGTAATCGCCCCCCGGAAGGCGCGCCGAGCCCACCGCCTGGCGGGCACCGCGAACCTCCTCCTCGAGCCAGGCGATGACCGCCGCCTCGCGCAGCAGCAGGGCCAGGCTCGTCTGTGGCGCCCGGCCGGCTTCGGCGGGCAGCCAGGCGAGGCGCTGCACCATGCCCAGCCAGTCAATGTACGGGCGCCCGCTGAACCAGGGCGAGAGCGCCTGCAACGCCGATTCAAGCGTTTGCCCTGCCTGGGTGCGGCGTGCCACCGCCCACTGGTGCCGAACCCAGTCGACCTGGGCGCGCTGCCAGGGAGTCGGGGCGCTTTCCAGCTGCATTTTCCAGACGTGCGCGCTGTCACGACCCGTCCGGGCCAGGGCCGACAGTTCAGCCACCACACGCTGCGCGGTGGTCTCGACGGGCGGCTCGACAACCTGCGGATACCAGAAGGCCATGGCCTGAAGATCGGAAGCGGAAGGTTCCGATCGCGGGGCCCGGCGCGCATCGTCAAGCGTCCCCCTGAATGGCCGCTGCGGCATGTGTTTGCTCCTCCTGCGGGATCTGCGGCAGACGGGGAACCGGCGGGTATTGCGAAAAGCCCCTGGCAACGGGGTTTTATTCACGTCCCCGGCCACGGCACAAGCCCGGGCAACCTATCCAGATCAACAATATACGCGATTTCGCCCCGGCGCATCCTTGCCCGACCGGACTGAAAACGGAACCCGGGACGTCCGGCGGGGTTGCGCCGGTGTCTGACTCAGGCAGAATCCGAACGGAAAGGCCAGCGAGCCGCACACCCACCAGGACAGGCCATTGACCATGCACTTGAGACAATTTCCCGCCACCCGCTCCCGCCGAATGCGCGCCGATGCCTTCTCCCGTCGACTGATGCAGGAAAATCGGGTTCACCCCCACGACCTGATCCTGCCGGTTTTCGTCCTCGACGGGAAGCAACGCAGCGAACCAGTCGAGTCGCTTCCGGGCGTGACCCGCCACTCGATCGACCGGTTGCTGAAGGTGGCCGAAGAGGCCCAGGCACTCGGGATCCCGGCGCTGGCGATTTTCCCGGTCACTCCGCCGCAGGCGAAATCGGATACTGCCGAGGAGGCCTACAACCCGGATGGCCTGGCCCAGCGGGCCGCGCGGGCGCTGAAGACGCATTTTCCCGAGCTGGGCATCATCACCGACGTGGCGCTCGACCCGTTCACCAGCCACGGCCAGGACGGACTCATCGATGCAAACGGCTATGTGCTCAACGACGAGACCACGGAGGTGCTGGTGCGCCAGGCCCTGTCCCACGCGGAGGCCGGCGCCGACGTGGTGGCGCCCTCGGACATGATGGACGGGCGGATCGGACAGATCCGCGAGGCACTGGAAGTGGCGGGGCACCGAAACACGCGGATCCTGTCCTACGCAGCCAAGTATGCCTCCAGCTTCTACGGGCCTTTCCGTGACGCGGTCGGTTCGGCAACCAATCTCGGCAAGGGCGGAAAGCACAGCTACCAGATGGACCCGGCCAATGGGGACGAGGCCCTGCATGAGGTCGCCATGGACCTGAGCGAGGGCGCGGACATGGTGATGATCAAGCCCGGCCTGCCCTACCTGGACATCATCCGGCGGGTGAAGTCCGAGTTCGGGGTACCGACCTTCGCCTACCACGTCTCCGGCGAGTACGCGATGCTGCGCGCGGCCGCCGAGCGGGGCTGGCTGGACTGGGAGGCCTGCCTGATGGAAACCCTGCTCGGGTTCAAGCGTGCCGGCGCGGATGGCATCCTCAGTTACGCGGCACTGGAGGCGGCGCGCCTGCTGCGCGAACGGGACGAAACCGCATGAGCCGGCCGGCCCTGGTCCTGCTTGCCCTGTCTACCCTGCTCACGGGCGTGCCGGCGCAGGCTGACGAGCCGCTGTTCGATGCGCATCTGCACTATTCCGCCCCGCATGCCGAGGCCCTGAGTCCGGCGGAAGTGATCGATCGCTTCGATGCCGCGCACGTCGAGCAAGCCATCGTCACCAGCACGCCGCCGGACACCGTGCTCAAACTGCATGACCAGGCGCCCGATCGCATTCATCCCTTTCTCGGACTGTACCGGACCACCGCGGACAAGCGGGACTGGATGCACGACCCCACCTTGCCCGAACGACTGGAAATCGCGCTGTCAGACGGCCGCTGGGCGGGGATCGGCGAAATCCACATCTTTGCCATCGATGGCAACAGCCCGGTGTTCGCCCGGGTGGTGGAACTGGCCCGGGAGCACAATCTGGTACTGATGATCCACGGGGATCCCCCGATCATCGACAAGACATTCACGCTCTGGCCCAACGCCCGGGTACTCTGGGCTCACCTGGGCACCCTGCCCGAGCCGCAAATCCTCAGGGAGTACCTGTCCCGCTATCCCGAGCGACTCTGGATCGACACCAGCGTGCGCGACGAGCGAATCGCGCCCGACGGCAATCTGGCCGAGCCCTGGCGCGCGCTGTTTCTCGACTTTCCGGACCGGTTCGTGGTGGCGGTGGACACCTTCAGCGTCAATCGATGGAACGAATACGGCAAGGTGGTGGCGCAGATCCGGACGTGGTTGCAGACACTGCCTCCCGCGGTGCGACAGCGCCTGCAGTACCGCAATGCCGTGGAGCTGATGACGGCAGACACGGTGGATACCGAGGTGGATACCGACAGCCCGCAGGACTGACTGGCGCGGGAATGGCCGCGAGCGCGACGCTGTTGTCCTCTCCGACCCAGGCTGCCCGCTGCCGCGCTGCATGGCAACGGGCAGGCTGGGCTTCGAACCGACTTCCTGATCGCGGCGTACACCCGGCAGCCTGATGGTGGATCGCCTCAAAACGGGACGATCACCGTCCCTGGATCGGCCCGCCCGTGACCGCCAGCCCCGTCAAGGGATAGGCCTGCCCGAACCCCAGCACCAGCCGGCCCGTGGACGGCGTCAGGATGAACCCGCGAAAATCGCCCAACCCCGCGAGCAGCGAGACCACCTCGCCATGACGCGCCTTCAGGGCTGCCAGGCCCTCGGCCACCCGCGTCTCGTCCGCGACCGCCTGAACCGTACATTGCCAGCTCGCCCGCCGGCGGGCATAGACCTGCCGCGTCTCGGACTCCTCGGCCAGGATCATGACCTCAACCGGAGCGGACCGCCGCAACGGGTCGGCGTGGCCGGCCAGATCACTGACCCAGACGAAGAAACCCCCATCGAACCGGGCAAAGGGAATATGGCTGACCTGCGGGTGGCCGGAAGCATCCACGGAGGCCATGACCAGAGAAAGGCCCTGCGCCAGCAGGGTTTCGAGTGCGTCCTGCGGGGCAGCCGCCGCCATTACAGGAAGGCCAGAACCCGGCAGCCGATGACGCATTCACCGGCTTCGTTCTGATGATGAACCACCTCCGCCCGGGCGTTCAGCGGCGTGGCAATGCCCAGATCGGGCGGCGTCTCGACCAGCAACACCGTACCCACCGGGAAGGTGCTTTCCAGCGACAGCCGCAGCGACAGGCCGGTTGCACTCAAGTCGTCAAGACCCGCCTCCACCCACCCGGTCCCATCCCGCTCTTCACGGACCCGGACGGGCGCGTTGTTGGTCCGCATTCTCAGGTGGTCGCGGTTCTCGCGCTTGTGCAACACCATAGTCGTCTCGCTCCTCGTTGTTCTGCCTGCCGCCACGGCAGGTTGTCGTGATCGGTCCGAAATCGCCGCCTGTTGCCTCAGTTGCTGCGGTAACGCTGGTGCAGCTCGGTGACCTTGCTCACGTAACGGACCGTTTCCTCGTAAGGCGGGATGCCGTGATGTTTCCGGACCGCTCCTTCCCCGGCATTGTACGCTGCCAGTGCCAAACGCTGGTCTCCCTCGAACAGGCGCAGCAGAAAGGCCAGATAGGTCACACCACCCCGAATGTTTTCCTGCGGATCGAAAACGTCGGCCACGCCGAAACGATCAGCCGTGGCCGGCATCAGCTGCATCAGTCCGGCCGCCCCCTTGGGCGATACCGCCCGCGGATCGAACGCACTTTCGGCATGAATCACCGCCCGGACCAGTGCGGGGTCCACCCCATGCTGACGAGCAGTCTGACGGACCAGCTCATCAAAGGTGCCATGATCCAGCCGCGGGCTCTGGTCATACCGTGCCCCGCTCCAGCCCTTCGGTCGAGTCGCCGCATTGCGCATGAGCAGTTCGTAGCGCGCATCGCCCCGGGGCGGAACATTGGTAAGATGGCGCACGCCGCGCGGATCGGTATACCCGTAGATGTCGGCATGCACCGGAGCCAGCCCCGATACAGACCAGATCACGGCCAGAACGGCGGGCAACGAGCCTATCCAGATCACCTTTCGAGCAGTCAGTTTCATCGTGTCTTATCCCTCTCCAACACATTCAGGCCAGGAAGGCACCGCCACCGTGTCCCGCGGCGAAGCCTCCTTCGAACGGCTCATGGAGGTGTTCGAGCACAACTATATTCTGTTGCGCCGTCTGATGGGAGACTTGCGCAGACTTCCACCGCAAATGCAGCTGGTTGCGGCAGGCAGGCCGGCGATCCTGCTGACCCGGTGTGATGACAGCCCCTACACGGTGACCCTGCACATGCGTCCCCAGTTGCCCTCGGTCGATCCAGACGACCTGCCGGATGACATCCCGGTTCGCGTCTACCTGGATGCCCGCACGGCCGAGATCTGGACTCGCCTGGGCAGCCAGTGCGTGCGCGAACAGGCGCGCGGCTGCCTGCAAAGACAATGGCGGCGCAACCGGTTCCTGATGCGCTGGCTCCAGTACTTGCTCGAAAATCATTATCGGCCGACTGAACCAAAGGACCGCTGACACAGTCTGACCGGTTCAGACACCCCGCGCAGGTCCCGAAAAAAACTTCGTGCGCTACGGAACAAAGCTTGACTATTTCACTCAGAAATTTATATTTCTGAGCAAATGACTCGGAAATTCAAGCAAACATCTGAAGATCAGGAGAACAATCATGCGACTGACCACGAAAAGCCGCCATGCAATCACCGCCATGATGCACCTGGCCAACCACGCCGGGCAGAACAAGGCCGTCACGCTTGCCGACATTTCGCAGGCTCAGGGTGTGTCGCTCTCCTATCTGGAGCAGCTGTTTTCGCGCCTTCGGCGTCATGGTCTGGTCAACGGGGTACGCGGCCCCGGCGGCGGCTATCGTCTGGCGCGGGAACGCGACCTGATCAGCATCGCGCAGATCGTCGATGCGATAGACGACCGAACCCCCGCCGAGCGCAAGCGCCTGTTCGACGCCTATCGGCCCGGCACCCGGGATATCGCCCACGACATGTGGAACCAGTTCAGCCGGGGCCTGTACGACTACCTGGACGATCTGACTCTTGACCAGTTCAGCGGCCAGGCGGCCAAGATTCCGGCCGGCAATGCCCAGTCCCGGATACATGGTCTGGGCAAGCCCAAGTTGACTCCGGCACATCGGCTGGCCAGCTGAATCTCGGCGCGCGCGGACATGGACACCGCAGGGCCCGACTGAACGACCGCATCGCCTTGGGCATGAGCCGGGAACAAGGTAGTGATTGACAGCCGGGAGCCCGCGGGTAAAATGTCGCCTCGTTTCGGCGGGAATAGCTCAGTTGGTAGAGCACAACCTTGCCAAGGTTGGGGTCGCGAGTTCGAGTCTCGTTTCCCGCTCCAGACACCACCTGGAACGACACGACCGGCTGGATGGCAGAGTGGTGATGCAGCGGATTGCAAATCCGCGTACCTCGGTTCGATTCCGGGTCCAGCCTCCAAATACATCAACGACTTAGCCCCGCACCTGCGGGGCTTTTTCGTTTCGTGGGACACTCCTGGCACACTGCCAGACAAAACACCACCGCACGAACACCACCCCCGCGTCCGCCGTTACCGGCTGCCTGCCCCCCCTGCTGAACACCCACCCGGCAGAGTTTTTTCGAGGCGCCCTACTGTCCGCTACCCCCTGTGTTGAGTGACTGAACTGTGGAACTTGGACTCGCAGCCCCCCTCGCAAGCCGGTGTCCCCCTTGCCCGAAACCACCTGGCCGACGGGCGCCTGTGTAGACAACAGCTATACATTTTCCTGGTTTTTACCTATCATTTGTATCTCTGTTGTACTGACACAAGGAGGTCGCCATGCGTGATGCTGCGATCAACTTACGTGCCTTGCCGGCGCAGCGTGATCTCATTGATCACGCCGCCAAGCTGCTGGGCAAAAAACGTTCGGACTTTATGCTGGAGGCGGCCTGCGAGCGGGCTCAATCCGTGCTGCTCGACCAGGTGTTCTTCGGCCTGGATGAGCGCGGGTTCCAGGCCTTCAATGCCCTGCTTGATGCCCCGCCGAGCGCCAATGCCAGGCTTGAGCGACTCATGGCAATCAAAGCCCCGTGGGAGACACCCACTGGCAAGGCCGATCACGCGTGAGTTTGACATTTTCGGCGCCGCAACCCCTTGCCTCGACCCATCGACTGGATGGCTTCGAGTGCGGGGAGCCCGTACTGGATGCCTGGCTCAAACAACGGGCGATGAGCAACCAGCTCACGGGAGCCAGCCGAACCTTTGTGGTGGTTGACGAGGAAAGTCAGGTGCGCGGTTTTTATGCCTTGGCGGCAGGTGCCGTCACACATCAACAGGCGACCCGTTCGGTTCGCCACAACATGCCCGATCCGGTTCCCGTGCTGGTGCTTGGCCGGCTGGCGGTGGATCATCGAGCGCAAGGCCTCAGGCTGGGGGGCGCCATGCTGCAAGATGCCGTCATACGGGCCACCGCCGTCTCGCAAAACGCCGGCGTCCGGGCCTTGCTTGTTCACGCGCTCCACGATCGTGCCAAGCGGTTCTACCTGCACTACGGCTTTCAGGAATCACCCCTCCATCCCATGACTCTGATGCTGCGTCTGAATGCCGTCAAATCTTGATCGGCCGCAAACCCTCGAGAATCCAAACCCAAAACGAACACCTTAGCGCGCTCTGTTAGCCGTGTGCTTTCAGCCAGGCTTCGCGCTCCTCGGACGGGTAGCCCCGGTCCACGTACACGTCCCGGCAGGTATTGGCCGGGCCCATGATGGCCGCGAAGTGCTGGCTCCAGGCGCGGGGCGACACGATCGCCTTCCGCTGCCAAGGCCACAAAATCAATATCTGCCTCAATCTCGGCCAGCAGATCGCCCAACTTGTCGATCTTCTTCCGGTGATGTGTATCAGCAAACAGATCGGTCTTGATGGCGCTCCGCTTCTTGATGACCATCAGGATCAAGGGGGGACAGGTCCGTGCAATTTTACCGGGAGGCCGGGTTTTTCGAGGCGCCCCACCCAAGGCTCAGGCCTCGATCCAGATCAGTACGGGGTTCGCCGGCCACCAACTCGACGAGCCATTTGAGACTGGGCAAACCTCGGGACGGGTGCCAATCTTGGCGACAGGTGACGCGGTGTGCGCTCGCCTGCAACCGGGACAAATTGGGG
>JBKHDT010000038.1:0-21934 GCA_046541195.1 Halothiobacillaceae bacterium | reverse complement strand
AATCGCCCCTTGTTGACCCTGTCGGACTTGCGTGCCCGTCCCAGATCGAGCATCGAAGTCCCCGGCGGCGCCCCGGGACTTCAGCCCCCGGGGGTTGCCGCAGCAAGCCTTGCGTGGCCCAAGTCCGACGGGCCCGGGCATTACTCGACGCCGGTTTCGCCGGCTTGCGCGTTACCGCGGACGCCAGCCCACGCCACCGCTGGCTGCGCACAAGGCTTCCCAAGAAGGGGCGCCAAGCCTGCCGATCAGCGCTAAACTGCATCTGTGCACAGCAAATCCGGAGCGTTTGAAATCATGAATCAGCGTCTTTTCATGACCGCAGTATCCGCCCTCGTCCTGGCAATGACCTCCCTGTCCGTGGGCGCCAACACGATTGAGGGCCAGCTCAATGGCGAGCCCCGAGACTGGCACGTCCTGCAGGAAAGTGAGGCCTCCAGCGTCAACTTCCAAGAGATCATGCCCGGCATGATCAGCTACACCATCCAGGGCCACGCGGAACCGCAGTATGCCGTTCCAGGCACGCTCAGCCTGAATTTCATGGACATGAATGGCAGCCTCGGCGAGCCAGAGGTGAGCTTCTTTCCCAATGCCACGCTGATGCCCCACTACGGTGAGTCGACCACCCGAGCCTGGGAACTGGACGTGAAGGACAACGCCGACGGCAGCAAGCAGCTGACCGGCCACTTCATCGGCACACTGATTATGGTCGATCACAGCAGCAGCAATCCCGACGACAGCATGGAAGTGGAAGTTCGGTTTGAGGTTCAGGCCATGCCGGAATAACCGCGCCCGACCAGAATGCGATCGTCAGTCGATACGCCAGCGCGGCGGGGATGGCGGCCCAATGAGCAGATGGATCGGATCCGGTTCATCTGGTCAGATCACGGGCGGCAACGCCCGCAGACGCACATGCGCCGACCCGGTGCCGGTCCCGGCCGAATTCACCGAAGGGACCCCGCAAGGTCTCGCAAGTCTGGCGCACGGGGCCTCAGCATGGGAACCTGTACAGCAAACACCACCGGGGAGACATCTTCATGTATCGGGGAATCCTGTTCGATCTCGATGGCGTGCTCTACCAGAACGGCAAGGTCATTGACGGTGCACGGGAAACGCTCGCCTGGGTCCGCGACCAGTCCCTGCCCCATCGCTTCGTCACCAACACCACGTCCCGCCCCCGCGCGGCCATCCTGGACATGATGCAGAAGCTGGGCCTTCCGGCCCGGGCGGACGATTTGCACACACCGCTGGTGGCCGCGCGCGAATGGCTCGCAAGGCACGTCGACGGCCCGGTGGCCTGTCTGGTGCGCGAGTCGGTCCGCGTCGATCTCGAGCCGCAGGACCTGCTGCCCGACGAGGCCCGGTCCGGCGCCGCGGCAGTGATCGTCGGTGACCTGGGCCAGGACTGGGATTACAGCAGGCTCAATCGTGCCTTCCGGCTGCTGCAGGACAATCCGGATGCCCCGCTGCTGGCTCTGGGCATGACGCGGTACTTTCGCGGTCCCGACGGTCTGTGCCTCGATTCGGGCCCGTTTGTCCAGGCACTCGCCTACGCGACCGGGCGCAGCCCGCGGGTGCTGGGCAAGCCCGACGCCGCGTTTTTTCTCGCGGCGGCCGATACCCTGGATCTGCCTGCAAGACAGGTCGTGATGGTCGGAGACGACATGGCCAGCGACTGCCTGGCGGCCATGGACGCCGGACTGGACGCGATTCTGGTCCGAACCGGCAAGTTCCAGCCGGCCGACCTGAAGGGTGAACGGCAGCCCACCGCGGTACTCGACTCGGTTGCCGACCTGCCCGACTGGTGGCGCCGCCAGGCATCCTGAACTGCTCGGGAAACGACCCCCGAATCAGATGCCATCATGACTGGGCAGGATCAGGCGATATCCGTTTCGCCCACCCTGCTTGGCCGCATACAGGGCCGCATCACCCCGCGCCAGAACCTCGGCCAGCGACTCGCCCGCCGCCCCGATGGTCGCTCCGACACTGACGCTCAGCCCGGCCGGGGTCAGATCCGGACTCTTGGCATCCGCCGCAAGCGAACGCACCGCGGTGCAGATACGCCGGGCAACCTGCTCGAGGCTCTCGCGATCACAGGGTGCCATGATCGCCAAAAACTCGTCCCCACCCCAGCGTGCCGCCAGGTCATATCCACGCACCACTTCGCGGAGTAGCCCGGCCACGGCAACCAGCGCCGCATCACCGACCGGATGCCCATGACGGTCGTTGATCTCCTTGAAGTGGTCAAGGTCAATCCAGATCACGCCGAACGTCGTCCCGTCGCGGCTGGCACGCGCCAGCACCTGGGCCAGGTGCATCTCCATGCCCCGGCGATTGGCCAGCCCGGTCAACGGATCGATCCGGGCCAACCGATCGAGCTCGGCGGTCCGCCGGGCCACCTGGTCTTCCAGCTCCCGCGTGTGCGCCTCGATCGTGCCGGCCATACGCCGGATATGATCGCCCAGCCGCGCCAGTTCATCCCCGGTCTGGGGCAGATCTTCGCGGCGCGGCACCTTGCCCCGCGCGAACCCGGTCACGCCATCCTCAAGCTGCCGGACCGGCCGGAGGATCATCCGGTCGATGGCGATGTTGAACAACAGCAGGCAAAGCAGCAAGGTCGCCAGGAACACCAATCCCATGCCCCAG
This sequence comes from Halothiobacillaceae bacterium, assembly GCA_046541195.1. Taxonomy (GTDB): domain Bacteria; phylum Pseudomonadota; class Gammaproteobacteria; order Halothiobacillales; family Halothiobacillaceae; genus JBKHDT01. Next base: position 19,291 of record JBKHDT010000038.1, on the reverse strand, counting down.
AACCGACTGGCAGGCAACACGGTGGACAGGTCGACCAGCGTCATCTGGTACCAGCCGACGGTGGGGAGGTAAGCGATCCCGGCCAGTTGACGCGTACCCTCCAGGTGCACGAATTGCATGATGATTCTCGGTGCGCCGTCCGTTTCCGGCGATTCAGCCAGCGAGCGCATCGCCTCGCCGATTCTTGCCCGCTCGGCCGGGTCCTCAATCAGCAAATCCAGCCGCCGCTTTTGTCCGTTGCGTTCAACAAAGCTGCCGAAGTCGATCAGACGCGCGTCGCGCCAAAGCTGGATTGCTCCTTCCCGGTCAAAGAACAGACTCGCAATCCCTGGTCTTTCGACCTCAAGAAACTCTTTCAGAAAGCGCTCAAGCGACAACCCCGTCCCCACCACGCCCAAGACTTCGTCACCGTCGCGCAGGAGCACATCGATCCAGAGCCGGGTGACGCCCAGCTCGGCATCCTCGTTGACGGGGATATGGAAAGGCCATTCGAGCTCGATCAGCCGATAGAACCAGGCATGATCCGGGTGGTCCGGGTCAAGGTAATAGCGCAACTGTCGCCCTGCGTACGCGTTCTGCGCATCGTTGGTGTAGTAGCCGCCATTCTCCCGCAGTGCGGCAAAATAATTGCGTTCCCGGAAGTTTTCACGGTAGCGCTCCAGTTCGGCGATGGCCGCCCGTTCCAGCCGCTCATCTTCCGGTGCCCGTGCCCAGGCCAGGATCGATTCGGAACGCGCCAGCTGCGTCGCGAGCGCCAGTTCGCGCTCCAGCACCTTGAGCACCCGCATGCCGTCATAGCCCACCTGGATCTCGGTCAACCGCTTGCCCCACTCCACAACCAGCGCGTCGACCACCCGCTCGAAGGCGAGGCTGGCCATCGCCGAGGTGAACAGGATCATGGCCCCGGTCAAGACCAGGATCCGTGATTTCAGGCGGCCTGAGCGCATCGTTTCAACCCCTGCCCATGCGTGTGGGCGAGTCCGCCTGGGTCCGGACATGCAGCGGGCATGCACCGGGCCGGTGACGGAGCGTGCATCGTTTGACGGGTTTTCAGTTTAACCCATGCGTCAGTACGCGAAAGACCTGTCCCGGCCATGGGCAGACATGCCCGGGGCGGGCGACCAGCCCCGGTACCATGCCGCATGTGCACCAGCCGCCGCCCGGGGCCGAATCGCGTAATGGACCGATCAGGCGCTCACGGCGCGACGTCGTCATCCCGGGGTTGTGCCACCCGGTAACCGTCACGCCCCTCGTTCTTGACCGCATACATGGCCTCGTCGGCCCGATGAAGCACCGTATCGGTTTCTTCATCGGGACGTCCCACGGCCGCGCCAATGCTCACCGTGATCCGGCCGGCGCCCGGCGTCCCCGGCTCGAGCTGCCGCACATCCTCGCAGATGCGTCTGGCCACGAACTCCAGATCCTCGGCGCGGCAGGGATTCATGACGACAAGAAACTCGTCCCCGCCCCAGCGGGCGGCCAGATCGTAGGCACGGATACAGTCAGTCAGCACTGCTGCGACCGCCTGAAGGGCCTCGTCACCGAACTGGTGTCCTTCGACATCGTTGATCTGCTTGAAATGATCGACGTCGATCCAGAGCACCCCATAGTCGTTGCGTTCACGCGCGGCACGCCGGGTGACCTGTTCCAGGTGTTCTTCCATGCCGCGGCGGTTGGCCAGCTCGGTCAGTGCGTCGATCCGCGCGAGCCGGTGCAGGGCGCGCGTGCGCCGGGCGATCTTTTCCTCCAGGGACGCGGTATGCTGACGAATGTCCTCGACCATGGACAGGAAATGGCGACTGAGCCTTCCCAGTTCGTCATCACCGTCGGGCAGAAGGCCGGCATCCGGCTTGCTGCCGCGAGCGAACGCCGACATGCCCTGCTCGAGCGCCCGCATGGGGCGCAGCAGCAGCCGGTTGACGGCCAGGTGAAACAGCAGCAGTGCGAACAGCAGGGTGGCGCCAAAGGCCAGGCCCATGCGCCAAAAGCGACTCACCGGCATGACCTGCGCCAGGTCGACCATGGTCACCTCGTACCAACCCACGCTCGGCAGGTACGCCATGCCGATCAACTGCCGGGTTCCCCCGACGTCGACGAACTCGGTCAAGACGCGGACCCGCAGACCATCTCGCGCATCGGCCAGCAATGCCCGCATCATCGCCTTGATGCGCGCCCGGTCCGCGTCGGTATCGAGCAGCCTGTCCAGGGTGTTCTTCTGACCTTCGGGCTTGATGAAGCTGGCGTACTCAATCATCTGCTCGTCCCGGTACAGCTGAATTGCCCGATTGCGATCGACGAACATGGTCGTGATGCCCGGCTGGGCAAGATCAACGATCTCCCGAAGGAACTCATCGAGCGTCAGGCCGGTGCCGACAATTCCCAGAATCTCGTCTCCGTCGCGGACAAGCACGTCGATCCAGAGCTTGGTCAGGCCAAGCTCCTGGTCTGGATTGACATTCAGATGGAATGCGCGGCGCTGCTCGATCAGCTTGTAGAACCAGGCATCGTCCGGGTCGTCGGGGTCAAGGTGATAGCGAAGCTGCCGGCCGGCAAACTCGTTTTCGGCGTTGTTGTAGTAGTAGGCGCCATCGGAACGGAAGGCCGCGAAGTAGTTTCGATCGCGGAAGTTTTCTCGAAAGCGCTCCAGTTCGATCAGGCCCGCGGCCCGGAGCGCCGGGTCTTCGGGTGATCTGGCCCAGGCCCGGATTGTTTCCGAGCCGGCCAGCTGAATGGACAGCGCCAGATCCCGCTCCAGCGGTTGCAGCACCCGCGCACTGTCGTAGCGGACCTGGATTTCGGTAAGACGCTTGCCCCACTCGGCCACCAGGTTCTCGACCAACCGCTCGAAGGCGATGGCAGCAGTCAGCGAGGCCGCCAGGACAATGATTGCCGTCAGCGAGAGAAAGCGGGTCTTCAGGCTCAAGGACAAAGGCCCCAGACGTTCCGTGCAGGCTGCCCCCGGTCAAGGGGGGCTTCGCCCGTGCACCGGCCTCCCGGCTGGCCAGGACCGGTCACGCCCGGAACCCGTTCGCTTCCCGTCGCAACTCGTCGGCGAGCACCCTGAGTCGCTCGACCTCGGCACTGGTATCTTCCATGGCCCGGTCCATGTCCTCGGCCATGTCCTTGATCGCCTGCATGGTGCGGGAAATTTCCTCGGACGCCGCCGCCTGCTCGTCGATCCCGGCCGAAATGCCGGAAACCCGTTCCACGGTGCGTTGTGCGCCGTCCCGGATGGTCGCCAGGGCCTTGGCCGCCTCTTCACCCAGCGAGGCGCCCTTGTGGGCCTGCTCGACCACCGCGGCCATCTTTTCGACCGCCTCCGTCGTCTCGTTCTGGATCATCCGGGTCATCCCGGTGATCTCCTCGGTCGCCGACGCCGTGCGCTGAGCGAGTGACCGGACCTCTTCGGCCACGACGGCGAAACCGCGCCCCTGATCGCCTGCCCGTGCCGCCTCGATCGCTGCATTGAGCGCCAGCAGGTTGGTCTGCTCGGCGATCTGGCTGATCGTGGTCACGATGCCGCTGATGGTCTGCGAGCGCTCCCCGAGCGTCTGGATCACCGCCGCGGCCTCGTCGACGGCATCGGCAACCTGCGTCATCTCGTCGGCCGCATCGTCCACGACCTGCTCGCCGGCCACCGCCTGACGACTGGCCTCCTGAACATCCGATGCGGTCTCCCGGGTTCCCTCGGCAATGCCGCCGATGGTCGCGCGGATCTGTTCGGTCGCCGCGGCAATGGACACCGCCATGTCGCTCTGCCTGCGACTGTCGGTCTTGACCGTCTCCGCGCTGCCCGCCATGACCTGAGTCGCCGACTCCAGTTCGGCGATACCGGTGTTGAGCCGTGCCAGAAAGCGCTGCAGGTGATCCATCAGCTGATTGAAGGCCATGGCCGTGGTGCCGATCTCGTCACGGCTGCTGACCTCCGAGCGGATGCGCAGGTCACCGGACTGCTGAATCCGGCCCATCAGTTCCGCAAGCTGGGTGGCCGGCGCCGTGACACGCCGGGCAATCAGCGAAATGACGATGAACAGGATCACCTGGAAGATGGCCTGCCCGATCCACAGACCGATATTGATCTGGCGAACCTGCTCCTGCTTGTCCTCGAGGTTCACCACCATGCTCGCTGCCCCGAGGATGTCGCCGGAGCGCGCATCCGTATGACATTGCAGGCAGTTGGTGCCCCGGAAGTTCTCGCTGGCGATGAACGGCACGACCGCTTCCATCTTGAGCACGCCGTTGTCGTCCCGGTAGGTTTCAAAACGCACCTTTCCGTCATCCAGCACCGCCCGCTCGATCTCGTCCTGGGGCAGGGTCTGGCCGAATCCGTCGCCATACTGGGCGCGCACCACGTCACCACGCAGAATCCGCAGGCGGTCGATGCCCTTGGTCATCTGCATCTTGTCGACGAAGGCCTGCCGCATGGTCTCGTTGGTAATCGCGCCGGTCAGCATCAACATGTTGGCCCCGTTGATCACGCCGTCAGCCATCGAGAGACTCTTCTCCTCGGCCGCGCTCAGTACGCTGCGCTCGTACTGATCCGTGATAATGAACTGCGCCACAATCATCATCAGCAGGACGACCGACTGCGTCAGAATCTGAAGCTTCGTCCGCATTTTCAGCCCAAGCCACCATTCGCGCATGGCGCATTCCCCCTGTTGTCATTCTGTTGTCGCGGAGGGTATCGGCCCGACCGACCACCCGCACCGCCTCTTCGAACGGTTTTCTCTGAGCCCGCGCCTCAGTAACTGCCGCGTCCCGCCTCGTATATGGCGGTGCCTGCCCGGTCCCCAATCCCATGCTGAAGTCGGTCTATCGGCCCGTTGCCATGTTTCCTTGAGGACGGTCTGCACCGGGCAAACCCTTCCTAGAGCATCTGTGCACGAATACTTCAAATTCCCGAGCGGGGCATCAATGCCTCAGCTGGTCTTTCTGGCCTTTGGCCCCGGCGTTGCTGCACAAGGCAAGGAAGGCTTCGTGCAAGGCTTCCCTGGAGTGCCCGGCGCCGGAAACCCGCCATTCGACACCAACGGCTCACGATTCGTCAACAAATCGTCACACTGATCGACCAGCGGGAAACGCCTGCTGATCGCCCGATGCCCGTCGCCCGTCGCCCGTCGCCCCCATGCGGCCTGTTCCCGAAGAAAAATCCGGGCGATCCTGAATTCCACCCGGATCGCACACGGAAATTTTAAGCATGTAACATGCCAGATCAATCCGACCAGGCCGTGCCCCGAATGCACCAGGTCTGCCGGATCCGGCAGCCACCATCAGGCATTGGCAGCATGTGCACACCGGGACTGCTGCAAGTGCCTGGCGTGACGGCCGGCAGGCAGCCGTTCAGATCGCGTTTTCGAGGGGGAAATGATCTTCCGCGATCAGTTCGAGGCAGGCATCGACCACAGCCGGGTCGTACAGCTGTCCCCGGTGCGCGCGAAGCTCGCCAATCGCATCCTGCAATGGCCGCGCCGGCCTGTACGGTCGATGGGACGCCATCGCCTCGACCACATCGGCCACCGCGAGAATCCGCGCCTCAAGCAGGATCTGCTCACCAGACAAGCCGTCCGGATACCCGGACCCGTCCAGGCGCTCGTGATGCTGCCGGACGATCCGGGCAACCGGCCAGGGAAAGTCAATTCCCGCGAGGATGTCGTAACCGGCCACCGGATGACTTTTGATGATCTCGAATTCGGCTTTGGTGAGCTTGCCGGGCCGCGACAGGATCTCGACCGGCACCGCCACCTTGCCGATGTCATGAATCGAGGCGGCAATCCCCAGCCCTCTGAGCTGAGCTTCCGGCAACTCCATTTTCTGGCCGATGGCTTCCGCCAGCCGGGCGGTCCGCCGCTGGTGACCCGCCGTGTAGGGGTCACGGACCTCAAGCGTGGCGGCAAGCGCCTCGATGGTCGCCGCCAGCGACCGCGCCCAGGCATCGCGGGCTTTCAGGGTCTCGATCCCGTAGGCCAGGTCCCCGGCCATTTCGGCAAGCAGCTCGACATCCTCCGGAGCCTCGAAAGCCCTGCGATCAGTCGAATGCACGATCATGACACCGAATGACTCGGCACCGCGCCTGAGCGGGAGTACCAGCAGGATCTCGGTGCGTCCCGCGGTCATGTTCGGACAATACTCGGCATTGGCCATCGCGACCAGAACGCCATCGGGGGCCGCAGGCAAACAGCTGCCGGGACTGCAGGCCGAGCCCACCTGCGTGCTCGCCCCGTCGCGCAGGTGCACGGCGGCCGCCTGGTATCCGCCGCGCTCCACAATCGCACGGCACATCTTTTCAAGCAGCGGCTCGACGGCCGTGGCGCGCACCACCGCCTGGTTGCCGGCAGAGAGCGTGCGCAAGGCGCGGGTTCGATTCGCCACCCGCTCCTCCAGCTCGAGTCGCAGCGCGCGCAGACTCAGGTGCGTGTGCACCCGCGCCGACACCTCCTCGACCACAAACGGCTTGGTGATGTAATCCACGGCACCGAGCTCGAATGCCCTGAACTTGTCCGCCTGGTCGCTGGAGGCGCTCAGGAAAATCACGGGGATATCGGCTGTTGCCGGGTCGGCCTTGAGTCGGCGGCAAACCTCGAAGCCGTCCGGCTCCGGCATCCGGATATCCAGCAACACCAGCTGCGGAGGCCGGACGGCCACGGATTTCAGGGCCTGTCGCCCACCCGGCGCAACCCGGACCGCATGCCCGAAGCCGCGCAGCAAATCGACCATCAGCCGGAGGTTGGCCGGCTCGTCATCAACCACCAGGATGCCGGCAGGCTTCATGAATCCGGTTCCCTGTCGAGCATCTTCAGGACCGAGTCGAAATCAAAACGCGCCAGATAGTCGGCCAGGGCAGCGCCCAGCACCCGATCAAGCCGGCCGACTCGCACGACCAGGTCGTCGAGCACGTCAAGGTCGCCGACATGCAGGGCATCGCGCAAGGCGTCCCGGAGGCTTTCCGGCAGACTGGCAAGCCGCTGGCCCAGGGCAGCCGCAGACGCCTCGCTCAAGCGCTCCGGCCCGGCCCATGACTGCTCGGCGCGCAGAAACGTGATTTCAAGGTGCTCGGCCATAAGCTCGAAGAGCTCCTCCGGACGAAATGGCTTGCGCACCAGCGCCACGCAACCGCTGGAAAACGCCCGCTCCTGCTCATCCCGGGTCGAGCTGGCCGTCAGCGCCGCGATCACGGTTCGCTCCCCGCCCCGCATCTCGCGGATCCGCCGGGTCGCCTCGTAGCCGTCCATTTCGGGCATCCGCAGGTCCATCCAGATGAAATCCGGCTGCCAGGTTTCGAAGACGTCGATGGCCTCCCGGCCATTGCTGGCCTCGCGGATCTCGAACCCGACCTCCCCCAGCATTCGATGCAGCAGGATGCGGTTGGCATCGGCATCGTCCACCACCAGCACGCGCCACCGACGATCGCCGACAATGCCGACCACCCGTCCTTTCCCGGCAGCCGCCAAAGACTTGCCCTGCTCCGTGCAAGGCACCAGCGGCAACACCACGGTGAAGCGCGAACCTTCACCCAGGCGGCTCTGCACCTGGATGGACCCGCCGAGCAGCGCGACAAACTGCCGGGTGATGGGCAGACCCAGTCCGGTCCCCTCGGTGGCACCACTGCGGGTACTCTGGAAAAACGGCTCGAACAGCCGTCCGATCTCGTCCTCGGCGATGCCCCGGCCCGTATCGACCACCTCCACGATCAGCGCCGGTTGTCCCGGGTCGGACTGCCGAGCCTGCCCGGGGTCCCCGACACGCGCTTCGACGCGGACCCGGCCCCGGTCGGTGTACTTGACCGCATTGGACACCAGGTTGACCAGGATCTGCCGCAGCTTGGTTCCGTCGCTGCGCACCATGGTCGGCAGCTCCGGGTCGATCTGCAGCGACAGCTCAAGGCGCTTCTCGTCGGCCCGCGGACGCAACATCTGGACTGCATCGACCAGCGTCTGACGCAGATCCACCGAATCGAGCGCCACGCGGTGCCGGCCAGCCTCGATCTTGGCCATGTCCAGCACGTCGTTGATCAGTGTGAGCAGATGCGCCCCGTTGCTCTGCACGTACACGAGGTTTTCCCGCTGGCGCTCGCTGACATCCGGATCGTTGAGGACCAGCTGGGAGAACCCCAGAATCGCATTCAAGGGCGTACGCAACTCGTGGCTCATGTTGGCCAGAAATACGCTCTTGGCCCGGTTGGCCTCCTCAGCCCGCTCCCGCTCGGCTTCGACCTCGGCAGTCCGCTCGCGTACGCGTTCTTCCAGTCCCTCGTTGAGCTGACGAATGCGCAGCGTCGCCTCGTACTGCTTGCGAAAGTCCACCCGCAGCCGCCGGCGGGCCAGCAGAATGCCCAGCAGCCCGAGCAACCAGACCAGGGCAAAGGCCGCATGAGTCACCCGACCGAGAAAGAGCTCCTGCTCCTGGTGCTTTTCCAGGGGTACGGCGACCGACACGCCGCCGCGAATGTCTCCGACCCGATAGCCCTGGTGGGCATGACACAGCAGGCAGCCCTCGTCGACCACCATCGGGGCCATGTAGCGCAGGTAAGGACGCTCGTCGATCTCTGAGACCTCGACAACCTCCTGCGCCCCCTCCTCGAAGGACAGCAGTGCCTCACGCTCCCAGGCATCCGGTGCATTGGCTGGCCTGAGCGGATCGAGACTGGTGATGTTGCCGCGCACACCAAAGAGCTCGCCGAACTGCTCGTTGAGCTCGCGTACCATGTAGGCGGGGTTCATCAGCGTCAGCTTGCGCCCGCTCGGGGTCGTCAGATCCCGCTCGGGCACATGCGCGAGGAAGGGGTTTGAGGGCGTCTGCTCGGAAACCTCCACGTAGACGCCGCCATGCATCGTGGCCCAGAAACGAAACGCCTGGTCCTTGTTGAAGTTGGCCTCGGCCTCGTTGCGCGCCAGCTCCATCGTCATCTGTTGATACTGCCGATCCAGGACCAGCGCCACACTGCCCAGGGTCAGCGTCCACACCAACGCCGCAAGCCCCAGATAAAGATCCAGGTGCATTCGCTGACTGTGGTAGCCGGAATCGGACAGATCATCAGTCATTGCGCTAGATACCGATCCTGCGGTCGTGCAACCGGAAAGTGACTTGCAAAGCGCGACCCGTCGCAACCTGTGCATCAACAGCCGGCATGATCCGGGGAACGCGGACAGGTCGTCTGGATTCTACCCTGCGGACCAGCCGGGGCCATGGTGCATCCTGCGCGAATGCTTCAGATTCCCGCCTGAGGGATGCCCCGAATCGCGACCCGGGGTTTCCGTGCCCCAGGCCCGAAAGTGCCGGCAAGGGCCTTCGACGCATCCGGGGGCAACCCCACCAAGCCATCGAAGAGTTTCGTGCAGAGTTTACTTCGACCTGCGCGGATCATCATATCCGATCCGCCGGCCGGAGCGTCGACAAACTCGCCACCGTCACGCCAAAGCGTCTCGCGTCCGATCAAAGAAAACGCCCCGAAAGCCGGGGCGAAATCGCCTTGACAACGCCCGAGACCGGGCGCACCGCGGCCTTGCCGAATCAGAATTCGAATTCCATCTGCTGGAATACCCGACCCGCGTTCTGACGCGCCAGCTCGTCATAGGTATGCAGGTGCTCGTACATGCTCTGATCAATATCGTAGGCATCCTGCAGCGTGCCTCCCTCGTCGATCAGGTCGCCGATCTCGCCACGCAGGTGTTCCAGATAACCGCGGGTGTACTCGTCAACCGTGTCAAAATCCGTCGGCCCGCCATGACCCGGGACGATGGTCTTGCCTTCGGCCAGCGCCGCAAAATCTTCCCAGGTCTCCAGCCAGGCCCGGGTGTCGGTGTAGTCGAACACCGGCAGCATGCGCACGTGGAAGGCGATATCACCGGCAATCAACACATCACGCTCGGGGATGAATACCGAGATGTCGCCGGGAGCATGCGACACGCCGAAGTAGATCAGCTCGGCGGTCATGCCGCCCAGGTCGATTTCCATGCGATCCTCGAATGTCTCGTCATATCCGACGACCTCGTCGCTGCCCTCGGCCTTCTCCTTGAAGACGTCCCTGGCTTGGAATGGGTAGTCCGCCCCGCTCTTTTCAAGATACTTCGCCGCCTCGACATGGCCGATAATGGTGGCCCCCTGCTCTTTCCAGTAACCGTTGCCCAGAGCACCGTGCAACTGGGCATTCTCGTTGACCACGTACTTGACGGGCACGTCGGTAATCTCGCGAATCTCCTCGTGCAGCGCCTCGGCCAGCTTGTAGGTGGAGCTGCCGTTGACCACCAGGACCGCCTCGTCTCCGATCACGAACGACAGGTTGTTGTTGTGGCCCGAGTTCTCGTAGGTATAGGGCTGCGTCGCCCCGATGGCGGACCAGATGCCGTCCGCGACCTCAATCGGCCGGTCATACAACTGCGACTCAGGATACTTGTCCGGCGGGTTGTCGACCTCAGCCGCGGCGACCGGCATGGCACCCAAGGCAAGCGTTGCCAGCGCCAGCACGCCACCGAACCGGACGCGCGTCGAGACCTTTTTCGGCATCACGCCGAAACCAAACCATTTTTCGATCATTGCTTCTGACTCCCGGCCGCAATCTGTCGCGACCCTTTCCTGTTTGTTCTGCACGTTGACTCGAAGCACTGGCGTGCATTGATGTCACGGGTGCGCACTGCTCGCGGCCCACCCCGAAAGCCGGTTTCAGAGCGGTCTACCGGCACGTGACCATGTATTCTTGTCTGCACCGCGGAACGGGTCGGCATCCGGACTCGACAGACCCCGGTGCCTTGCGCGCGGCGACTTTTTCTTAGCCACCTACGTATCATTCTCCCTTGATCCTGGGATTGCAAGAACAGGCACATTGAAAATTTGTATGCCCGCTGTCGGGTTTGAATCGCCTTCAGGTCTTGCCCGCGCGGGACACAGAACGCAAACTCTCCCCTGCAGGTCATACACGATCCGTGACTTGCGATCGCGCCGGGCCTGCAGGAACAGCACAGCTCGAAGCCCTCCATGACCCGGCAGGCTTGCGCCGGCCCATCACGCGCTGGCGCAAGCGGGCCTTCGCGTACGCACGGATCGATAGCATGCCCGGCCCACCCTGCGTCATGGGTGCGTCGAAGGCTTTTCCCGCCCCCGGCGGGCCCGGGCCATGGATAGGCCCGGGATTCGAAGACCAGGGACGCCATCCGGGGCATTCAGGCCCCGATCGGGAATCTGAAGCATTCATGCAAAGATTCCCAAGCGACCCGGGGGAGCCTCGCGGCAACCGCCATGTCGTCATTCGGGCCGGACTGACGGGCAATTCGATGTCCGGCAAGCCGGACATGAAAAGCGCCGTCAGGGAGTAGCGCGTTGCCTAGAAAAATCCAAGCCAGAATGACCTTCCGGGCGGTCGTGACCTCGCTGGCCCTGCTCGTGACCCTGGTGTTCATCGTGGTCGGGCGGGACACCTGGCTGAGCATGGAAGGAGAACACCAGGCAGAACTCTCCCGCGAAGCGCGCGAGCAGCGGGCCCAGTTCGAATCAAGCCTCGACGGACTGGAGCGGCAGATGCTGGCCCTGGCCGCGCTGGTCGCCAACGACCGGGATGTCCGGGCGCTGTTTCACGAGGCGCGACAGACACTGGACCGGGAGGGTGGCGGGGCCGGTGGTGCGCAAACCGACCGTATCCGCGAGGACCTGATGGCTCAGGTGGCCGACTCCTGGCGACAGATGCAGCAGGACTTCGGCCTGCGGCAGCTGCATTTTCATTTTGGCCCCGGGGCATTGTCCTTCCTGCGCGTACACCATCCGGAACGCTACGGCGACCGGCTGGATGGATTGCGCCACATCATCGAGGACGTCAACCGAGATCAGCAACCGCGCAGTGGCTTCGAGCTCGGGCGGGTCTACAGCGGTGTCCGTGGCATCGTGCCGGTGTGGCACGAGCGCCCGGACGAAGGGCGCACATACGTCGGGGCCCTCGAGGCTGGCGCCGCGCTCGACGAGTTGCTGCTCAGGCTCGACCAGCTGACCGGCGCCGGCGTGGCCGTGCTGCTCGATGCCGGCCACGTTGAAGATGCCATCTGGAATGACCTGCTGCGCCAGACCGGCATGCCGATGCTTCATGACTGCGGCTGCTTTCTCGAGAGCAGCTCCCGAGCCGATGCGGCGCAATGGGTTACCCGTGCCCTGTCGAACGGGCGCCCCAAAGATGCGCTCTCCAGCACCACGCTCCAGTGGGCCGGACGGCACTGGCAGCTGCTGCACTTCCCCCTGCGGGACTACCTCGGCACGCAGGAACCGCAACGGGAACCGGTCGGATACGTGCTCATGTGGCGCGACATCACCGGCACCGTGAACACCCTGCACGAGCGCCAGTCACGGCTGATCGTGTTTCTCGCCACTGCCTTCCTGCTGGTCCAGGTGCTCCTGATCGGGGGGGCGCTGGGGCTGCGTCGCGTCATGCAGCAGCGCGTGGACTCGGCGACCGACGCGCTGCGGGAAAACCAGCGCCGCCTGGCCCGGGCCCAGGAAGTGGCCCTGCTGGGCACCTGGGAACTTGATATTGCCAGCGGGCGGCTGAACTGGTCGGAGGCAACCCACCACATCTACGGCATACCGCCGGAGGAGCCCGTCGATTACGAGCGCTTCATGCAGCGTGTGCACCCGGACGACCGCGACCTGGTGGACAGTGCCTGGAATCAGGCCCTGGAGAACCAGCCCTACGACATCGAGCACCGCATCATCGTCAACGGCTGGGTGCGCTGGGTGCGCGAGATCGCCGAATTCACGCTCGATAGCGAGGGGCGGGTCCTGCGGGCGCTGGGCACGGTACAGGATATTACCGAGCTCAAGCAGGTCGAGCTGGCGTTGCGAGAAAGCGAGGCGCGCTATCGGGACACCCTGGCTGCCGTTCAGGACGGCATGTGGGAATGGAATATCCGCACCGACGAGATCCATTGGGACGAGCGCAGCTACGCGATGCTCGGTCACCCGCCAAATGCCTTCGAACTGGATTTCCAGACCTGGCAGACCCTTTTGCACCCGGAAGACCGGGATGCAGCCACCACCGCGATGCGGGCACAGCTTGAAGGTGGCGAAACGTTCCGGATCGAGTTCCGCATGAGGCGGGCCGACGGAAGCTGGCAATGGCTGATGGGCCGCGGCCGGGTCATCGAATGGCAGGACAACCAGCCGTACCGGGTCATGGGGACGCACACCAATATCTCTCGCCGCAAGGAGGCCGAGCTGGCGCTCAGGCGCGCGTCCAGTCGCAATGCCCTGCTGCTGGCATCGGCCAACGAGGGAATCTTTGGCATCGACGGCGACGGGCACATCACCTTCATGAATCCCGCTGCACTGAGCTTGCTCGACTACGAGGAAGCCGAGCTGGACCGCAAGACGGCCACCCATCAGTTCCTCTGCGCTCCCGACGACCCGATCGGGCCCGCGCGGCCCTGCCCCTTTGCCCAGACTCTGGCCGATGGCCAGGCCCGGCGGGTGGAGGATCTCTGGTTCCGCCGCCGGGACGGTTCCTGCTTTCCGGTCACCCTGTCGATTGCGCCGGTCGAGGAGCCGGGTGAACCGCGCGGCCTGGTCGTGATGTTCCAGGACGTGACCGAGCGCATGCTGGCCGAGGAGGCCCTGCGTGACGCCCGCACCCGCCTGGCCCTGGTCATCGAAAACTTCCACGCCGGCGTGTTGCTGGAAACCGAAGATCGGCACATCGAGCTGACCAACCAGAACTTCTGCGACCTGTTCCAGATCCCCGTCCCGCCCCGGGGGCTGATCGGGACCGATTGCAGCAACAGCGCCGAGCAGGTCAAACACCTGTTCGCGCATCCCGAGCAGTTCGTGCAGCGCATCGGTCAACTGCTGGCGCAACAGATGCCCGCAGTGAACGAGGAGCTGACCATGGCGGATGGCCGCACCCTGGAGCGCGATTACCTGCCCATCATCCGGGGAGATCACCTGCTGGGGAACCTGTGGATCTACCGGGACATCAGTGAACGCAAGCAGAGGGAGAGCCTGCTCCATCGGCTGGCCACCACGGACACAATGACCGAAACCGCCAATCGGCGGCACTTTCTGGAGCGTCTCGAGGAAGAGCTTTCCCGGTACCAGCGCCACCTTCGTCCGGTAGTGGTGCTGATGATCGATATCGATCACTTCAAGAAAGTGAACGACACGTATGGTCACGCTGCCGGCGATGCGGTCCTGCGCCATTTCACCGGCATGGTCCGGGAGCTCAAGCGCAAGGTCGATCTGCTCGGACGACTTGGGGGCGAGGAATTCGCCTTGATGCTTCCGGACGCCCGTCCCGAAGGGGGGCTGCAGTTTGCCGAACGGCTTCGCCAGGCCATCCAGTCTCGTCCCGCTGTCCACGAGGATCGGCGTATCGAGATCACCGTCAGTATCGGCCTGACCGAGTTCTCGATCGACGACCAGAGCGGCGAACAGGCGCTGATCCGTGCCGATCGCGCCCTGTACCGGGCCAAGCGGGCCGGTCGCAACCAGATCCAGGCGCAGTGGCCAGATCAAGACGAACCGGCAGAGGGTCATGAACATCCCCCTTCCCCGTCGCCGCCGGCCTGATCGCCCGTCATCGAAACCGGCTGCCGAGGGAAGATCTGCACCAATGCAGACCTTCCCGTGCAGTGCATGGAAGCCCCGCCGCGGCGTCGCGCAAGCCACGAAGCGATGGCAGGCTTCGTGCCGCGTTTCCCGAGTTCGCCCCTGACCCGCGTTGGCGGTCACTTCCCGAGCCGGTCGCCGGTCAGTGCGGGCCGGTCATCATCATCCCGGGCATGTGGACAGCCGTCGATTCCACTGCCCGGTTTCACGGAGTTGCTCATTGATGCGTCAGGTCAGACAGACCCTCATTGTGCTCGGCGTGATGCTGCTCGCTGCCTGCAGCAGTCCGGAACTCGAGCCCCTGCCACCCGACGGCGTGATTCTCGCCTTCGGCGACAGCCTCACCGAAGGCGTGGGCGCCGGCCCGGACGGGGATTATCCGACCCGGCTGGCCGAGCTGACCGGGCGGACCGTGATCAATGCCGGCGTCTCCGGCCAGACGCTCGGCGAGGGCCTGGCCCGGCTGCCCGAGACCCTGGACCGGACCAGGCCGGATATCATGATCCTGCTGATGGGCGGCAACGATATCCTGCGCAACGCAAGCCCGCGCGAAGCCCGTGACAATCTGGAGGCCATGATCACGATGGCCAGGGACCGAGGCGTCGATGTGGTCCTGCTCGGTGTCCCCGAGAAATCGCTGTTCTCGTCCGCCGCGCCCTTCTACGAGGAACTGGCCGAAACCCATGACCTGGTCTTCGAGCGGGGTCTGGTGGCCAGTCTGCTGCGGCGACCGGGCTACAAGGCCGATGTCGTGCACCTCAACGACCGGGGCTACGCGGCCCTGGCCGAACGCGTGCAGGAACTGCTCGAAGCCCATGGCGCGCTCTGACAGGATGCCCGACAACGGCCGCTCAGCGCGGGTCCGGGATGCCTCACCCGCGGACCAGACACCCAGGTGCCCGATTCGTTGAAGTTCCGTCCGCCATGATGGCCAGGCGGATGCACGCCCCGCCAGATGCCGTGACCCAAAAAAAGGATCAAACCGGCCGTTTTTGCTTCTCCGGCCAGATGCCCGTCTGCATGATCGGCGCCGCCGGCCCAGACCGGGCACTTCTGCCATAATCCACACAGGGGCGGGCCCGCGGGCGGGGAATCTTTGCACCAGCGCGGAAGTTCCTGATCGGGGCATGGATGCCCCGACGCACGATGGCGCAAGCCAGTCGGTTGCACGAGCCGGGGCGAGCATGGATCGGCCCGGGCATTGCCGCGCGGGACCACGGATGGCCTTGTGCAGCGCTTTACCGGGGAGTGCAGACCATGACGACCTTGCAAGACCGTTTCACCGGCTGCCTGCTTGGGGGTGCCGTCGGCGACGCGCTTGGCGCGCCCGTCGAGTTCATGTCCCGCGAGCAGATCCTGCAACGCTTCGGGCCCGGCGGCATCCGGGATTTCGCACCGGCCTACGGCGGAATCGGTCGAATCACCGACGACACCCAGATGACTCTGTTCACGGCCGAGGGCCTGCTGGAAGCACACGCCGAGGACCCGACCGCAAACGCGGCCCATTACCGGCGCCACACGGCCGAGGCCTACCTGCGCTGGTTGCACACCCAGGACGAAGCCGGTCCGGTCGACACACCCGAGGGCACTGCAAAGGCAGCGGGACTTTGGGCCGAACCTGCCCTGCACAGCCAGCGCGCACCGGGAAACACCTGCCTGTCTGCCCTGCGGGCGACCACCACGCCGGGCGTGCCGGCCGTCAACGACAGCAAGGGCTGCGGCGGCGTAATGCGCGTCGCCCCGGTGGGTCTGTTCTGCCTGCGCATCGCCGGGCATGACCGGGGCATGGATGCCTTCTCGCTGGGGCGGGACCTGGCAGCGCTGACCCACGCCCACCCGACCGGCTACCTCACCGCCGGCGTGCTCGCCCTGCTCATCCAGGCCATTGCAGGCGGCCTGTCTCTTACCGCGGCACTGCGGTCTGCACGATCCAGGCTGCAACGTGCGCCAAACCATGAGGAAACCCTGCAGGCAATCGACCACGCCGTCACCCTGTCGGAATCCGACCTGCCCCGGACTCAGGCCATCGAAGAACTGGGTGCGGGCTGGATCGCCGAGGAAGCCCTGGCGATCAGTCTCTACTGCAGTCTGGTCGCGCCGAACTTCGAAGAGGGCGTCATTCTGGCCGTCAACCACGACGGAGACTCGGACTCCACCGGCGCGATCACCGGCAATCTGCTTGGGGCAGGACTGGGCATCAAAGCCATTCCGCCCCGATGGCTGCACGAGCTTGAGCTGCGCGAGGTCACCCTGGCCCTGGCGCTGGCCCTGCACGACCTGCCCGGCCAGGCGACGTATTGAGTCGGCGCTGTCAGCCGACAGCCCGCCGCCGGATACAACCCCCACCCACCGATCGACCCCGGCCATCCGAAACGCCGGCCGGCCTCCACGCCGGGTCGGCTTGCGCGACTATCCCGGCGGTGCGCCAGGACCATCCAGTCCCGCAACCCGTCTGTCCGGTCCCCGGCAGGCATCCATTCCGTTGCCGCGATCATTCAGGTGCATGCCCGGCCACGCCATGCTGCAGGCCACCGGGCCGTTGGGCAGGCGTCGGCCCTGAACACGCAAGCCGGCAAATGGCTGCCGGCCCGTTATTTGCGTCACAGGACGGGGGCATCTTCTTGCAGGGATACCCATGCGGCGACGCCCCAGGCAAAACATGCAGGAGATTGAACATTTGATCGAAATTATATCAATTTCAGTCATTCAAAGTTGCGTTAAGGTGAGCCTACCTCAAGTGAAATCACCCGATGAACGAACAAGGAGCCTGCATGCAAACCACCGAAAACACCTCAACCCGCCGCCCCACAACGCACCTGCTCGGCTATCCGCGCATCGGTCATGACCGGGCACTCAAGTGGGCCCTCGAAAGTTACTGGCGCGGCGAGCATGATGCCGCGGCGCTGGAAACCGTGGCCCGGACAATTCGCCAGGCGGCCGGGCACGACCAGGCCGAGGCCGGAATCGACCGGCCGGCGACCGGTGACTTCTCGCTCTACGACGGCATGGCGGATCTCGCCCTCGCATTCGGACAGGCGCCGGCGCGATTCGGCGATCTGCCCAACAGCCCGGATGCCCTTTTTGCCCTGGCCCGCGGTCAGCAGGTCGGCGACAGCAAGCTTCCGCCGCTCGCGATGAAAAAATGGTTCAACAGCAATTACCACTATCTGGTCCCCGAACTCGATGCCGGAAGGCCGTTCCGCCTGGACACCGAACGCCTGCTGGAACCGATGCGGACCGCGATATCGGAAAATCCGCGCGCGAAGGCGGTATTGACCGGTCCCATGACCTTCCTGTGGCTAAGCCGCGGCACCACTGCCGCCAGTCGGCTGGCCCGTGCGCCCGAACTGGCTCGGGCCTACGCCGAACTGCTGTCGCGTGTTGCCGAACTCGGTTTCGAGTGGATTCAGATTGATGAGCCGGTTCTGGCCTTGGATCTGCCCGCCGAGTGGCTGGCGGCCTTCGAGCCGGTGTATCACCGCATGAGAACCCCGGGACTCAAGGTGCTGCTGGCGACCTACTTCGGTCCGATCGATGGCGCCGTGGGGCTGGCGACCGCCCTGCCCGTCGATGGGCTGCACGTGGACGCCACCGTCACCAACGATCCGGGGGCAATCATCGACCGGCTGCCCTCGTTCAAGATCCTGTCGGTCGGCATCATCGACGGCCGCTCGATCTGGCGTGCCGACCCGGAGGCCCTGCTGGATCGACTCGAACCCCTCCACCGGCGGCTGGGCGACCGCCTCTGGCTGGCCCCGAGCTGCTCGCTGCTGCACCTGCCGCTGGACGCCCGGCACGAAACCCACCTGCCCGGTGCGCTGACCGAAAACCTGAGTTTTGCCCGGCAAAAGCTCGACGAGCTGGCCCTGCTCGCGCACGGGTTGTCGGCGGGGCGCGCGGCGATCGCCGACCAGATCAAGGCGGCGAAGACGGCACGCGCACGACTGGAAGCCTTGCGCGGGCGATGTGATCCGGCCCGCCGGGCGCGCATCGCGACAGCCCTGGGCAAAGAACCTGCCCGGCAGAGCCCGTACCCGGAGCGAGCCGAACGGCAGCGCCAGCGACTTGGCCTGCCCCGGTTGCCGACAACCACCATCGGCTCGTTCCCGCAGACCGCCGAGATCCGGGCGACCCGTCGGGCGTTCAAGCGCGGCCAGATCGACCGCGCCGAGTACGAGCGACACATGCACGACGAGATCACCCGGGTCATCCGGTTCCAGGAAGCGGTGGGCCTGGACCTGCTGGTACATGGCGAACCGGAGCGCAATGACATGGTGGAATACTTCGGCGAACAGCTCGAAGGCTTCGCCTTTACCCGGCAGGGCTGGGTGCAGTCCTACGGCTCGCGCTGCGTCAAGCCGCCGGTCATCTGGGGCGACGTGTCCCGCCCCAAGCCGATGACCGTCGAATGGAGCCGTCACGCGCAGTCGCTGACCGACCGGCCCGTCAAGGGCATGCTCACCGGGCCGGTGACCCTGCTGTTCTGGTCATTCGTCCGCGACGACCTGCCGCGCGAGGAAGTCGCCTACCAGATCGCCGATGCGCTGCGCGAAGAGTTGCGCGACCTGGCCGAGGCCGGCATCCCCGCCATTCAGGTCGACGAGCCGGCCTTCCGCGAGGGCCTGCCGCTGCGCCGGCGCGACTGGCCGGAGTACCTCGACTGGGCGGTGCGCGCCTTCCGTCACGCCACGGCCGTTGCACCGGACGACTGCCAGGT
>JBKHDT010000037.1:0-22669 GCA_046541195.1 Halothiobacillaceae bacterium | reverse complement strand
GGCGCGTGGTGTGGGGTTTGGGGTGGTCAGCCGCCCGGCAAAGCCGGCCTCCCACAGGTTCGTGTCGGTATTGTGGGAGCGCAGATTTTCTGCGCGACAGGCTCGCCCACCGCGATGTAGGCCGGATAAGGCGAAGCCGCATCCGGCATTGATGGGACCGGGGTTGCCGGGGTCGGGGTTGATGGACCCGAGGTTTTGCCCGATGCGATTTCCCACCGTCATCCCGGATTTGCCTGATGCGGCCTGCTGCCTTGTCTGGCCTACGGGTGGGGTCGGGGTTTGCCCGATGCGGCCTTCGGCCTTATCGGGCCTACGAGACCGGTGCCGCGAATGGCCGCTGGCCTGTTCGAGCAGCAGCCGGGGTGGAACCACCGGCAGGGAGTGCCGGAACCGGGGGTCAGTCATCATCATCCGGGTCATCATCGTCCCGATCATCCTGGCGATCATCCGAACGGCTGGCCTCGGCGGAAGAGTGAACCCTCGGCCCGGCACGATTCTCGGCCTCGCGCTCTGCCCACCAGCGCTGCTGCTCCCAGTCCGTCGGCGGCTTTTGCCTGCCGCGGTTCTTCCAGATCACGAACGCGATAAAAGCGGCCATGACACCGATTCCGACAAGAATTTCCGTCATCCTGCGTCCTCCTGCGGTTGGGTAATCCGTTCCAGCAGCATCGAATGGGGGGCGACCGGGGCCCGGCACCATGGACAGGTCTGGGCACCTTGGTGCGGAACGAGCCGACCACAGACAATGCAGACCCGGCGGGATGGGTCCGCCTCGATCTTCTCGGGCCAGTCGAATCCGGCGAGCTTGAAGACCCGGTCGCCGCACTCGAAATAATCGAATAGCGCAGCCGGGACCGGGATTTTCAGGGGGCGGGAACGATCCGATCGCTGGATTTCAAGAATGGGGGTCTCACGCCACTGCACTTCCGACTCACCGCGGTGAACCCGATGGCGCTCGATACGCTTGTCGCTGACCGTGCCGGTCCATGCGCGGCTTCGCCGTCGCGCGCTCCAGATCATCAGTATCGCGGTGATCAGCGCGAACCCGCCCAGGGAAGCAAACCATTCGGGAGCGAATCCTTCCAGCTCCCACCAGAGCAAGGCCCCCACGCCGACCAAAAGCAGACCGAAGAAAACCAGGGCGTAGCGTCGATAGCGTCCCGGGTACCGGTCCAGCCAGCGCGCCATGTCGTCGTGCCCCGAGGCGCGCAGGGTCGTCCCCTGTCCCGGCCGGGCACGCGTCGCCGCGGCTGCGGCCCGGTTTCGAGCCCTGGGGCGCATCGGCCAGAGCAGCAGGAGCCCGAGCGCAGCCAGCAGCAGCGTCGTCACGCCCGGACTGGCCTGAAAGGACAGGGCATTGGCCCAGGGCGCGAACGGCAGGTAACGAACGCGGCGCGGCTTGCCCTGCAGCGGATTGATCGCGCCGGCCAGAACGCGTGTCTGCCCGCGGTGCCACTCACCGGACGCGTCCCGAAACCGGTAGCTCACGCTCCAGAAGTAACGTGCGTACTCATCCGCCCCACCCAGACGACGAACCTCGGTTATCTCGGCGGGGGTCGACTCGCCAAGCATCATGAGCAGCGGCCCCCAGGCGGCAAGAAAAAGCAGCAGCACGCCAACCAGGGCAGACAGCCATGCGGATTTTCGTTTCATGATCTGTCCTCCGGCAAACGCTGCACCAAGCCATTCCTGGCATCACGATTGGCGATTTTGCGCCACGGCGTGCCAGGGCGCTCATGCCCTGAAACGCAACTTTCGGGCATGCAGGGTGCGACGCGCCAAATGCCCAGGCAGTTGACCGCACGTGCGCCCTCAGAGCGCATCGAGTCCAAAATGCGTGCGCAGACGATCAACCACGGCCTGTGCCTCGTCGACCCGCTCGACCGGCACCGGTATCCAGTGCCGATGCTCCTGGCGATAGAAAACCGGGTTGCCCTGAAACTGGTAGGTCTGGACCTGATCAAAGGTCAGCTCGATAAGGCGGAGTGCTTGTGATTCCGGGACGAGCTGTATTGACCGGGGCCGTGCACCCAGCCCCGACCAACGAAAATACTGGTTGCCGACCAGGGCGCCAGCTTGTCCGATCCAGACTCGTGGTTCATCGACGAGCGCCATTCGATGACGGGTCCACAAAGGCGCGAACCAGGCCGCGAGAAAGCTCAACCCGAAGACCCCGGCCATGACCGCCACGACCACGCCAGCCGCCCCCCGATCCGGGGCAAAGACGAGAAACAGCAAGGACACGGCCAGCATGATCCCCCCGAGGCTGCCCAGCATGACCAGGTGACGGCCCCGCTGTCTTGCCGTGCTCGCCTGAAGGTAGTCCCGCCACTGGACATCCGAGAGTGCCCAGTGCGCCCAGAGCCCCTCCCCTTCGATCAGCTTGCGCAGCCTGCGAAGCAGCAGGGCCAGCCACACAACGGCCAGGATGGTCGTGATGCCCACCGGGGCCGCCACCAGCATCATCGCGTAGCCGAGATCCATCTTGTCGAGCGCACCCGTGGAAAGGTAGACCGCCAGCAGCGCAAACAGGACCAGCAACGCCAGGCTGAAACGCAATCCCCGCGCCACCGAGGTGTCCGCCAGTCCGCGCCCCCGGCCAAACCAGAGCAGGGCCATGCCCGTCATCAAAGCCAGGGCCATCAGGGGTAGATGCTGCCGTCCGGGAAACTGAACCGCAGGCGGTACACCCTGCCCCCACAAGTCGTGGCGCTCTTGAAGCATATACCGGTAAAACGCCAGGTCTCCCTGGCCCACGACTGACAGATACCCGGTCGATGTCCCGCCAAAAACAGGATCCTCGGCGGGCAGCCAATATTCTGCCAGACCGGAGGCACGCCACGGCTCGGCAGCCGGCCGCCCCGCCCGGTCAATAATCAGGCTCTGCCACTCCGGTGCGTCCACGCGAATCGCACGGTTCTCGAACAGCTCGTCCGCGAACACGGCCAACGGCAGGTACGGGCGCTCTGACATGCGGATTGGCTGTGCCCCGGTGAAGCGGCTCAACCCGAGACCGATTTCCTTCTGGGGGCCCATGCGGCCGGCGTGCTGGGACGCCAGATCCAGCTCGGAAACTTCCATCAGTTCCGGTGCCGGCAACCACCAGAAAAAAACCACCAGCCCGATAAGCAATGTGCCTGTCAGCGTTTGCAGCGTGATTCCCTTCATCTGCCGGCCCGCCCTGAAGATTCAGGCGCGTCGTCGATGAAGGCGGGTAGCGGCGTGATGTCCTTCCAGACGCCCTGGTCCGGATCAAACCGGTACAACCCGTCGGGCCCCGAAGCCAACGCCGGGCCACCGGGGACCGCCGAGAGTGTGAATGTGCCCGACATCGGTATCGGCCAGTCTTCAATCGGCGCGGGACGCCCCGCGGCATCGACCGCCAGCAGGACCAGCCGATTTTCGGCGGGAACCTGCGCGAGCCAGCGCCCTTCGTCAAGTCGCACGGCAGATTGCCAGCGCGCTGCCGGAGGCACGCCCTGCTGCCATTGGGTCTGTCCGATCTCGTTGGAAGAAAAGAAACCGCCACGCTCGACCCAGAGCCGGCCATCGGCGTCCACGCTTGGTGGCTCTCCGGGCGTACGCGCAAACGAGATCTGCCGCCAGAACTGTTCCTCGGGTCGCTTCCAGAGCAGATCATAGGTCCCCGAAGCGACCAGAATCTCCCCCGGCAACTCGGCAAGCTGCCTGACGCGATAAGGCTCCGGCTCGGGTCGGCCACCAAGGACGACCGGCTGCCATTCCAATGCTTCGTCATCCCAGCGGAACAGCTGTTCAAGCGCGTCCCCGCGCCCCGCCGTAACCAGATGGATCGCGCCGTCTGCGGATCGATGCAACTGCGCCACCCCGGCCTCTGGGGGCAGCCCCTGCATGCAGGGTGCCCAGGCAGGCTGACCCTCGGCAAGGCAGAACAAGCCTTCCTTCAAGGTGCCGATCACGAGCCGACCGGTTCGATCCATGGTCATGCCGGTCAGCGGGCCTTGTCCATCAAAGGGCAGTGCCGCAACCTGCCAAGCCTTGGCCGACTCATCCGCGGCATGAAACAGCCGCCCGCCCATCACGACATGGATTGCCCCACTCGGATGGGTCGCCACTGCGCTTACCCGATAAAGCCCCGGGGCGTGAACCACTCGGGGCGCTTGACCATCACGCCAGAAGTACAGGCGGCCCTGCTCATCACCGAGCCAGTGCCCCCCGCCCGGCGACAAGGCAAGGGCGGCAATCGTGCGCTCCGCCGGCAGGGGGATCGGCGCCCACGACCGGCCCCGGTCACCCGAGCGCATGATGCCGCGGTCGGTCTGCGCGAGGATCCGCGATCCCTCCAGTACCACCACGGAAACGCGCTCGACCTCCAGGCTCGACATCGGCATCCAGCGTGTCTGACCTGGCGCAAGCTGATACAGGCCGTCTCCCCAGGTACCGGCCAGGCAGTGTCCCTGATCGCAATCGATCGACAGGATGTTCTGCGTGCGCATCCCCTCGTCGAACCGACGCCAGGCACTGTCACCGACGGGCAACCGGAACAGGCCCCGCCCAAAACTGCCGGCCAGGCAGCCCCGCTGATCCGAGGCCACCAGGACCTGAATCGGCGCCTCGGGCAATCCCGTGGTCTCGGGTTCGACGGGCGCAGACGATTCCAGAATGCCGAACCTGCCGCTCCAGGAAATCGAACAACACCAGCCTTGCGCGCAGTCCAGGGCCATGCCGCCCCGATCGACGGATTTCTGCCAACCGGTTTCGCCTGCCGCCTGAAGATGCACACCCTGCCGGGTCAAAAGCCAAAGACCCGCGTCATTGCGGGCGATATCGATCGGATACGCGTCGGGAACGGGGTGAACCGCCCGAATCCGGGCACGCTCGGGGCAACCCCGGTAGAGTCCGCCGGGGCGGTTGGTCAGGAAGGTCACGCAGCCCGCATCGTCCGGCAGGATGCGCAGCATCGCGCCGTCACTGGCAGCCGATTGACTGCCGGCCACCAGCCAGACGCCCAGCAGCACGCAGGTCAGTGAAACGACCAGGCGCGGCAGGCCGATTTGCGCCCAGGCGCAACGACCCTGTGGCGCAGCAGGACGTGCCGACCGACCGACGAGCATGTTGATCAGCCACCAAGCTGGTTCAGCAGCGGCTTCAGGTCTTCCCCGTTGACCAGCGCCTTGCCTGCCGTGTCCACCTCGATCCGGTACACATGCTCCGGCAGACCGTCACCGTTCTCGCGCTTTTCGCCCAGCAGACGGACCATCGCCATCAGTGCCTCGATTTCCTCGCGCTGAGACTCATCTTCCGCCAGCGCCATCCAGCTAGCCGCGATGGCATCCAGGTTGACGATCCGCAGGTCAAACACGCCCTCGACCCGCCCCGGGTCGGTTTCGCTGCCCGCTTCCGTCCAGACACGCCCGGCCAGCGCGATCAACCCATCGGGCAATTCCATTTCCCAGCGCGGAATGTCCAGCAGGGTCTTGTTGGCCAGCATCTGCTCGATCACCAGCTGATCGGGATCAAGTTCGCCGGATTTGAGGCGCTGCACGGTTTCCTGGTCTTCGGCAAAGCCCGAAGGCATGCGCAAGAAGTCCAGTGCCAGGTCGGTGCGCCGGGGCAGCTGCCCCACAAAAGGATCCTCCGCGATCAGTACCGGGGGAATGGTCAGGCCGTCGTGGGCCAGCGAGAAGGACAGGCTCGGCGCGGGGGAGTCCAGATCCACAACCTCGGTCCCGAACCGAAGCTTCTCGAGCCCAAAGGGTTGTGGTTGCTCCTGGCTGCCCTCCTCCAAGCCGCTGAACCGGTCAACATCCAACGTCACCGCAAACCGCGAGTAGAGCTGCTGGGAGAGCGCCAGCAAGGTCGGCTCATCCACCTCACCCGACATCACCGATGCCAGTACCAGCTGGATAATGGCCAGCGGGGAAATATCCTCGAGCGAGCCGTCGATGGCCAGTCGCCCGAGATCGAAAAGGACCGTCTGACGGCGGTCTCCGTCTGAGAAACCCAGTCCCTCGACATTCAGCCGCGCCCAGAGATCACGCCGCCGAGCATCACCTTCTGCGCGTTTCAGCCCCAGGTCCGCATCCAGCTTGTCTAGCTGCAGGTACCGCTTTTCGGAATCCCCACGAGCACGCAGGCCCTCGATTGCCAGTTGGCCGGCCGGATTGCCAACCATGCTGACGATCTGGCCGAACATCTCGATGGGGTTCTCCGATGCAAACACCTGATGTTGCTCACGAAGCTGCCCCATTTGAACCAGTTCCGCCAGGTCCATGTCCGTTTGTCGCGTCGTGAACTCGACCCGCCCGAACTGCAGCAGCGGCGGATCGATGAACGAGTCGAGCGCGACATCCCGAAGCGTGAACGTCAGCGGTGCATCGTAGAGCCCGTCATCCCGTGCTTCGGTCGCCGTCTTGAGCGCCACGTGCCCGAACCGCAGGCTGCGCGGTACATCCTGCCCCTGTGCCTGCGCCAACGCGGTTTCGGCGGCAGCAGCACCCATCAGATCTTCCTGCGGGTGCAGATCAAGCAGCACATCGTCCGCGACCAGATTCAATGAACGCAACAGCCCCGCGTTCTGGTCCCAGGTCGCGTCGAAGTCCAGATCCGCAAGCCCCAGGCGGCCGGCCAGCCCGTTGTTGGGATCACGCACCTCGACGACCTCCGGCAGGCGCAGGCTCACCGGCCGAAGTCCATCCTTCACCGATCCAAGACCCGCATGGACATCACCCACGACCCACTCGACATGACGCACGTAACGCGCGAAGTCCCAGTCGGTCTTCAGGGTCAGCCAGGGCAGCGCGAGATCCACTGTTCCGTCCTCACCGACATGAAACTCCGGGTCCCCCAGCGTCGAGACCACGGGCGCCGCCTGCGCCAGCGCACCCTGCAACTCCTGCGCAAATTCGGCCACGGGTTCGGGCAACGGCGGATAAGCCAGCGGCTTGCCCGACTCGTCGGCCTGCATCACCCAGACCTCGGGCAGGTTCCGAGGCGAGCCGGCCCGCAACCTGCCCAGCGCAACCAGGGAATCCCCGACGGGGTGCACGTCCAGCAAGGTTTCATGAACGTCCTCCAGGCCGTACTCCCGGAACCAGGCCACCTGGCCGTCCGACCCGACCCGGGCCAGCCAGGCATTCTCGGTGCGTGCCTCGCCGCCAATCAGCAAATCGCCCGAGGCATCGAAGGTCACGGCATGCACCGAGTTGATCGCGCCGATCATCTCGGCACCGCCGAGCGGGAAATCCGCCACGTCACCAGTTTCCGGATCGAGCCTGCGAAGCCACAGCCCACCGCCGTCCGCCTGTCCCGCCAAAATCACTCCCAGGTCCGCACGCGCGCCCATCGCCTCGACGGCAGACGGCGCGAGGCCCGAATCGGGCGGTGCCTGCCAGCGGATCTCGCCCTGGGCATCCACGACCGCCATCGTCGTCTCGCCCTCAGCCGATGTGCCGGCCAGCGCCCAGCCGCCCCCGTCCAGCGCAACCAGGTGGTCGACCGCGCCAAGACCCGGTACCGCCGTGCGCCACAGCACGGTCCCTGCGCCATCGATCGCGACCAGCACGGCCTGGCCATCCTCCGTTTCCCGTCCGGCCAGGAGCACGCTGTCCGAACCCCGCGCCGCCGCCGTCACGGAAAGCGCATCCAGCGCCTCGGGTTCGATGCGCCAGACGGTCCGCCCCTGATCGTCAAACCGGATGACCGGCCCGGTTCCCGCCACCAGGTAGCCGGCATCCGCCACCGGCAGCAGGACTTCCGGCAGCAGGTGGGTCCCCGCCGTCGGCATGGACGACCAAAGCAGCCGGCCCTTGCCATCCCGCCGCATGAACACCGTCTGCGGCCCGCCGGTCTGGCCGACGAGCGTGATCGCGGCCAGGTATCCGCCCTGCGGTGCCGGAACCACCGCGGCCAGCCCCGCATCGAGCGGCAGTGCAACGCGACCGCGCAGGTACGCGGGCGACCGGAAGGTCCGGATTCCCGGAGCCTCGCCCCAGCTCGGCGCCTCGATCGGGCTGATGCGCGCGGCCGGGACCGTTTCGCCCGAGAGCAGCAGCCGCGCCTTGGCCCCTTCCGGGTCCTCCAGCAGCAACTCGCCACGTCCCCGCACCAGGGTGTCATCATCCAGCTGCACCTCGGAGCCCGGCTCGAGCTCGGACCATTCCAGAAACCCGCGGCCCTGGATGATGCCGATCAAGTGATCGAGCACCGCACCGTCGGCCTCGATTTCCCCGGCACGGACCTTCGCGTGGATGTCGACCAGCGTGTCCACGTCCGCCGAGAGGATGTCGATGCCCTGCGTGCGCAGCGCGAGGGCCAGGGTCATGACTTGTGGCGGCAGCTGGCCGTAGGCCATCAGCATGCGTGGCGTCACCGGCGACCGGCTGCTCAGGGCCGGCAGGTCCTCGGGACCGGTGGCATGCTCGAAGACTCCGTCGATTTCCAGGACCTTCCACGATCGCGGTTCGGCGTGCGACTCGCCGGCGATTGCAATACTCCCGAGCAGCGCAAGGGCTGCCGAGGCCAACATGACGCGCGTCTTTGCCTGCGAGCGCTTGTTCATTCCATCTCTCCTTAATGCGGTGATCTTCACGAAGGCCGGTCTGCAGCCACGATCGCGGCGGCCCACCCGTCCTGCGGCGTGACTTCCCCGCCCGGCCGCCCCATGCACGGGCCGGGCGCGGCTTTCGGGTCATTCGATGTCTTCAGGCAACGGACCTTCCGGTTGCAGGGGCTGCCCGTCGCAACTGCTGCCATCCGGCAGCACCACGCGTCGCTCGGTGAAACGCAGTACCCGTCCGTCATCCAGCGGCACATCGGTCTGTATGCTGCACTTTCCCCGGCTGGGCAGCCCGCGCAGCTCGGCGCGCCCGTGATACTGCAGGATTGCCGCCAGGACCTCGGCGGCACTGGCCGTCTCCGGGCCGATCCAGAGGATCAGCGGCCTTCGCACCGCACCGGACCGGCGGTTGACGAACGATTCGCGCTGCCCGGCCCGATCCTCGAAGGCGGCCAGTTGGGCGCCCTCGGGCAGGAACAGGCCGGCCACATCCAGCGCCTCGAACACGTCGCCGCCCCCGCTGTAGCGCAGGTCGATCACCCAGGGCCGCTGGCCATTCACTTCCCCCTGCCCGCCCAGATGTGCCGACAGGGCCGGAGTCGTGAGGCCGGTTCGAAAACGCCGGACCCGGAATGCCTGCCCGTCTGCCAGGTCCACCGTCTCCACGGTCAGGGGCCGGTAACGCGATCGAACAACACGCACCGGGCGCGATGGCGCTCCCGCAGCCGCGATCCGCAGGGTCACCACGGTGCCCTGCGGTCCGTCCAGCCGCCGCGCAACCTCGGGCAACGACAGGTCGGACACCTCCTCGCCGTCAATCGCCAGCAGGCGCGCGCCCATCGCGATTCCGGCACGGTCGGCCGGCCCGTCCTGGTAGGGCAGCAGCACGGTCCTTGCACCGGCCTGTCCCAGCTGGGCCCCGATACCGACGTGCGCGTCCGGCAGTCGGGGCAACGTTTCGGTCCCGGCCGCGAACAGGCGGGCATGCGGATCGATCTGCTCCAGAATCGCCTGAGGATCTTCCGGCAACCGTTCAAGCAACGCCGGCGGCGGATGATGCAAGGCCCGTTGTTCGAGAATCTCGACGATCTGCCGCTCGTCGGCACCCAGCGGACCTGCCACCACGAGCAGCGCCATCAGCAGCGCCGTCAAGGCACCTTGACGGGCTGTTGAAAGGCTCCTCCAGCCGGAACGCGAACTCATGCCGCGCCACCGACGTCGCGCGGACCTTGCCGGGCGGCGGTCCAGGCGAGCCTGCAACCGCCTTGCGCGCAGGGGCCGGCGAGGGTGTTCCTTGCGCTACCCACCGAACGATCAGCGCGCCAGGTCCATGGTCAGCGACATGAGCAGGTCGTACTCCTTGCGCAGCGCCTCGCGCTGAGCCAGCAGCTCGCGACGACGCCGGTCCAGCTCGGAATCGCTGATCCCGCTGCCTTCGAGCGAATCGAGCGCGTCCTGCTGGCGCGTCATGTCCTGCTGAAGCGAATCAATACGGGTGCGCAGCTGCGCAATCCGTCCGGCACTGGCGTCGTCTTCCGCCGCGAGTCGTGCCACGCGGCCGTCCAGTTCGTCGATGTCCCCTTGGAGGGCGGCCAGTCGCCGCTGCTCGGCGGCCAGCACCTGCTCGGCCTCGCTGCGCGAGCGGTCGAGCTCCCCCTGCTCGGCGGCCAGATCCTGCTGGGCTGCCCGCAGGGCGGCAAGGCGTTCCTCCCGCGTCCGGACACGCTCGTCGTAGGCGCCGCTGCTGATTCCGCTGACCCCACCGAAGAAACCACCCTCCCGGGGGTCGTCCGAGGTGGCGCAACCACCGAGCAGCAGGATGCAGGCCAGGCCGTTCACCATTCCGATTCGGCTGTTCATACGGACAACCTCTCGTCGATGCTGGCCAGCTGGGCGCTGTCATCCCGAAGCTGTTCGAGGTTGCGCTGAAGCTCGGCCACCTCGTCGGTCAGGCGCGCGATGTACGGATCGTCTGCCGGCCGGTCCTCGCTTTCCTCGGCCAGAATCTGCTGCTGGACTTCCAGTTCCTGCGCCAGCGACTTCTCGAGATTGCGGCTCTTCTCGATCCGGTTGGTCAGGGCGGTCCGCTCGCTTTCGAGTTCGGCCCGCGTCAACTCGCCGGAATCGGCCCGGGCGCGCATCTGGTCCGCTTCGGCCTCGAGCCGGACAATCTCGGCGCGAACCTGCCGGTTGTAGGCGACCGTGGTGTCGTTGAACTCCTCGACGCGGGCAATTTCCCCGTCCAGGAACGCCTCGGTGGTGGCATAGGCCTCCTTGCGCTTGGCAATCTCGTTGCCGACGGCAAAGCCCGCACCGGCCCCGAGCGCGGCACCGATCGCCGCACCGCGACTGTCGCCGATGGCATAGCCGATCAGGCCACCGAGGACCGCACCGGCAGCGGAGCCCTCGGCTCGGGTTCGGTCTCCGTCATCCATGGTGGCGCAACCGGACACCATCAGGGTCGTCGCGACCAAAGGCAGCAGATATCTGGGCGTTTTCATGATCAAGTCCTCATGCAATGGAATATCGGGCGGCTACACCACCCGGATCAGGGTTTCTCGAAATCCGTAAAGCGGTCTGTGAAATCCGTGCGCCAGCGCTCGGGTTCGGGGCGGCGCATTTTCCGGTAACGGGCAATATGCGTCTCAAGCAGCGCCACCACCGCGCGCTCCCGGTCGGTCATTCGCCGCTCGCCCAGCGTCTCGAAGGCGGCGGCGACGTGATCCGGACCGGTATCACCCAGCTCGGCCAACTTGTCGCCGTAGCCCGCAAGCTGTTCCTCGATGGCGGTTTGCTGGGCATTGATCAGGGTCTGAACCTCTGCCAGCCTAGCCTCGTACCGGGTCGACAGCTCGGCGAGCTTGCGGGCGCTCTCGAGCGCGGACTCAAGCGACGGCAGCTTGGAAACGTGAAAGCTCAGATTGGCGCCATTGCGGGCGGCATCCTGCACCAGGCTGCGGGCCCGGACCCGCTCGGCCTGTGCCAGCTGGACACGCGCCTGCTCCGACTGTGCCTTGAGTCGGCCAAGCGGCTCGCTCAACGCGGGATTGTCCGCGATCAGCGCATCAAGCAGTGCGTCCATGTCGTCGAGCTGCCCGGAGGCCTGCGCCACCAGGTTGTCGAGACTGCGTCCCGCCGGCGTGGCCGCGCGCATCGTCTCCCGATACCGGGCGTACTCGGTCTCGATCCGCGCCTGCTGCTCGCTGTCCAGGATCACGTTGCCGCCAATGGCCAGCCGCACACCGGTGTTGAACGAACGCCGCGGCTGCATCCGCTGGCTTTCCGCGTCCCAGGCATATTCGTCGAGTTCGGCACGAAGCGCACTGCGAATCTCCCCCTGCGGCGTGGAGACGCTGCCGCCGCGCACCGCGATGCCGCCCGGCTTTCCCTGGCCGAACTCGGGCCGGAACCGGGTGCCCGTCATTTCCTGGGCGTTGCCGAGCATGTCGTAAAGACCCAGCCGGTTCGGTGCCCGCAGACCGACCGGACGCAGGGCATGCCTGGCATTGCCCAGATGCCAGGCGTGGGCGTCCAGCTCGGCGGCCGCAAAGGGCAGCCGGTCGTTGAACCGCCCTTCGGCCAATGCGGCGGCACCACCGCGGGCGGCGAAGGCCCACTCTTCCTCGGTCGGCAGCCGGATGAAACCCGGCACCCCGTCGAGCACCGGCAGGTTGGCGCGGCGCTCGGGGTGATCGGAATCGAAGAGCCAGTCGTTGTAACGCGCCACGAATTCCTGGATATCCCGGTAACGGACGTAGGTCAGCGGCTGGGCCAGCTTTTCCAGGCGCTCCCGCGGACGCATGTCCGGCAGGCGGGCGATCTCGGGGTCCGCGCTGATCTCGAGCAGGGCCGGCAGGCCCATGACCGCCACGAACTGGGCGATGGTCAGCTCGTACTTGGCGATTACCAGGTACCACCGACCGGACTCGTCCTCGAAGGAGCCGGAAATCTGTGTCCTTTGCAGACCCTCGAACACGCCGCCGGTGGCATCGCCGATCTGGATGATGCGTGTCTCGTCGCCCCAGAATCCCGCCCCCGGCACAGCCACCCGTCGAAAGGCCATCTGGGCGCCATCGGGCATGGGCAGCAGCAGGTCATCCTCGGCCGGCTGGGGATTGAACAGCTTCTGCGCCGCCGGGGAGTCGGCCTGCGCCAGGCCGTGCGCGAGCAACACGAGCAATGCCGCCAAGAGGCCACGAATCCCCCGCTGAAACGGCTTCGGGACGCTCTTCACGCGGCCCGACCGTGTCGGGCCCATTTGCCAGTCAGTGTTCACGAATCGCCTCCGCGGGGTCGATCCCGGTAGCCCGCCAGGCAGCAGCCAGCGAGGCCAGCCCGGCCAGCCCCAGCGTGCCGACCACCGCCAGCGCCAAATGCGCCGGTGCCAGCGTGCAAAATTGCTCCCCGGGTTCCAGGGCATCGGCAAACCCCTGGTTGATGGCCGTGGCAATGACCCAGTAGGAGGCCAGTGCCGCCACCAGACCCATTGCCGCGATCAGCACCCCCTGGACCACGGGAAAGAAAAACACGTGCCGCCGTGCCAGGCCCAGCAGCCTCAGCACGCCCAGATCCCGACGCAGCCGCTCGACGGCCGCATAGAGACTGGCAATCAGTACGGCTGTCCCGCCGCTGATCCCGAGGATCGCGATCAGCCAGAAGATCCGGCCCAGCCCGGTATCGAGCACCTGGATACGCACGATCGCCTCGACTTCGGCAATGACCTCGATCTCCTGCTCCGCCAGCCAGTCGACCAGCCCGGGCACCGAGTCAATGCGGTCGGCATAAAGACGAAAGCCCCTGAAACCGCCCCGGGCCATGAGCAGGCCGTCGCCGTCCCCGGAAAGCGCCAGGGGCCGCTCCATCCCGGTACGCAGTGCCGCCAGGACCTCCAGCGGAACCACCGGGCGTGACTCGGCAGTCGTCCCCCTGGCGGTCAGCGGCAGCTCGATCGTCGAGGCGCCCCGAAACGTCACCCGGTCCTGGTATTGCCGCGCATCCAGGTCCGAAGGCCAGAGTATCGCGCCGAGCCGCTCGCCGTCCGGCGCCCTGCCGGTCGCCGCGCCCCAGGGCACCGGCGGCACGCCGACAAACCGGGCCTGCGCGGGGGAAAGCGAACGACCGAGCACCTCCAGCGTCCCGCCCTGGTCATCCTGCAGCACCACGGAGTTCACGAAGGGCATCAGCAGACGTTCCCGCCCGCGCAGCTTCTGGTCGAGCAGCCGCAACTGCGCGGGCTTGAGCGTGTTGCCCGGCGTCGCCAGCCAGTAGACCACCAGGTCCGGCTTCGGCAAACGGCCCAGCGTCTGGCGGACCAGGGCTTCGGGGGCTTCGACCAGCTGGGCCACGCCGGTGTTGATTACCAGCCCCGTGCGCTCGATCGGCGGCAGCGGCGCCTCCAGAAAAAGCAGCGCGCCGTCGTAGCTCAGGTGCGGCTCGGGCGTGCTGCCCGGCCAGCCGCGCTCGGGCGCCGCAAAGCCTTCCTTGTAGGCTTCAACATCCAGTACATAGTCAAGCGGGGCGTACAGGCGCGGCAAGCGCCCTGCGCGCGGATCGAGCACCGAGGCAACGGTCAACTGGTGGGCCACCACCTCGCTGCGCCCGGCACGGCTTCGGGTCACGCGCACATCCAGCGAATCGCCCGGCTGCACGTCCAGCTGTCGCGCGGCCTCGGACGAGAGTACCACCTCCCCTGCCCCCGGAATCGTAGCGCCGTTCTCGCTCAAAAGCGGATCCCCCGGACCGGTCGGAATAAGGTCGTACACCACCGGACGTCCCTGTCCCGGGTCCACCACCTGAAGGACCGACGAGAGCGGCAGCACGGTGGGTGTGACAAAGGCAACCTCGCCGCGCGCGGAAACCGAATCGAACCACTCGGGTGGGTATTCCCGAGTCTGCGCCGGGCGGATTTCCCGGAAAACCGGGTCCTCGACCAGGCGCTCCCGGAGCGTTTCGATGGTGCCATGCTTGAGGCCCATCAGCACCAGGAGGGGCGCGATGACTGCCGCCAGGGCGATCACCAGGCAAAGAGTGAGAATCCAGTCGCTACGCAGCTGCGCGGCCGCAAGCCTCAGCACCAGGATCGTCAGGGATTCTCCCCGCCGCCTCATGCCGTCACCGACTGGCAAACCAGCGGCGAACAGACCGAAACGGTCAGGTCATCCGACTCGGAAGCCACCTCGAAGCCGTAGCCGCGATCCATCAGGGGCTCGACCAGCCGGCGATCATGGGTGACGACCACCACGGCGGTCCCGTGGGCCCGGGCCAGTGTGGCCAGTTCTCCCATGATTTTCCGGGCCCGACCCTGGTCGACTGCCGCCGTGGGCTCGTCGGCCAGGACCAGCGCCGGCCCGTGGGCCACCGCCCGGGCAATGGCGACCCGTTGACGCTGCCCCACCGAGAGGGCATGAGGCATCCGGTCCAGCAGCCCGGAAATGCCCAGGTCTGCGGCGAGACGCGCCAGCGATCGTGCCGGACGCCCCGCCACCCGCGCCGGCAACTCGATATTGCCCCGAACGCTTAAAAACGGCAGCAGACCGCCGGTTTGCAGCACGTAGCCCATGTACTCGCGGCGCATGGCCGCCAGCCGGTCTTCCCGGTCCGCGAGCCAGAGCGCCCCGACGTCGGTTGGCTCCTGGTGACCGGGCGCGTGAAAGCCGAAGATCTCCGCACGCGACGGACGCAGGACCAGGGCCAACAGATCCAGCAGGGTGCTTTTCCCGCAGCCGCTTTCACCGACGATCGCAACCAGTTCACCGGCGTGAATCTCCAGTGCCGGAATGATCAGCTCGAACGCGCTGCCGCCCTGGGCACGCCGCCTGGACACCCCCTCAAGCCGGTACATGGGCGCGGTGCTGCTCACCAGGGCTCCCCGTCCATGCCTTCAGGGCAGGTAGTCAATGTGCAGCGGATACACCCGCGCGCTGTCCGGGTCTTCCTCGTTGAGGGCAAACCAGGCATCGACCTGTTCGTTGATCGCCCGGTACTGCTCGAGCTTGGCCAGCACGCTGTACTCCAGATCGGCCCGTTGCTGGGCCGTCATGCTCGCGAACATCTGATCGTTGAGGGCCAGGATGTCGCTGCGATACGGCAGCGACTGCACAAACGCCGGCAGCAACCCCGTCTCGGCGAGCGTCGCGCCTTCTCCAATTTCCTCAGGGCTTTTCATGGTTTGTCCGGCAACCCCTTGAAGCGCCTCGAAAAACTCGCCCTGGGTAATGTCGGCCCGCATCAGTCCCTGAACCACCATCTCAAGGGACTGCGCCAGCGTGCTCAGCTGCTCGCGATTGACCAGCACGCGCACCTCCAGCGCGCGATCCGCCGGGTTGACGAGATCCCGGTCGGCGGCCCAGGCGACCACGTCCTTGGGCGGCCGGGCCTGCTTGCCCACGTACTCGACGAGCGCCGCGTTCCAGAGTGCGGACACCGAGTCCAGCGCCTCGGAGTCGTCAGGCGCTTCCTGCGCGGCCGCCCCGTCGGCCACCTGGACCTCGCCCCCCACGGCCTCGACCAGCAGGCCGCGGATATCACCGGTGATCTTGTCCGCAAGCGCCTGGTAGGATTCCTGGTCGAAGGCATCGGCCGACTCATACGCGGAGGTATCCGCACCGCGAATCCGCGACAAGTCACGAAACTGTTCTTGTGCAACCGGATGATCCGCCTCGGCCCGCGGGTCCTGCAGGTGAATGGCCAGCAGGTGCACCTGAGCGTCATCGAGCTCGCGCCGCAGGTCGCGGGCGGTCTTGCCGGTCACGCTCTGCGGGTGCCCGGGCGGATGCGAACTGGCATCCCCGACCAGAATCATGAAGCGCAACGCATCGTCACGCCAGCTCGAACGCAAGGCCTCATCCACCCCGGCGTGAACCTCCTCCGGATAATCGAGGCTGCCGACCTCCGTCGCCCGGGCCGATTCGTCCAGCAGGGTCACCATGGTCGCCCCGTCGACCAGCTCGGGCGTGTGGTTGCGGGTGTCGTACTCCAGATCCGGGATGACCTCGATGTTGTCGCGGTAGGTCACCAGGCCAAAACGAAAACGCGCCCCGGTATCCTCGTCAAAGCTGCGCGTCAGGCGCGCCACGGCCTCGCGGGTCATGTCGATGAACGGCTGCATGCTGCGTGTGGTGTCGATCACGAACACCAGATCGACCTGCAGTGCCTCAAGTGCTGCCGAGGCAGACTGGCGCCCGACCATCGACTGATCGGCGTATTCGGGATTTTCCAGCGTATCGGCACCCCGGGCGTTGGGCACCGCGGCAGCCAGTTGCAGCAGCCGCACGTCATCCCCGTCGATGCGCGTCTGTGCCCAGTCCAGGATCGGCAGCATGTAGAACTGGTCGGTGATGTCGACAAAACGCCTGGGTTCCATGCTGACCAGCGCCTCGGGATGCTCTCCGCCTTCCAGCTGCTCGTAGATCGCCTTGGCCTTGGCTGCGCGTTGCGGGTCATCCACCAGGGACTCGATGTCCGCCAGTCCCTGGAACATCAGCACCGGGTTGCGGCCCTCGATCTCATCGCCCGGATGCGTGTAGGACACCAGCAGCGCCTGCCGCCACTCGAAGACGTCCTCGGCGCGCATCCAGCCCTCCGGCGACTCCTCGCTTGCGCCAACCCGGTACCAGCCCGCCGGCCGGGCCGGGTCCGACAGGTCGATATCCAGGCGCTCGAACACATGGAGCGGACGAAATGCGGGGACATTGCCCCGCACGATGGAATCGGCATCGGCCTGTGCCTCGCCATACAGATGCGAAAACGGCCGTGGGAGCACCCGCAGCGCCAGCCCGGTCGCCTTTTCGACGCAGGGCCCCTCCCCACTGCAGTCGATGCCGTCATCACGTGGCGCGGCAGCCCCCTCCGGACTGTCGTGGCCCTGGTCTCCCTCCAGATCCCACAGGGCGCCACCGCCCTCGTGTCCGGCGGTACCCTCAAGTTCGGACAGCTCTGCCTGAGCAGGCAATGAAAACCCCAGGGCAACGAGTACTGCACAGGCCAGGGCATGAGCCCTGAACGGTCGGGTTCGCGTCGAAAAGCGCATCGCTGGAAATCCTCGAACTGAAAACCTTTAAAAAAAAACGACGTCACCCACCGTGCGCAAGGCTCGAAAATGGTGCAACGCTCATGAAATTCACGCTGCAAGTGACTGTTGAAAAAAATTTTCCCCAAGGGACTAGCAGGAAAGCAATACAGCCTGCAAGAGAACCTTATAGACCAATTCTTGCCTGATTGCGCGATCCGAACTGGCCTGTCGTGGCGAGGAAACAACTGTCAAGACAGGCGCAGGGATGGGGCCGGACCCGCAACCCAAAAAAATACTGCAGCAAGCGCGCCCTGACCTCGTGCAGCGATGCACGGGGCGATGGCTTCAGCAGCTTGGCGTTCACGCCCGGGCCGTGCGTCGCAATTCAATGGCCTTCGCGTTGGCGCGTAGATTTCGTGGAATGATCCGGGTTAGTCACTTTGCCGAAACTTCCTTTGGCCTGTCCCGAAGCGACTGGGCAGTCATTCGCGCTCCGAAGGATTCGAGGAATGACACCACCGACGCTCTGCCCTCGTTTGGCGCCGGCGTGCCCATGAGCCTGCGCCAGACGGACGCGCCACGGCCTTCGGACCCGGGGTCCTCCTGCCAGGCGGCCAAAAGTTTGTTCTGCGCATCGCTGTCCAGAGTACAGCCCTTGGGCAGATGCGCGCGCAGCAGGTCCTGAAAGTCCCAGTAGGCCTGCCTGTCCTCATGGCTGACCGTTTTTTTGCCCAGTGCCTCGGCAATGATCTGGTCGTAGGCGGCATCTTTTAGATTCTTTCGCGCCAGTCGTTCGATGTCCCCGATCGGGGGCACGCCTGCCTTGCCGATATTGCCGAAATTCTGGAGCACGTCCTGATCGGTCATGCTTTTGCCATAGGCAATCGGCCAGTACCAGGCATACTCCTGCAGCCGTCGGTACTGGGCGGCGCTCAGATACACCGGGTCGGCATCCTGGTCGGGAATCGCCACGTGGGTGATTTTCTCGTCCGCGTCCGGGAAGGTCTTGCGCACGTAGTCGACGTCATAAACGGACAGCCCGGCCTCGCGAAACAGGTAAGGGTCCCGGTTCAGGGAGCCGACCTCGTCGGCGGCCCGCTTCATTGCCGCCGCCTTGGCCTGGCTGCCGACGATTTCCGCGGCCACGTCCGCCCGGTCCACCGCCTCCTGCATCATCTTGGCGACTTTACCCGGGGTGTCCATCGCTTCGCTGTAGTACTGCAGGATCTCCCGCGCACCATCCGGCAGGTAGGGCGCCGCGGTGCGTCCCAGATGGCCCAGGTGGTTGAAACCGGAAATCAGTCGCGCTGAAGCCTCCGAGTACTTGCCGGACTGGGCCATCCGCTCGCTCTCGGCCACGATCTCGAGCATCTTTTTGTAATAGGCATGTGCTTCCAGGGACTTCTTGCCGGCGAAGATCACCCCGCCGAAGATCTCCTGCCCGAGCTGCAGTCGGGCGACCTTCTGCCCCTGCCGATGCACATCGGGTACGTTGGCATCCCGGTAGATCGCATGCAGCGGCGTGTGCTGCTCAATCAAGGCATCCAGCGCCTCGTCCTGCCCGGCAACATATTTGTCCAGGTAGCTCTTGGCATTGTCCAGGATACCCACCGCGCCGGACACCTGCTTCGCCGGCTCGTTGCCGAACAGCTTCTTGAACTCCTGTTCGAGCGCGAAGGCATCCGCCCCGGTCTCGATGACGGTCATCAGTTTCGCCAGATCGGCCTTCGACCGCTCGTGCTTGTCTTGCTGGTTTCGCAGATTGATCAGCTCAAGGTAATCCGCCTTGCCCTTTTCGCGCTTGGCCCCGATTTCCCGGAGACGCGCCTGCACATCCGCCAGCTG
The DNA here is from genome assembly GCA_046541195.1 of Halothiobacillaceae bacterium. Lineage (GTDB taxonomy): Bacteria > Pseudomonadota > Gammaproteobacteria > Halothiobacillales > Halothiobacillaceae > JBKHDT01. The sequence continues at coordinate 3,278 of JBKHDT010000037.1, read as the reverse complement.
ACTTTCGGCAAGCCGGGTCGCCACCTCGACCGCGCCCTGGTAGGTCTGCCTGCTGGAAGCGATTTTCTTGGCCAGTTCGACCGGCAGGCTGGCCTCGGCCTGCTTGCGCGCCTTTTCCCGCAGGTCCGCGGCGGTTTGTTCCGCGCGTTCCTGCTCGGCCTCGAGCTGCTTTTTGATCGAAGGCGGTGCCTTGATGATCGGAACGCCCTGACTGGCCAGATAGGTCAGCCCATCCAGTGTCGTCGCCTCGTTGATACGTTGGCGTTGCGCCTGAAAAGTGCGCTGGCATTGGGCGTATTGCCGCCGGTCATCCGGATGCACTTCGCGCTCGGCGGTGACCCGATCAAACACTTGTTCCAGGGGATTTCCCTGCCCGGACTTCTCGGCACTGGCGGCACACCGGGCCCAGACATCCCGCCTGTCCGGCAGCGGGTAACGCCCACAACCAAAACCGGAGACGATGCAGGGCGGACCCGCAGACTCGCAGGACGGTGACGATTTGGGAATCGGCCCGGGATGAAAGTAGCGGGCCGTCTGCGGGCTGCCATACCCGGCATTGCGGCAAAGGCAGCCGTAGAAATCCTCGGGCGGCTCGACGCCCAGGCGTTTGAGTACGGCAGACTGCTTGGTGTAATTGAGGCGCGTAACCGACTCGAAGATGAGCTGGTCCGGATCATCCACGGCCGCGCCCGGTGCCGGCAGGGCCAGAACGAGGCCCGCAACCAGCATCGATACCAGCCCGTGCCGACGCAAGCATCTGAACGCACGGGAATATCCGCGCGTGCGGGCAATGATCAAGTGGCACGCCCTCATGGCGCGCCCTCACTCATATCGACGTGCCCGGCAAGGTCGCGCACGAACTGTTCCGGGTCGAAGTCCGCCTCATCGACCAAATGCCAGCGCTGGGGGTTGCTCATGCCTTCCGGCCCCTGCCAGCCGGTCGTCACCTGGCTGAGGGTGAAACGACCGGGTTCCCGGTTGCCCCCGGCTCCGGGGCGCAGCGCAAGATGCCAGGCACTGCCGTTTCGAGTCCGGTCCGTCAGCGCACTCAGGCCGATATCATCGTCGAGTCGCACATCGATCCGCCCCGCCGACAGGTGCACGGACAGATTGCCGTTCCAGATGCGATCCCAGCCGGCCGGCAGGCTCCGCGTCCAGATCCCGTAGGAAAAATGATCTGCCTTGAGCCCCATGTCCAGGCCGCCGTCCGGCCTTTTCTGGAGTGTGATCGCGTATTGGGCACTTTTGGGGGTCGACCGCGGATTGGTGGCGAGCAGGATTTCCACTGCAAACTCGGGATCTGCGTGATCGAACTGAAAATCCACGCGTCGGGTGCCAAGATCAATCCGCTCATCCAGGAAAATCAACGGCTCGGCACTGACCAGGGCAACCCGATTGTTGTTGGGCGGCTGTTCACGACGATAAAGGGTGATGGCGCTTTCGTGCTGTTCGTGCTGCGCCGCAAATTGCGCATCGCCCAGATCCTGGCCAATCCACCAGTCCGACATCCGACCATCGAAGAGCACGGTTCTGGGCAGTGGCGCGACACCCGGTGCGGGTGCTGGCGATTCCAGCGGACCCTGCGTGGTCCGGGTGACATCGATACGCTTCAGGATCAGCCGGGTATCCGCCTGCCCCGACCCCACGGCATTGACAAACATCCGCAGGGCCGCGCCATCGAAAATTTCGGGAAATTGCACGGGCCCAAGGTTCTGTCCGTCCCATTCGGCCGCAATGCCCGCGCGAGTCATCACAAACCGAATCGCATCGGGCAACTTCTCAAGACCGGCTATCGAAATGACCGAGTCCTTGTCCCCCTCGATACGCGCCTGCATGGCGAACTGCCCATCCTCGCCCCGGGTGGCTTCCAGCACATACGCACCCCGTGAAGGCCGATTGCCCGGGTAAATCGTGCGCGACTGGAAGGCAATCTCGAAGTGGTTGCTCGCTGCGCCATCGAGGCGCACGTCGACCGCTGCATGGGACCGTTCATCAAAACGGTCGAGCACCAGAAACGGCTGGCTCGTGTACATGCCGGCCAGCGAGACGGGGTCTTCTGCTTTCCAATCAAAGCCTAGCGCACCGGCACGCCAGCTCATCACGTCCAGAACTGTCCTGCCGCGTCCGGCGAAATGCAGGGCCCAGCGGGGCGACAGGCGCCGACCGTCAAAGATCGTTTGTGCGAAAGGCGCCAGCGACACCATGCTCGTATCGGCTGAATCAATAAATGGCGCTTCAGACAAAGCGATCCGACGGATCCGGGTACGGAAAGCCAGATTCTTGTTCGGCACCTCGGCGTAGACATGCGGCGTCCATTCCTGCCCGCCCAGATCTTCCTCGAGCGGGAAATGTCCGATTCGCACGCCGGCAAGCCAGACTTCCATGACCTGATCCGGCCTGAAAACCCACTCCAGGCGTGATTCGCCCTCCGGCCACGGAAAATCGACCGAAGAGGGACTGCTGCCAATCCGGCGCGTCTGGCGATTCGCGTTCAGGCGCCCCTTGCCCGCGCCGAGGTTGACCACCTGGATACGCAGTGCATTGCCATCCCAGGGGTCATTGCCCGCCCGATCCTCGGGGTGTAGCGCCAGCGATATCCCGGTATCCGCCGGGTCGAGTTCGACGACAATGGACGCCTGATGCGCATCTTCCCGCCGCGGCATGACCAGTCGCGCCGACTGGTGCCAGATTCCGAGCTTGGCCCAGCCAAGACCGTCCGCACCGGCAAGGGCGAGCGCCCCCGCCGCGAGTTTTGCATTTTCTTCAAACGATACCCCGGCGTTGTAGGCAAAGGGCGTCCACCCCTCAAGGGAAGTGCCGTCGAAGAGCAATTGCTCCCGTACTGCACTGGCCAAGGACGCCTCTGCACTTCGGTCGATCACCTGCAGCCCGTCGGGACCCAGCAGGACCAGCCGACCCTGGCCCCGATAGCGGCTCTGCGGCGTCATGCCGGCATCCCCCGGTTCGATCGCCTGCCATTTCAGATAGTCCCCCGCACGGATGTACGCGATCAGCCGGTCCAGAACGGCCCGGTCGGCGCCATCGGCCCGAATCGATCCCGCCTCGATCTGCTCGCGAATGCCGGCAAGCCCATCGAGATCGGCAGCCAGCAGGTCAACCTGCTGGCTGCGCAACCGGACAGCCAGGGACGTGACTTCGGCCGGCAGCACGCCATAGGCCATCAGCAGGCGTGGCGTGATCGCCGACGCCCCCAGCCCGGGCAAGTCGGCGGGACCGGCTGCCCATTCGATGGCCCCGGTCACCTCGACGACCTCGAA
>JBKHDT010000036.1:0-22743 GCA_046541195.1 Halothiobacillaceae bacterium | reverse complement strand
CCTGACGCGGCGACGTCCGGACTTTTGACGACCGCTGATTCGCCAAGGGACACCCGGCCGTTCTACCATGGGGAGCAAGACGCGCCGACAGCCACCGCGCTTGCGGATGGCGCCCGAGGGAGAACGAAGATGCAGCTGACCTGGAATGCCGTGATCGCAAACGCCGTTCAACATCGGCGGGCCCTGCACCAGCACCCGGAATTGAGCTGGCAGGAGCAGCAAACGGCCGCCTACATTCGCCACGCGCTCGACGCGCTGGACATTGCCTGGCGCCCCTGCGCCGGCACCGGCACCATCGCACAGCTGGCGGCCGGCGCGCCGGGCCGGCAGGTGGCATTGCGCGCCGATATCGATGCCCTGCCGATCACGGAAGCGACCGGGCGCGCGTGGGCCTCGCAGGTGCCCGGCTGCATGCATGCCTGCGGACACGACGGGCACACCGCCGTGCTGCTGGCTGTCGCCGCCTGGCTCAAGGCCCGTGAGGCGTCCCTGCCCGGCCCGGTTCGGCTGCTGTTCCAGCCGGCGGAGGAAGGCGGCCACGGCGCCGAGGCAATGATCGCCGACGGGGCGCTCGCGGGTGTGGACCGGATTTTTGGCTGGCACAACTGGCCGGCAATCCCTTTTGGCAAGGCGGTCTGCCCGGACGGGCCGGTCATGAGTGCCAACGGGGTCTTCGAAGTGCAGCTGACCGGCCGCGGCGCCCATGCCAGCCAGCCGGAAGTGGCGCACGATCCCTTGCTGGCCGCAACGGACATCACGCAGAACCTGCAACAGATTGTCGCCCGGCGCCTGCCCCCGCAATCGGCCGCCGTGGTGTCGGTCACCCAGCTGCGGGCGGGCGATGCGATCACGGCGATTCCGGATACGGCCTGGATGGCCGGTTCGGTGCGCGTGGGCCGCACGGACCAGCGCGACGCCATCGTCAGGCACATGGAACAGATCATCACGGACACCGCCCGCGCACACCGGGTCGAGGCCCGCTTCACCTTCACGCCCCGGTATGGTGCAACGGTCAACCACCCCGGGGCAGCCGCGCACTATCGCGAGGCACTGGCAGAAACACTGGGTGACGACTGGCAAGACACCCAGCTCCCCGTGCCCATCATGGCTTCCGAGGATTTCAGCTACTACCTGCAGGAGGTTCCCGGGGCCTTTGCGCTGATCGGCGCCAACGACTTGGGCGGACCGGCCGAACCCTGTCACAGCCCCCGTTACGATTTCAACGACCGGTTGCTCGACCCGGTCGGCCGGGTGCTGGTCCGGCTCGCCGGGCTGGCGCCACCGGCAGCCACCAGCCCGGGCTGACCCGGGACAGACCACGCACGGACAAGGCCGGCAAGGTTCTTGCTGAGCCGACCGATGCATGCCATCGACAGCCCCCGCACAGCCAGGGCACAGCCGCTGTCGCCATCACACGTCCGACAAGGAGCTTCCCATGGAAATCTTCGAACAGTGGGAATCGAAAATACGAGCCTACTGCCGCGCCGCCCCCACGGTCTTCACCACCGCCCGCAATGCCCTGCAGTTCGACGAGGCGGGCCGCCGATACATTGATTTCTACGCCGGAGCAGGTGTCCTGAATTTCGGCCACAACCCGCCGAAGATGAAACAGGCGCTGATCGAGTACATCGAGTCCGATGGCGTGGCCCACAGCCTGGACATGTACACCACTGCCAAGCGCGCCTTCATCGACAAGTTCGTGCATGACATCCTCGAGCCGCGCGGCATGGACTACCGGCTGCAGTTCGTGGGGCCGACCGGCACCAACGCGGTCGAGGCGGCGCTCAAGCTTGCCCGGCGCGTCACCGGGCGACAGCAGGTGGTCGCCTTTCATCATGCCTTTCACGGCATGACGCTCGGCGCCCTGGCCGCGACCACCAACAATCACTTTCGCAACGCCGCCGGCGTGCCGCTGACGCATGTCACGCATCAGGCGTTCGGCTGCGAGAGGCCCTGCCCGGGCTGTCAGCTCGGCTGCGGCATGCCCGCGCTCGAACGGCTGCGCGCGATCTACGAGGACCCCTCAAGCGGCGTGCCGAAGCCGGCCGCCTTCCTGGTGGAGACCATCCAGGCCGAGGGGGGTGTGCGGGTCGCCAGCCCTGAATGGCTCCAGGGGCTGCAGGCGCTGGCCCGCGACCTGGGTGCGCTGTTCATTATCGACGACATCCAGGCCGGCTGCGGCCGCACCGGGCAATACTTCAGCTTCGAGGGCATGGAGCTGGACCCGGACATCATCACGCTGGCCAAGGGCATTGGCGGCTTCGGCACGCCGATGGCCATGAACCTCAACAAGCCCGAGCACGACGAGCACTGGGCACCCGGCGAGCATACCGGGACCTTCCGGGGCCAGAACCTGTCCTTCGTGGCCGGACGGATTGCGCTCGAATACTTCGACGACCCCGGCTTCAACGCCGAAACGCGGCGCAAGGGCGAGCTCATGGCGCGGGCCCTCGAGCGGATCGCCGCCACCAACCCGGATTTCGACGTGCGTGGCCGCGGCATGATGCAGGCACTGGACGTGATCGACGGCGATCTGGGCAAGCGCATCGCCCGCGCCTGTTTTGACCGCGGCCTGCTGCTGGCCGGATGCGGGTCACGCGGGCAGGTAATCAAGCTCATTCCACCGCTGACCATCCCCGACGACGAGTTGAACGAGGGACTGGAGATTTTCGCCGAGGCGGTGAAGTCCGAAACCGGAGGTGAATCATGAGACAACGTGACGACATGACCTTCCCCATGGAGGAATACGAGCGCCGGCTCAAGGAGCTGCGCACCCGGATGGCCGAACGGCTGCTTGATGCCGTAGTCATCTCGGACCCGGAAAACCTGATGTACCTGACGGACTACCAGACCACCGGATACAGCTTCTTCCAGGCGCTGGTGATTCCGCTGGTGGACGAGCCGTTCATGATTACCCGGGCGATGGAGGAGTCCAACGTCCACGCCCGCACCTGGGTGGAGATCACCCGGCCCTACCCGGATACCGGGGATGCGATCCAGATGCTGGTCTCGGCCCTCAAGGAATTCGGGCTGGCCAACAAGTCCATCGGCTACGAACGCAACAGCTACTTCTTCGCGGCCTACCAGCAGGATGCCCTGCACACCACCCTCACCGGCGGACAGCTGCTCGACTGCTTCGGCATTGTCGAGTGCGGAAGGCGGACCAAGTCCAGGTACGAGATCGAGATCATGCGCAAGGCCGCATTGGCAACCGAGGCCGGCATGCGCGCCGGCATCGAAGCCTGCCGGGCCGGCGTCACCGAGAACGAGATCGGTGCGGAAATCAGCGCGGCCATGTTCCGGGCCGGTGGTGAACCGCCCGCCGTCATGCCCTACGTGACTTCCGGCCCGCGCACGATGATCGGGCATGCCACCTGGGAGGGCCGGGTCGTGCAGCCGGGCGAGCACGTCTTCATGGAGGTCGGCGGCTGCTATCGCCGCTATCACACGGCAATGATGCGCACCGTGGTGCTCGGCGAGCCGACCGAGCTGATGCTCGAGGCCCAGGAACGCATGAAGACCGCCTTGCAGCGCGTCAAGCAGCTGATCCGCCCCGGCGTGACCGTATCGGACGCCGACAACCTGGTGCGCTCGATCATGACCGTCGACGACCGGCACGGCAAGCTGATCACCCGCTCGGGCTACTCGATCGGGATTGCCTTCCCGCCGAGCTGGGACGAAGGATACATCCTGAGCCTGAACCACGGGGACAAGACCGTGCTGCGCGAGGGCATGACCTTCCACATCATCCCCTGGGCCTGGGGCGTGGACGGCGACAAGACCTGTGGCATCTCGGACACGATCTACATCACCGAGGACAGCTGTGCATCGTTCTTCTCGCTCGAAGAGGACTTCGTCATCAAGCCCGAGGAAGGGCGCAAGCCCGGATCGGAGCAAAAGACGCTCACGCCCGAACCGGTCGTCGACCTGGACAGGGCCGGCAAGTCCGGATCGGGCAAGAAGAAAAAGGAGCGCAAGGCCTCATGAAACAGATCGTGATCGACCCGACGACCGGCCGGGAACGGCATGCCTTCGACGCGCTCGATGCCCGGGCCCGCGATGCGGCCATCGACCGCGCGCAGGCGGCCTACCAGGACTGGCGCCCGAAGCCCTTTGACGAGCGCGCGGCGCTGCTTGAGCAGGTTGCCCAGGTCATGCGCAATGACCGGGAGCGGCTTGCCCGGCTGATGACCGACGAGATGGGCAAGCCCATCCGGGAGGCACGCGGGGAGGTCGACAAGGCCGCCTGGTGCGCCGAGCACTACGCCCGCCATGCCGCCGGCTACCTTGAACGCGAGATGATCGCTTCCGACGCGCTGGTCAGCTACGTCCAGTACCTGCCGATCGGGCCGGTGCTGGGCATTCTGCCCTGGAACGCCCCGTTCTGGCTGGCTTTCCGGTTTGCCGCCCCCGCGCTGATGGCCGGCAATACCTGCCTGATGAAGCACGATGCCCATGTGCCGGGCTGCGCGGCCGCCATCGCCGAATGCTTCGACAAGGCCGGCGCGGCCGAAGGCGTGTTCCAGAACCTGCCGCTGGCCACGGCGGACATCGAGGGCGCAATCGCCCACCCGGCGATCCGGGCCGTGTCCTTCACCGGCTCCGACCGCGCCGGCGCCATCGTGGCCTCGACTGCGGCCCGGCACATCAAGCCGGCGGTGCTGGAGCTGGGAGGTTCCGACCCGGTGATCGTGCTGGCCGACGCCGATCTGGATCGGGCCGCCGACGTGGTAACGCTCTCGCGGATCATCAACGCCGGCCAGTCCTGCATTGCGGCCAAGCGGATCATTGTCGAGCAGCCGGTGTACGAGATCTTTCTCGGGAAACTGCGCGAGCGGCTCGCCCGGTTGCGTCTCGGCGATCCGGCCGAGGAAGACACCGACGTGGGTCCGATCGCCCGCGCCGATCTGCGCGACAACCTGCACCACCAGGTGCTGGCCTCCGTCGAGGCCGGCGCCCGTTGCCTGCTGGGCGGCGCCCTGCCCGAAGGCCCGGGGTTCTTCTACCCGCCGACCCTGCTGGCGGACGTCACCGACGACATGCCTGCCTTCTGCGAGGAAACCTTTGGCCCCATCGCCACGGCGCTGCCTGCCGAGGACCGCGAGACGGCGCTGGCCATGGCCAACGACACGCCCTACGGCCTGGGGGCCTCGATCTGGACGGCGGACACCGCCCGGGCCATCGAGATGGCAGCACGGATCGAGGCCGGGCAGGTAGCCATCAACGGCATCGTCAAGACCGATCCGCGACTGCCCAGCGGGGGCGTCAAGCGCTCCGGCTACGGCCGCGAGCTCGGGCCTCATGGCATCAAGATGTTCGTGAACGCCCAGCAGGTCTGGGTGGGTGGCCCGTCCGACTGACCCGCCCGGAAACATCCCGCATCCGGGGTGTTTCCCCCAAAGCGCCCTCCGGTTAGCATGACGGCCGCACGTGCAGCCGTGCGTAAAGCGCAGGCTGCCCCTGATGCCTTGGGAAGCACTGCACGAAGCCCTCGACGGCGCCGCGCAGCAACGCACGGAGCGGTCGGCATCCGCCCGCCGTGCGTGCACACCCGGCCCCTGCGGCAGGTTTGACCGGCCTTGCGCCCGGCTGCGGGCGAACATCGCCTGCCTGTCGTGAGCCGTCACCCTCCGCTGTCGCGCACAAAAAACGGACGCCCCAGCTCGCATGAACCATTCCGCACGACCCGATCTCCCTGCCGGCCAGGACGACGAAACGATCAGATTTCAGCGGCGCGCCCTGGACGGACTGCTGGTCCTGGCGCTGGCGATCACCAGCGTCTTCGTGCTGGCCCACTGGATCGGACTCAACAACCTCGGCCCGGTCCAGTTCTGGGTGAGCCAGAGCTTCATCGTATTGTGCGCACTGTTTCTCGGCATCCATCGGCTGATGCCGGGCAGCACCCGCCCGGTGGCGACGGCGCTGCTGGTGGGCACGCTGGGAATATTCTCCTCGGCGCTCTGGTTCGTGCCGGACAACGAGCTGCGCGTGGTCTGGTTCTTCATGGGGATCGCGGGCACCTACCTGTTGCTGGGCAAGGTCATGGGTCTGGCCTATACGGGAGTCGCCCTGGCGATCATTCTCGGATCGAACCCCAGCCTGCCCATTCCCTACAGCCAGCTGGCCATGGTCACCATCACCCTGTCGCTGACCACCAGCAGCCTGATCTTCTTCATCATCACCGCAAGCGCGCAGCAGGTCTATCGACGCCTGCGCGAGGCGAACGCCCATCTGGTGACGCTTTCGATGACCGACCCGCTGACGGGGCTGTCGAACCGCCGGGGGCTGTTTCACGAATTGGAACATGCGATGGACAGCAACCGCCATCGTCACCACTGCGGGGCGCTGATGTTTCTGGACCTGGATCGATTCAAGCAGGTCAACGATGCCTTCGGCCACGAGCGTGGCGATCAGCTGCTGGTGATAATCGCCGACCGGCTTCGGGAATGGTCGTCGGATCACGGCGGCGTAGTCGCCCGGATGGGGGGCGACGAGTTCATCCTGCTGTTTCCCGATCTGGCAGCCGATGCCGAGGTGGCGCAGCGACGCGCCCGGTCGATCGGGGACCGGATACTGGACGCCGTCGGCGAGGACTGTGCACTCGATGGTCTTGAAGAGCGCCTGCAGGTCACCCCGAGCCTGGGCACCGCGGTCTTCTGCGGCAACGAGCACGATCCCGAGGAAATCTTCCACCGGGCCGACACGGCGATGTACGCGGCGAAGGCTCAGGGACGCAACCGGCAGCACCTCGCGGACCTGCCCGGTTGACAGCCCCCGGCGCTCACGTAGAATCGCGTGCTCCTTGCATCCCCCCCGCGCCCCGGGCGGAGATCGCCGGGCCAGTCCCGGGGCCGACACCGCGCCCCGCCATGTGTCGGACGTCGCCGGAAGGCGCGCCGTCGCCCCTGAAACATGCGGCTTCTGGTATGAGTCGCCACTGCCAAAGGAGAGCGTGATGCCCACCATTACCCTTCCCGACGGATCGAAACGCCATTTCGACCACCCGGTCTCCATCGCGGAAATCGCCGCGGACATCGGCCCCGGTCTTGCCAAGGCCGCCGTGGCCGGCAAGATCGACGGCCGCCTGATGGACACCGGCCGGGTGATCAGCCATGACGCCAATCTCGCGATCATCACGCCCCGCGACCCCGAGGGCGTGGAGATCATCCGTCACTCGACCGCACACCTGATGGCCCAGGCGGTTCAGCAATTGTTTCCCGGCGCCCAGGTCACCATCGGGCCGGTGATCGAGAACGGGTTCTACTACGACTTTGCCTTCGAGCGTCCCTTCACCACCGAGGATCTCGAAGCGATCGAGCAGCGGATGAAGGAAATTGCCCAGGAAGGACTGCCGGTTACGCGCCGGGTGCTGCCGCGCAACGAGGCAATCAGCTTCTTCCGCGACCTGGGCGAGGAGTACAAGGTCCAGATCATCGAGGACATCCCCGAAAACGAGGAACTGTCGCTGTACAGCCAGGGAGAATTCACCGACCTGTGCCGCGGCCCGCATGTGCCGGCCACCAGCTACCTGAAGGCGTTCAAGCTGACCAAGGTCGCCGGCGCGTACTGGCGCGGCGACTCCAGCAACGAGATGCTCACGCGGATCTACGGCACGGCCTTCGCCACGGAAAAGGAGCTCAAGGCCTACCTGCACCAGCTGGCCGAGGCGGAAAAGCGCGACCACCGGCGCATCGGCAAGCAACTGGGCCTGTTCCACTTCCAGGAAGAGGCGCCGGGCATGGTGTTCTGGCATCACAAGGGCTGGACGCTGTTCAACCAGGTGCAGGGCTTCATGCGCCAGCACCTGGCGCGACACGGCTACGAGGAAGTCAACACCCCGCAGGTGCTCGACCGCAGCCTGTGGGAAAAATCCGGCCACTGGGACAAGTTCGGCCACATGATCTTCGCGACCCATACCGAAGGCCGCGACTATGCAATCAAGCCGATGAACTGCCCCGGCCACGTCCAGGTGTACAATCAGGGGCTCAAGAGCTACCGGGATTTGCCCTACCGGATTGCCGAGTTCGGCACCGTGCACCGCAACGAACCCTCCGGCACCCTGCACGGGCTGATGCGGGCACGGCGCTTCACCCAGGATGACGCCCATATCTTCTGCACCGAGGACCAGCTCGCCGCGGAGGTGGCCGAGCTGATCGACCAGACCTTCGACATCTACCGGCGCTTCGGCTTTGACAATATTTCCATGGCGCTTTCGACGCGCCCGGACCAGCGGGTCGGTGACGACACGCTCTGGGACAAGGCCGAATCCGCGCTCGACCAGGCACTCACGGGCAAGGGTCTGGATTTTCGTGTCCAACCCGGCGAAGGCGCCTTTTACGGACCCAAGATCGAGTTCACCCTCAAGGACTGCATCGGGCGCAACTGGCAGTGCGGCACCATTCAGGTCGACTTCTCGATGCCAGGCCGGCTCGGTGCCGAATACGTGGGCGAGGATGGCAGCCGCCACGTCCCGGTAATGATCCACCGGGCCATACTCGGGTCCCTGGAACGCTTCGTGGGCATCCTGATCGAGCACCACGCCGGACAGTTCCCGCTCTGGCTGGCCCCGGAACAGGCGGTGGTCATGGGCATCACGGACAAGCATGCCGAATACGTCACGCAGGTTGTCAGGCGCCTGCAGGCCGCGGGTCTGCGGGTGAAGGCCGACTTGAGAAACGAAAAGGTGGGCTTTAAAATCCGTGAGCATACGCTGCAGCGGGTACCCTACCTGCTGGTCGCCGGCGACCGGGAGCAGGACCAGGACAGCCTGGCCGTTCGCACCCGCAGCGGCGAGGACCTGGGCGTGATCAGCGTCCCGTCACTGATCGAACGACTTCAAGCGGAAGTCGAAGCGGCCGGGGCCTGATCGGCCACCTGATCGGCACTTCGCGCCGCTTTCAGGGCCAATCACGCCACGGAACCGAAATTTCTTGGAGGATACGAACATCGCTCTTTCCCGACCGCAACCTGCGCGCAAGCCCGACGAGCCGCGCATCAACAACGAAATCACGGCCCGAGAAGTCCGGCTGATCGACGCGCAGGGCGAACAGGCCGGCATTGTCCGGGTCCGTGACGCCCTGGACATGGCCACCGAGTCCGGCCTGGACCTGGTGGAAGTGGCCCCGCAGGCCAGTCCGCCGGTCTGCAAGATCATGGACTACGGCAAGTTCAAGTATCAGCAGAGCAAGAAGGCAGCCGAGGCCAAGAAGAAGCAGAAGCAGATCGAGGTCAAGGAAGTCAAGTTCCGCCCCGGCACCGAAGACCACGACTACCAGGTCAAGCTTCGCAACGCCACGCGGTTCCTGGAGGCCGGCGACAAGGTCAAGATCACGCTGCGCTTTCGCGGACGGGAAATGGCCCATCGTGACGTGGCCGGCGCCCTGCTGGACCGGATCGAGCAGGACCTTGCCGGGCTGGCCAACGTCGAGCAGCGGCCTCGCCTGGAGGGCCGGCAGGTCACCATGGTAATGGCGCCGAAGAAAACCTGACCGACGCCCCGGCGGCGTACCGCCGCGAAGTCATTGAAATGCCCTGCCGCTCAGGGCATAATCTGCGCCCCGCCATTTCAATGGCGGGGCGTTTTGCATCCCGGGACGGTCTGCCTCCCGGGCGCAGGCGTCAATCCGCCCAGAAAACGGGCGGCTTCCCGATGGCCCCGAATGCCACCAGGGATGAAATTGCCGGGCGCGTTAGCCACTCCGACGCGGCCCGGTGACATAACCAGAACCCAGAACCGGAGTTACCCATGCCCAAGATGAAGACCAACCGCGGCGCCGCAAAGCGCTTCAAGGCCACGGCCGGCGGTTTCAAGCGCAAGCAGTCACACCTGCGCCACATCCTCACCAAGAAGAGCAGCAAGCGCAAGCGGCAGCTTGGCTCGCCGTCCTACATCCACGAGCGCGACGAGGCTTCCGTAGCCCGCATGCTGCCCTATTCCTGAGGAGGTGACTGAACCATGGCACGAGTGAAGAGAGGCGTAACCGCCCGCGCACGCCACAAGAAGGTCCTGAACAAGGCCAAGGGCTACTACGGTGCCCGCTCGCGCGTCTACCGCGTCGCCAATCAGGCGGTCATCAAGGCAGGCCAGTACGCCTACCGCGACCGCCGTCAGAAGAAGCGCCAGTTCCGGGCCCTGTGGATCACCCGGATCAACGCCGAGGCGCGCAACAACGGCCTGTCCTACAGCCGCCTGATCAATGGCCTCATCAAGGCGGAGATCGAGGTTGACCGCAAGGTGCTGGCCGACCTGGCCGTTCACGACAAGACTGCCTTTGCCGCCCTGGCGGACAAGGCCAAGGCCGCACTGGCTGGCTGAGACCCCGACTGGGGTATAATTCGCCGCGCCTTCGGGCGCGCGACATGTTTCCGGAACGAGGCGCGACCAGCGCCTCGTTCTTTTTCCAGGACGCCCACCAGCCGTGGCCGGCACCGGTGGTCGGCCCTGCAGCGGCTGCACGCGCCCCTCGCCCACACATTTCAAGGCAGAGCAAGTGAGTGACGATCTGAACGGCCTGGTGGACCAGGCGATGAGCGACATCGGCCAGGCACGAACGCCCGCCGATCTGGAGACCGTGCGGGTGGCGTTTCTCGGCAAGAAGGGCCAGATCACCAGCCGCATGAAAAGCCTGGGCAGCCTCGAGCCCGAGGAGCGCAAGCGGATGGGCGCCGTGATCAACACGGCCAAGCAGCAGCTGGCGGAAGCCCTGGAAACGCGCCGTGCCGAACTCGAGCACGAGGCGATGGCCAGCAGGCTGCAGGCCGAACGCATCGACGTGACCCTGCCCGGACGGGGTCAGCGGATCGGGGCACTGCACCCGGTCACCCGCATGCTCCGGCGCATCGAAACGATCTTCAAGCGCATGGGCTACGATGTCGCCGAAGGGCCGGAGATCGAGCAGGACTGGCACAACTTCACCGCGCTGAACATCCCGGAGACCCATCCGGCCCGGGCCATGCACGATACCTTCTACGTGGATGCCCACCGGCTGCTGCGTACCCATACCTCGCCGGTGCAGGTTCGCGCGATGCAGTCCGGACGTCCCCCGCTGCGCCTGATCGCCCCGGGACGGGTGTACCGCTGCGACTCGGACATGACCCACTCGCCCATGTTCCACCAGGTCGAGGTGCTCTACGTCGACGAACAGGTGCGCTTCACCGACCTGCGGGCAACCCTGGAGCAGTTCCTGGCCACGCTGTTTGAACGCGACGACCTGCCCGTGCGGCTGCGCCCGTCGTTTTTTCCCTTTACCGAGCCGTCCGCCGAGGTCGACATCCAGTGCGTCCAGTGTGCCGGTACCGGCTGCCGGGTATGCAAGGGGACCGGCTGGCTGGAAGTGCTTGGCTGCGGCATGGTCCATCCCAATGTCTTCAAGGCCGTGGGATACGACCCGGAGCAGGTCAGCGGCTTTGCCGTGGGCATGGGCGTCGAGCGACTGGCCATGCTCCGCTACGGCGTGGACGACCTGCGCGCCTTCTTCGAGAACGACCTGCGCTTTCTGGAGCAGTTCGGCACGGCCGGCGCCGGCTGACGCGCCCGACCGCCTGGATATTGAATCGGGAAAGACCGTCGCCTGGCACGTGGTCTTCCCCGCCAGCCCCCGTGTGATCACGGGATGAAACCGACCTGGAACCGACGCACGGATTAACGAGAAACATGCGCTTTTCAGAACAATGGCTGCGCGAGTGGGTCGACCCCGACCTGGATACCGAGGCACTCGCTCATCGACTGACCATGGCCGGCCTGGAGGTCGACGCCATCGAACCGGCGGCCGGCGAATTCGCCGACGTGGTCGTGGGCCACGTGGTCGAGGTCGCCGCCCACCCCGATGCCGACAAGCTGCGCGTATGCCAGGTCGAAGACGGCAGCGGCACGCGCCAGCAGGTCGTTTGCGGGGCCCCCAACGTCCGCGCGGGCATGCGGGCACCCTTCGCGCGACTCGGCGCGGTCCTGCCCGGCAACCTCAGGATCAAGCGCGCCAAACTGCGCGGCGTCGAGTCCTTCGGGATGCTCTGCTCGGCCACCGAGCTGGGCCTGGGCGACGAGGGCGGCGGGCTCTGGGACCTGCCGGCCGATGCGCCGGTGGGTACCGACCTGCGGGACTGGCTGGAGCTGGATGACCGGGTCATCGAACTGGGCATCACCCCCAACCGCGGCGATGCCCTGAGCATTCGCGGCATCGCCCGGGAAACCGCGGCCCTGACCGGATTGACCGCCGCAGGCCCGGCCCTCGCGCCGGTGCACCCGACGATCGACGAGCAGCCGCAGGTGATGGTGCATGAGCCGCAGGCCTGCCCCCGCTACGGGCTGCGCATGGTTCGCGGCGTCAATCCCGATGCCCGCACGCCCCTGTGGATGCAGGAACGGCTGCGGCGCGGCGGCCTGCGCTGCATTTCGCCGGTGGTGGACGTGACCAATTACGTGCTGCTGGAGCTCGGTCAGCCCATGCATGCCTTCGACCGGCGCCGGATTGCCGGGGATATCTCCGTGCGGATGGCGCGCAGTGGCGAACGGCTCGAGGCACTGGACGGGCAGACGCTCACCCTGACGCCGGACATGCTGGTGATCGCCGACCGCAACGGCCCCGTGGCCCTGGCCGGCATTATCGGCGGCGCCGCGAGTGCCGTCGGCGAGGGCTGCACCGAGGTACTGCTCGAGTCGGCCCATTTCCGGCCCGAGGCGATTGTCGGGAGGGCCCGGCAGTTCGGACTGAACACTGATTCTTCCTACCGATTCGAGCGCGGCGTCGACCCGACCCTGCCAGAGATAGCCATGGAGCGGGCCACGGCATTGCTCCTGGAAATCGCCGGCGGAGAAGCCGGGCCCGTTCACTGGGTCGGGCAGGACTTGCCGGGGCAGGAGCCGGTGCAGATCGATGCGGCGTTCTTCTCGGACAAGCTCGGCATTAGCGTCGCGGCCGACGAAGCGGCCGCCATGCTGCGCCGACTCGGCATGGACGTGAGCCGGACGGGCGACCACCTGAGCGTGACGCCCCCGCCCCATCGCTTCGATATCCACATCCGCGAGGACCTCGTCGAGGAAGTCGCCCGGATGATCGGCTATGACCATATCCGTGCCGAGACGCCCCGTGCGCGGCTCGCCCAGTCTCCGATGCCGGAAACCGAGCTGCCCCGATCGCGGGTCGCCGACCTGCTGGTCGACCGGGGCTACCACGAAGTGATCACCTACTCCTTCGTGGCCGAATCCCTGCTGGCACGCCTGACCCCCGAGCAGCCGCCGGTTGCACTGGCCAACCCCATTTCCCGGGAAATGGCCGTCATGCGCACGACGCTCTGGGCGGGGCTGCTCGATACTGCAGCGTTCAACATGCACCGCCAGCAGGCGCGCCTGCGGCTTTTCGAAACCGGGCTGCGCTTTCGTCCGGACCCGGCCGCGGAGACCGGCGTGGCGCAGGAGGACATGATCGCCGGGCTATTGGCGGGCCCCAAGTTGCCGGAACAATGGGGCGTCAGCGAGCGTCCAGTGGACTTCTTCGACGCCAAGGGCGACCTCGAGGCCATCCTGTCGCTCAGTCGCCAGGGGGCCGCATTGTCCTTCGAGGCGGCCGAGCATCCGGCACTGCACCCGGGCCAGAGCGCCCGGATCGTTCAGGATGACCGGACGGTCGGCTGGATCGGTGCGCTGCATCCGGGCCACCAGCAGGCCCTTGACCTGCCCGGCCGGATCTATCTGTTCGAGATCGAACGCAGCGTGATCGCCGAGGCCCCGATGCCGGCCTACCGGCCGGTCTCGCGCTTCCCGTCCATCCGGCGTGACCTGGCCCTGCTGGTACCGGACCGGATCGCCGCGACCGGGCTGACCACCCTGGTGCGCAGCCTTGATCTGCCGACACTGCAGTCGCTGGTGCTGTTTGACATCTACCGGGGCAAGGGCGTCGAAACGGGTTTCGCTAGTATCGCTTTGGGCTTGATTTTCCAAGACAATACTCGCACCC
Organism: Halothiobacillaceae bacterium; assembly: GCA_046541195.1. Classification (GTDB taxonomy): domain Bacteria; phylum Pseudomonadota; class Gammaproteobacteria; order Halothiobacillales; family Halothiobacillaceae; genus JBKHDT01. The sequence goes on along the minus strand of JBKHDT010000036.1, from coordinate 8,791 downwards.
TTACGGACACTGACATCCAGTCGGCAATCGACCGGATTCTGGCCGTCCTCGGCGACAACGGCATTGAACTGAGAGGTTGACGATGGCCCTGACCAAGGCAGACATGGTAGAGCGTCTTCACGAGGAAATCGGGCTCAACAAGCGCGAAGCCAAGGACTTCGTGGAACTCTTCTTCGAGGAGTTGCGCGATACGCTTGAGTCCGGCGAGGAAGTCAAGCTCTCGGGTTTCGGCAACTTCACGCTGCGGGACAAGGGAGAACGCCCCGGGCGCAACCCGAAGACCGGCGAGGAAATCCCGGTGACCGCCCGCCGCGTGGTCACCTTCCGCGCGGGCCAGAAACTCAAGAGCATGGTCGAGGCCCATGACGGCCAGCAGCACGACTGAAACGGCAGACCTGCCCGCGATCCCGCAGAAGCGCTATTTCACCATCGGTGAGGTCAGCGAGCTTTGCGCCGTCAAGACCCACGTCCTGCGCTACTGGGAGCAGGAATTCGGTCAGCTCAAGCCGGTCAAGCGCCGGGGCAACCGCCGCTACTATCAGCGCCACGACATTGAGCTGATCCGGCGGATCCGCAACCTCCTCTACGACCAGGGGTTCACCATCGCCGGCGCCCGCCAGCAACTCGAACAACCCCAGGCGGCCCGACCCGCGCCCCCAGCCGAAGCACCCCGCGCTCCGGAGCCGACCTCGGCGCCGGTCGCGCCGAAAGCACCTGCCACCCCCGCCGGGCTGCGCCTGGAGCTGGAGCGGGTGCTGGCCATCCTGCGCGGCGAGCATCACGTCTGACTCGTCCGGCTTCCCGGTTTCCCTTTGTTCAACAAGTCCTGAAACCATGAACGACCTCTCCCGTCTTCCGATGCGCGAGCGCGCTCACCGTCTGGTGGAATCGCGGACGTTCCAGCGGTTCATCATTGCGCTGATCCTGTTCAACGCCCTGATTCTCGGCCTGGAAACCTCCGATCAGGTCATGGACCAGGCCGGCACGCTGCTCAAGGGGATCGACCGGGCCATCCTCGCCGTGTTCGTGGTCGAGATCCTCATCAAGCTGTACGCGCAACGCGGCAGTTTCTTCCGAAACCCCTGGAATCTATTCGATTTTTTCGTGGTGGCCATCGCCCTCGTCCCGATCAGCGGTCCCTTCGCCGTTCTGCGGGTCCTGCGGCTGCTGCGGCTGATCTCGATGATCCCGAAACTCAGGTTCGTGGTCGAAGCCCTGCTGGCCGCCATCCCGGGCATTGTGTCGATCGCCGCCCTGCTCGGCATCGTCTTCTACGTGTTTGCCATCATCGCCCACGGTCTGTTCGGCGAAACCCATCCCCAGTGGTTCGGCACCCTGGGGGGCGCGCTCTACACGCTGTTCCAGGTCATGACACTGGAAAGCTGGTCCATGGGTATCGCGCGCCCGGTGATGGAGTCCCACCCCTGGGCCGGGATTTTCTTCGTGTTCTTCATCCTGGTCGCGACGTTCACCATGCTCAACCTGTTCATCGCGCTGATCATCGACGCGATGCAATCCCTGCAGAAAGAGCACGACCAGGTCGAGGAGCGCATGATCCAGGAGGTCGTCCACCGCGAGGCAGAGCCCCTGGGCGCCGACACCCAGGCCCTGCGCGAGGAAGTCCGCGCGCTGAGGGCACAGATCCGCCTGCTGAGCGAGAAGCTCGACCGTTAAGCGATCTGTGCACGAAGCGGCCCGCGGGCGCGCCCGGCAAGGCAGGCCGCCGTGCTTCGCCGTCTGCCCGTTCACGCCCGGCCGGCACGGTGCGATTGATAAGCGGACTGGACCCACCTGCAACCGCGAACGGCCGCGCATCCGCGCCCTGCACGGGCGTCTTCGCATCCGTCCGGGCCTTCGGCTGGGGCGCGGCCCCGGTACCTGGCCCGGCATGGACCCGCACCGCGTCTGTTGCGACAAAGCAACGCGCGGGACGCGGATAACGAGTCAGACCATGCGGCCCGGAGCGGAGCGGGTTAGGATGACCCCGTCTCGCTGCGAGTCCCCACACGGAGTCCATCCCATGTCCGAAGCCACCGATCCCAGGATCGTCCAGATGATGCCCGCCGAAGGCTGGTTCGCGCTCTACGTCGACGACGAGGACGACCCGGTCATTGAGCCGCTGGTCTGCTTTGCCCTGGTGCAGGACCCCGACGGGTTCACCGAGGTCCGCCCGATGACCTGGCAGGGCACGGCCGTCGACTTTGCCGACGAGGACGAGGGGTTCATCTCCATCGAGCACATCAGCAGCGCCATGGGCGGCGGTGATGTGGATGCGGAAGTGATCGAGGACCTGAGCTGATTGCTCAGGCGATTTCTTCGCCGGATGAAAGCAGCTGCCGGATGATCTCCCCGGCAACCATCATGCCGAACAAGTTTGGCAGGTAGCTGATGGTGCCGTTGGTGGCGCGCGGACGGCCGGCTGTCGACCCGGACCCCACGGGCGCGTGCGGCAAGGGCGGAACGGGCACCTCGGTCGAATAGACCACGGGGAGCTCCAGCGAACCGCCCTCGCCACGCAGGCGCTTTCGCAATGCCCGACCCAGCCCGCAGCCTTCCACCGCGCCGAGTTGACCGACGCGCACCTGTCGCACGTCGATGCGGCCGCCGGCGCCCAGGCTGGTCATCGCAGGCACCTGGTGTCGCTGGCAGGCCAGCACCAGCGCGGCCTTGCAGGCAACCGAATCGATGCAATCGGCCACGTAATCGAAACCGCCCCCCGCCACCAGGTCATCCGCATCACCCGGCGCAAGAAACGTCTGGCGGACGCAGAGGGCCAGGTCCGGCCGGATGGCGCGCAGGCGTTCGGCGGCGACCTCGGCCTTGGGCCGACCGAGCACGTCCCGGGTGGCCAGAAGCTGCCGGTTCAGGTTCGACGGGGCGAAGGTATCATGGTCGAGCAGGGTCAGATGGCCAATGCCCGCCCGGCAGAGCGCCTCGGCACAGGCACCGCCCACACCGCCGAGCCCCGCGACCAGCACCCGCGCTGCGGCAAGACGAGCCAGGCCGTCTTCGCCCACCAGAATCCGGGTGCGCTCGTGCATGTCGCTCATATGGTCTCCAGCGCGAAAAGTCGGCAGGCATTATCCCACGTGGAGCCTGCGAGCACAGCGGGGTCCTGCCCGCGCAGGTCCGCCAGGGTCGCCAGGACCGCCACCAGCCATGCCGGCTCGTTTCGTTCGCCACGATGTCCCGCGGGCGGCTGATCCGGCGCGTCGGTCTCCAGCAGCAGGGCCGTTTCGGGCAGTCCCGCCACGATCGGGCGCAGCCGGGTGGCGCCCGGATGGGTGATCGCGGTCCCGACCCCGATGAAGAAGCCGCAATCGACGAAGGCACGCGCCTGCTGATCCGATCCGGTGAATCCGTGAATCACCCCGCGCAGGGCCGGGCGCCGCCGCAGATACCAGAGCAGGCGGTCTTCGGACTTGCGGGCGTGCAGGATGACCGGCAGGTCCAGGGACTCGGCCAGGTCAAGCTGCCGCTCCAGCACCCGGCGCTGGCTGTCCTCGTCCGGCATGCCCTGCCCGAAATCGAGGCCGATTTCGCCCACGGCCACCACTTGCGTGGCCGCCGGGGGGTCTTCCAGGCAGGCCTGCAGGCGGTCCGGCCAGTCATCGGGCGCCTGCGCCAGAAACCAGGGATGCAGGCCGTGGGCCAGGTAGAGCTTCGGCCCGTCCGCAGGCCGGTCGGCCAGCATGGCCCGCTGGCGGGTCCAGCCACCTGGCTCCGTCCCGACACCGACGAGGGCATCCAGCCCGGCATCGGCGGCACGGGCCAGGACGGCGCTCCGGTCCGCGTCAAAGACCGGGAAGTCCAGATGACAATGGGTATCGATCAGGGACATAATCAGGTCATGGTCCTTTTGAAATCGAGCGTTGAATGAATCCATCCACCCTCATCGGGATGCTCGGCGGTTTCGGGCTGGTGGTCTTGGCGGTGTTTCTCTCGACCGACCATGTCACGAATTTTATCAACATCCCCGGGCTGCTCCTGGTGATCGGTGGCACGCTGGCCGCCACGTTCATCAGTTACCCCATGAACGAAGTGGTGCGCGTCTTCCGGGTTTTCGCGATCGTGCTGCGCAACGAGAAGCTCTACGCGGAGCGCGACATCAAGGAACTGACCGAGGTGGCCAAGCTGCAGTTTCGTGGCGAGATCAACCGCGCGGACCAGCGGCTCTCGAAAATCCGCAACCCGTTCTTGCGCACCGGCGTGCAGATGGTACTCGATGGCGCGAGCACCGAGGACACCCTCACCCTGCTGCAGTGGCGGATCGCGCGGATGCGGGCGCGGGAACGGGCCGAAGCCCAGGTGTTCAGGACCATGGCCGGTTTCGCCCCGGCCTTCGGGATGCTGGGCACCCTGCTGGCGCTGGTCAACATGCTGTACGTGCTGGACCAGGCAGCCTTCGAGCAGATCGGCCAGAACATGGCGCTGGCACTGGTCACCACCCTGTACGGCATTCTGCTGGCCAACATGTTCTTCAAGCCGATTGCACTCAAGCTCGAACGAAGGACGGAGCAGCGGGTCATGCTCATGAACATGATGGTCGAGGGGATCATGCTGATGCAGCAACAGCGAAGCCCGGCGTTCATCCGTGAAACCCTGGAATCGTTCGTGGCCCAGAACGAGGACGAGCTGCGCGATCCGGGACACCGCCCCCCCGGCAAGGGGCCGCGAGGTTGAGCGAGGCGCGCGCCGACTCAAGCCAGTCCGGGGAGACCCGGCCGCCCGACCCGGATGCAACCGGGCGGAACGAGCCGGTTGCCGAGGCGCTGGCACGCATGGAAACCTCCGCCCGGATGCACGGCCGCAATCGGCCCTGGAACGAGGGCTGGGCGCATGACCACCGGGCCGAGGAGGACGACCAGGCACTCTGGCTGCTGACCATGGTCGACCTCAAGACCCTGCTGCTGACCCTGTTCGTCGTTCTGGTGGCCTATGCCTACTATGAACCGGATCGATACGATGGAGCACCCGGAAGCGGGCCCGATCCGGAACAGTACCGTGCCGAGGAAACCGGCCGCCCGGCGGAGCGTCCGCAGCAGGCGCCGACGCAGGACGAGGCCGGCGAGCCGGTCATCGACCCCGAACCGGCCGAGAAGCCCGTGGAGGACAGGGAAGCCGACCGGCCCGAGCAGGAGCCGGCCGATCAGGAAACCGAGCAGCTGCGGAATGCGCTGACGGGCATGGACGATCAGGTCGACCTGACCGTCGTCGAGGGCCAGATCAACCTGCGCATCCGGGACAACATCCTGTTTGCACCCGGCGCGGCGCGCCTGTCCGATGCCGGTCTGACGCTGCTCGACGAACTGGCCCGGCGACTGGCCGACCAGCCCTACCCGATCTCGATCGAGGGCCACACGGACAATATCCCGATCCGGACGCTGCGCTTTCCCTCCAACTGGGAACTGTCCGCGAGCCGGGCAAGCTCGGTACTCCGGTATCTGGCCTCCCGCGGGATCGCCGAAACACGCATGCAGGCCGTGGGTCTTGCCGACACGCGACCGATCGCCAGCAACGACACCGCCGAAGGCCGGGCGGCAAACCGGCGGGTCGAGCTGGTCATACAAGTCAACGAGGAGCAGGCACAGCCATGATCCGCGCCATTTACTCGCTACCCGTCCAGTTCCTGCTGATCCTGGGACTGCAGGTCGGGCTCGCCGGCTGGATGCTCAGCCACTTCGACAATCGCGTTTCGGAAGCGACGCAGCAGATGGGGCGCACCGCGGCCGAAGTCGAGCGCGTCTACGCGGCGATTGGCACACTGCGATCTGCCTTCGGTCAATTCGATGAAGACCTCGATCACTTCGCGGAAAACGCCACCGACCGGGCCCGGCTGGATACCCACGATCTCCTGCTCGAGCTGCAACGAATCCGCAACCGGATCGACGGCAGCCCCGATCTGCGCGTGCTGGCCGATCACGGCAGCCGGAGCGTCGAGGCCCTGCAAGGCAACCTGTCCGCGCTGGACGAACAGCTCGCCGCCCTGCCCGTTCGCTTTCTCGAACTCGGTCCATCTCGGGCCCAGGAGCTTCTGCGCACCCTGCGAAGCCAGTCACATGCCATCCTGATCGAGGATTTCGACAACCTGGCAATCGCCGCCGGCAGCCAGCTCAAGAGCATCGGCCAAGCCGCTGAAAGTGCGGTTTCCGGTTCCACCGTCGGGCTGGCAAGCCAGGTCCAGCTGTTCATCGGGGCGCAGCTTGCCCTGATGCTGCTGGCGCTCGGCCTGTTCCAGTTCCAGTTGTCCCTGCTCGCGCGCCGGGCCAGAAAGATGGCAGAGGGCGATCCGAACCAGCGTCTGGATGCCGAGCACCGCCCGGACCAGATCGGCGTGCTGGCCCGGCAGATCGTTCGGCTCGGCTCGGCCCTGAACGCCCAGAACATCGCCAACGCCAACTTCAAGAAGGAAAGTCGCCAACTGCAGAAACAGCTCCAGGAAGTCCGGCGCAGCACCCGCGACAACACGCTGGCCGAGTCGGCCTTCAACAATATTCGCGAGGCGCTGCTGATCCTGGATGCCGACAACCGGCTCCTTCGTTGCAACGGCTCGCTGCTGCGTCTGCTCGGCACCTCCCGCGAGCAGATCGAACGCATTGACCCGCTTGAGCGACTCACGGCCGGCGCACCCGAGATGGCCGAGCGGATCCTGCATGCCCTCGACGACAAGGGCGAGTGGTCCGGTGAGCTGAAGATTCCCCACCGCAGTGGCGAGGATCGCATTGCGCTGATCAGTGCCCGCCATGTCACGGCCCCGGACCGCAAGGAAGCGCATCGCATCTTCGTGATCAATGACCTGACGGAAACCAGGCAAACCGAGCGCCAGCTGCTCTGGGCCGCCGAGCGGGACCGGACCACCCGCCTCTACAACCGCGACGCCTTCCACAATCGCCTCGGCGTGCTGCTCGGGGACCGGAACGACCGTCCCCTGCTGCTGGCCATCCTCGGCTTCGACGCCCTGCGCTCGATCAGTGACGCACTGGGCCACGAGCATGGCAACCAGGTCCTGCTCTGGGCCACGCAGCGCGTGTCGGAACAGTTTCCCGACGCGATCATGGTCGCGCGGACCGGGACCGACGAGTTTGCCCTGCTGCTGGATCTCGACGACCCGGCCAATGGCGGACGCCAGGCGGTCATGGAGCGTCTGCAGCGTCTTCTGAAGGTGCTCGGCGAGTCGATCCGGGTGGACGGCTACACGGTCGACGCGCATCCCAGCGCCGGTCTTGCCTGCTTCCCCGAAGACGGAAAGCAGCTCAACGACCTGGTCATGGCTGCCCAGGCCGCGCTCAGCCACGCGCGGGACCAGGGTGAGCCGCTGGCCGCCTACAGCGGACGCATCAAGGACGACGCCATGACCAGGCTGGAAATGAAGCAGGCGCTGAAGAGTGCGCTGGCCAACCGGGAAATCAAGATGTGCTACCAGCCGATGGTCTCGCTGGCGAATGGCCGGCTCACCGGGTTCGAGGCAATGATGCGCTGGCGCCGCCCGGGACAGGAATGGCTGACCGCCGGGGATTTCCTGCCGCTGGCCGAGGAAGCCGGCGTCCTTTCCCAGCTCAACACCTGGGCCTTCAAGGAAGCCTGCGACCGCTTGCGCGAATGGTCCGACCGGCTGGGACGGGATCTGGTGATGGCCATCAACACCCCGCCCTACCTGCTTTTGCGTGACGGTCTAGAGGCGCAGCTGACCGAGGTGCTGCGCAAGTCCGGCGTCAGCCCCGGGTCCGTGGTCCTGGAGATCACCCAGACCGAACTTGATGCCAGCACGGCCGACCTGGTCGCCGACCGGCTGGACCGGCTCGCCCAGATGGGTTTCAACCTGTCCATCGACAATTTCGGCAGTGGCCACTCCGCGCTGGATGCGCTGATCCGCCTGCCGTTCTCGCGGCTCAAGGTCGACCGCTGCCTGCTGGCCCCGGTCGAGGAAAATCCCGACGCGGCGCGGCTGCTTGGCTCCATCCTGCGCATGGCGCACGAACTGGAGCTGGACGCGGTCGTCGAAGGCGTCGAGACCGAAGGACAGATCCGCCTGCTGCGCCAGTACGAGGGACGCATCGCCCTGCAGGGCTACTACTTCGAGCAGCCCAAGCCCGACGAATTCTGGGACGGCATCTTCATGGGCGGCGGCAGCGGCGACTACAAGCTGCCTTAAAAAAACTCTGCACGAATGCTTCAGATTCCCGATTGGGGCATGGATGCCCCAATTCATCCCTAGTCTACACCCCTTGCCGCCGTCCATGGCGGCATCCCTGTTCTTCGGCCCTTCCGACCTACGAGACAGGGTCGTGATCCGGGTTTGGGGTGGTTGGAAGCTCGCTGCGCGAGCTGGTCGCCCAGCAAAGCTGGCCTCCTACATCGTCTAGAGGTCACGGTGCGAGGTTTGGGCGGGTTGGGATTGTGGGAGCGCAGATTTTCTGCGCGACGGGGTTGCCCACCGCGATGTAGCGATGTAGGCCGGATAAGGCGAAGCCGCATCCGGCGGGATCCGTGGGGTGCCGTGGCGTGGTTGCCCGATGCGGCCTGCGGCCTTATCGGGCCTACGGACGTGCGAAACCGCGATCCGGGTTTCGGCGTCGTCGGTCGCCCAGCGGAGCTGGCCTCCTACAGGGGGCAATGCCTGGATTGTGGGAGCGCAGATTTTCTGCGCGACCGGCGTGGCGGGACGGGATTTGCCCGATGCGGCCTGCGGCCTTATCGGGCCTACGAGACTGAATTGTTTTTCTTAAGGGTGTTTCCATGTAGTGGTCAAGCGATCTTGGACAGTTCGTTGAGTGATTTCTCGGTTTCCGCT
>JBKHDT010000035.1:0-23892 GCA_046541195.1 Halothiobacillaceae bacterium | reverse complement strand
GGGCGTCAAGACGTTCTTCTACCGCTACACCAGCCCCGAGACCGGCAAGCTGGTTTAGGTCAAGATTAGAAACTATCCTGAGGGCATGCTGGCGGAGGCTCGAGCGCGGCTCCAGGACGATAAGGTCATGCGTCGGCAGGGTATCTGTCCTGCCGCACAGCGGCGACGAGACCGACTGGCTGAGGACGATAAACAGCTTGATGCCGAGGGATGAGATTTGTTGAAGGATAGGGCGCCGTCACGCGAGGAACTATTCGCTCTTGTTTGGGAACACCCTGCCACAGAGGTGGCGTGCGAGTTAGGAATTTCTGATGTGGCCTTGGGAAAGCTGTGTCAACGACTGCAGGTACCAAAGCCACCCAGGGGGTATTGGGCCAGGGTGGCATCGGGAAAGACGCCAAGGAAGCCGCCGCTTCCAGCGTACCGCACGGAAATTGAAGGACGCCTGCGGAAACAGGTGAAGTCCAAAAGCCAGGTTCCACTATCCAAGCTGCAGTTGGAATTTCTCAGATATGCGCTGGATGAGTTGGCGGGCAGCGGAGCCGATACCAAGGCTTGTGAGTTGGCCTACGATGGGATCCGTTCCATTCCACCGGAGCTGGCGGCGCAGATCCTGATCGTTCTCCAGACCCGATATGAGAAATGGTTGATCGACAGGACGACTGCGTCAAGCATGAATGGCGCGCTTAGCAGTTTGAGTAATCTGGTCGGCAAGTTGCTGCCACACGCGAAGGAGCAGCTGCTGATATTTCGTCGCAAGACAGATGATCGATACGCTCGTGCAGATAGTCCCACAATCTCCGTCAGAGCGACACCGGATTTTCTGGGGCGTATTGCGCACCTCGCGCGTCTGGCGCGTGACAACGGTCTGGCCTATGCCGCAGCCGACATGGCGGCCTTGGATTACGCCTGGTCAGTGAAGCCGATTTGTTCACCCGGTACTTTCGCAAGAGTCAAGGCCGAGCTGTGTGTGTCATCGCATGATGTTTGGATTCGGGCGGACATGGACGATACCTGGTCACGGGACCGGTTCGAGACGGTTCGGATGCCATTGCGAGACGTTTGTCCGATTAACCTGATCCCCGTGGACGACAAGCGGTTACCGGGGAGGATCCAGCGGTCAGGAATTAAGCCCTATGCAGACCGCCTTCAAGCACTACAGGAGGCGCAAGCGGTCTATGACGCGTTAGTGGAGGCAACCTATGATATGGAACGCGCCGTGCCGAACGAACGTCTCGCGCTATTCGACAGGCTATGGTTTTCTCGGGGAGCGACGGGTCCGTTTGTCGGCGCCCGACAGGCCTGGCGGCAGTTGGAGGCAGACCTCGAGAAATGGGAGCAGGAGCTCGAGAGTGAACGTATGGGCCTGTGCCAGGATATTTTGGGCATCGAGGTGGGGGATATCGTGGCGGTTGAGGCCGGTAAAAGACTGGCGCGGATCGAGGTAGAAGGGATGGACGTCTTCACCCATGAAGATCGCGTCATGTTCACGGTATGGGGAAGGCGGTTTCGTAAGGATGGCCTGCCGGGTAAACGAACAGAGCGTTTCAGTATCGTGCTTGAAAACGACTAAAGCCCAGCTCATGGGTATTGGTGGTAACGCGCTGTTTTTATGATGGCATTGGGGCAGTCAGAGACGCACCTGCGAATTCCTTTGCGCAATGGGTGTCGAAGTGGCCTGTAGATAATTAACGGTTAATAAACAGAGTTATATGGCTTCTTTGCAGGAAAATTATCGTGCAATTGGGAATTTGGGAGCGGCCTTTCCCTTCAATCCATCTTTGACAAGACGAGCCAGAAAATCCGTGAAGGGCGCGATGTTTTGATTTACGCTGGCTTGTTCCAATGCATCCATGTATTCATCCCGCTGTTGCAAGGGAAAAACAGTCCGGGGATAACCTCCACTGGTCAACATCTTTCCACGATATCCTTGCTATCCGGCAATGCGGCTCGGAGATCCAGTAGCGATATGTTATGTGGCAAGGCCGTGATGTTATTGCGCGCCTTGATGGCCCGGACCAGTAGCTGGCGCGGGACGGTCCAGTTCTCGGCATGGATTGACAGGGATTGTTCCGGCGACAGACACCAGTCGTTACCCTTGAGGTGTTGGAGATGGGCAATGCAGAATGGCCAGAAAGCGGCATACCAGGCAGTGCTTTCTCCAACTGTCACGTCTGGACGGGTAGGGACATACCAGCCCTTGAGGGCCTCTTGCAGAAAGCCATTGCGGAGCAGGCGCTCTCGATGGGTCCGCGACAGGTCGGCAGAGCGTATGGCGACTGTGCCTTGTGCTTGCAGTTCATGGAGCGCCTGCAGGGATGCGGCCAGTTTTTCAGAGGGTTTTGCCGTGGTCTTTGGGAATAACATTCGCTAATTTAGCTGTGATGTATTTCGCTAACCGTGTTGTGCCGTGGTTCGCTTATTGTGTCGAGGAGATGTTCGCCTGCTGAGTCGTCGACCGGAGAAAAGAAAGAGGTTGAGCCTCGTAAGGGCTCAAAAAAACTGTAAGTTATTAAAGGAATATTCTAAATAATCTTTAAAAAAAACAAGGGTGAAACACCTGCGCATAACGGGAGTGTGCCTGGAAGATTCCTGATTGGCCGTCACGTCATTTGTGCATCTGGTGAATGGTTGTCCAAAATTGGGGTCAGTTTATCGGCAAGCGGTTCGGGTTGCGCCAACCGACCGCCGTGGACTCTTGCGCAACGACTGATCCGCCCGGGGCGGTGGCAGCGCCGCCAAAGGTCCGGAACGGCGCACAGCCGCGCGGGAATGCCCGGGCCAAATGTCTGGCCACCGGTCGTCGGCCGGGTCCGTGCCCTGGGCGCGCCTCTGGCAACACGCAAACGCTAACACGGTGCGGCGTGCGTCTTGTCCGATGTGCCGCGCGTCGTGCGATACTTGGTGTTCGCGGACGCGGGGTCGGCAGGGGTAAATCGTAACCGCCCGCCTCGACTGCACGGTTTTGGAGTGGCGAATGGCTTTTGATGCGCGATTGATCGAGGCCGCTGAACAGCTGGGCGAGGCGCTTGCGGCAAGCGGGGCGCGCGTGGTGACGGCGGAGTCCTGCACGGGCGGTGGCCTCGCCTATCTGTTGACCGAGGTGCCGGGCAGTTCCCGCTGGTTCGAGCGCGGCTTTGTCACCTATTCCAACGCCTCGAAGCAGGAGGCGCTGGGCGTGCCCGCGACCATTCTGTCCAGTCACGGCGCGGTCAGCGGGCCCTGCGTCGAGGCCATGGTTTCCGGGGCCCTGGCTCATTCCCGGTCGGACGTGGCCATTGCGATCAGCGGGGTGGCCGGACCCGGCGGCGGCAGTCCGGAAAAGCCGGTGGGAACCGTCTGGATCGGTTACGGCTGGCGCAGCGAAAGACCGCAGTCCTGTTGCCTGCACCTGCCGGGTGACCGGAGGCAAGTCCGCCTGGCGACCATCGAGGCGGCGGTGACGATACTCGCCGAGCTGGCCGATGCCGGGGTCTGAAGACCGGGCGCTCGGTGGCCGGGGGCGATTTTTCTTCGCGCTCTGGCCCGGTGCGGGGCAACGCCGGGCGCTGGCCCGGGCGGCGACCGGGTTGCCGGAGACCGGCAGGGCCGTGCCGCCAGCCAACTACCACCTGACGCTGGCGTTCCTGGGTGATCTCGACCGCCGGGCGCTGGATGCCCTGTGTCGAGCCGGCGAGGGCGTGCCTGCCACTGGGGGCGCGCTTTGGCTGACGCGCTTTGGCGGATTCGAGGCGGCCCGGGTGCTGTTTGCCGCACCGGCCCGATGCCCCCGCTGGCTTGCCGAGCGACAGGCCCTGCTGTTGGACAGGCTGGCTTCGGTTGGCTACGCTCCACAGGAGCAGCATGCGGGGTTCCGGCCGCATGTGACCTTGCGCCGTCGCGTGAACCTGCCCTGGCCTGAGTTGCCGCCGGCGATCGACCCGGCGGTGGACTGGCAGGGCAGTGCGCTTGCGTTGCTCGAAAGTCCGTTGACCAGCGGCACGCCGGGGTACCGGGTGGTCTGGCACGGAGGGAGGTCTGTCGGATGATTGTCGACCCGCAAACCGATCGAATCGCCTCGGCCCGATTCGTCCGCTCGCCGCATGCCGATCAGCGTCCGCCGGACACGCGCATCGAACTGGTGGTCCTGCACAATATCAGCCTGCCGCCCGGTGAGTTCGGGGGGCCCTGGATCGAACGGTTTTTTCTGGGCGAGCTGGACCCCGGGGCGCACCCGTATTTTGCCGGGATCGCCGATCTGCGCGTCAGCGCCCACCTGCTCATCCGGCGCGATGGCAGCCTGATCCAGTTCGTGCCGTTTACCTGGCGTGCCTGGCATGCCGGGGTGTCACGATTCGGCGAGCGGACGCGCTGCAACGACTTCTCCATCGGCATCGAACTCGAGGGAACCGACACGATTGCCTACGGCGCCGCCCAGTATGATGCGCTCGTCCAGGTGCTGGCGGCGCTCAAGCAGCGGTATCCGACCCTGGCGCATGTGCGTGGCCATGCCGACATTGCACCCGGCCGGAAAACCGATCCCGGTCCCGCCTTCGACTGGGGGCGGCTGGCCAATCGGCTGCCCGAAGGCCTTTCGGTGGCCTGAGCACCGACCCGCTCCCGAACCCTGCGACAAGCCAATGACTCTGATCGCCCTGCTGATTGCCCTGGTCCTGGAATGGATTGCCGAAGCGCTCGGTGACCTGCGCCGGCGTACCTGTTTTTCCTGTGCAATCGACCGGCTGCGCAGATGGCGCGTGTTCGGTGGCCAGCCGATCGCGGCCGACCTGTTTGCGCTGGTTGTCGCGGTCGGAAGCACCGCCTTGCTGGCGGCAGTGCTCGATTCCTGGCTTTTCGGGATTCCGGGGCTGGTCTTTGCGGTGCTCGTTCTGTTCTGGTGTCTGCATCCACGGCACCTGCATCCGCATCTTGATGCCTATCTGGTTGCCCGCGCCGGTCACGACGACAATGCGGCCCGGCGCGAGGCGCAATACCTGCTTGACGAGCCGATTCCGGTGGATACCGAAGAGGAGGTCCGCAAGGTCGCCGACTCGGTCCTGATTGGCGGTCTGACCGAAGTGTTCGCCGTGCTTTTCTGGTTCGTCCTGCTTGGCCCGGCCGGTGCCGTGCTGTATCGATGTGCCTGGGCGTTGGGGCACCAGCCGGCGGAGGCGGCAGCGCCGACGGAAGCCGGCACGGTCCAGACCATTCCGGCCGCACCGCTGGCCCCGGGCTGGCGCCAACGGGTGCTGGCCGTGCTGGAGTGGCTGCCGGCACGGATGATGGCCGCCTTGTTCCTGCTGGTGGGGGCGTACGAGAAAGGGGCGCGGGCCTGGCAGCAGGCGGCGGCCGTATCCGCAGAGCAGCCGGGTCAGGATCGCTGGCTGGCCGGTAGCCGCAATCTGCTGCGTGATGTGGGTCGGGGTGCCATCGAAGCGGAGGCCCAGGTCGTGTGCGAGCGAGACAGCAACGACTGCCTGGTGACCCGGGCCGGTCTGGTGACCAGTGCGCGGGCGGTGGTGTTTCGGGCCACCGTGGCAGGCATCGCCGTGGTCGCGCTGGCGACACTGGCCGGATGGCTGGCATGAGCACGGTGCTTGACTTGTTGCGGCACGGTCAGCCGGTCGGTGGCCGGCGCTACCGGGGGGACCGGGTCGACGATCCCCTGGACGAGACCGGCTGGGCGCAGATCCGTGCCCGGGTCGCGGACATGGGGGCCGACTGGGACCTGATCGTGACTTCTCCGCTTCGTCGCTGTGCCGACTTTGCCGGGGAACTGGCCCACCGCCGCGGGACCCCCCTGCGCGTGATGGACGGTTTTCGCGAGATCGGTTTCGGGGCGTGGGAAGGGCTGACTCACGCCGAGGTGCGCGCGCGCCACGCCGAGGACTATCAGGCTTACCGGGCCGATCCGCTTGGCGCCCGTCCGCCTGGTGCCGAGTCGCTGGTGGATTTCGCCGGGCGCGTGCGCGCCGGGCTTGATGAACTGGCCACGGATTGCGCGGGGCAGCGAATCCTGGTCGTGTGTCATGCGGTGGTCATGCGGATGGTGCTCTGCCAGGTCCTGCAGGCACCGCTGACGGCGACCCGGCAGGTGGTGACCGAGTATGCCGCCTGGTTGCAGCTTGTGCATGATGGAGAAGAATTCCAGGTTCGGCGCCTGTGCAACGAGCTGCCGGCAGCCGGTTGATCCGGGAGCGCCTGAAACGCCAGGGTTCCGCGGGATCGGCGAGCTTCGCCAGCGGGCCGGCGTCAGCGACCAGACGCGACCGGGCTGGCGTTCAGCAGGACACCGCGAAAAACCGCACGGGGTGGTTTTTCGAAATGCCCCGGTTGTAAGCCGCAGCAGGCATCCCGCGCGATGATCGCGCGGACAGACCCGAAGCACGCGCCCCCGAATCCGCGGGGCCAAAACCGACAATGAGGAGCGATATCGTGACGAGACTGGCAATCATGGGCGTGGGCGGCCGTATGGGACGGGCGCTGGTTGATGCGGCGCATCACGCACGACAGGCGCAGCTGGCTGCCGCCCTGGTCCGCGAGGGCAGCCCGCTGGTCGGGCAGGATGCCGGTCTCGTGGCGGGTATCGGGCATATCGGCGTACCGGTTTCCAATGATCTGGCAGGCGCCTGCAGCGCGTTTGACGTGCTGATCGACTTTACCTCGCCGGCGGCCGTGATGCGGCACATCGAGTTGTGTCGTTCGGGGCGGCGCGCGATCGTGATCGGCACCACCGGTCTGAGCAAGGCGCAGAAGCTCGCGCTGGAAGAGGCCGCTGCCGATATTCCCGTCGTGTTCGCGCCCAACATGAGCGTGGGGGTCAACGTCGTGCTCAACCTGCTCGAGCAGGCCGCCTCGGTGCTCGGCGACGATTACGACATCGAGATTATCGAGGCCCATCACCGCCACAAGGTCGATGCGCCCTCGGGAACCGCCTTGCGGATGGGTGAGGTCGTCGCCCGCGCGACGGGACGAGATCTGGATCAGTGCGCGGTCTACGGGCGCGAAGGCATCACCGGGGCGCGGGATGGAAACACCATCGGTTTTGCGACCGTTCGGGGCGGCGACATCGTCGGGGACCACACGGTCCTGTTCGCGGGGATCGGCGAGCGGGTCGAAATCACCCACAAGGCCTCCAGTCGCATGACTTTCGCCAGGGGCGCCGTCCGGGCCGCCGAGTGGGTGGCCGACAAGCCGCCGGGACTCTATGACATGCAGGATGTGCTCGGTCTGCGCTGATGCGGCCCGGGCATGCCGCTGGCCGGCATCCTGCACACTGCGCATGTCGATGGACAGGGATGCCAGGATTCGGTAACCTTTATGCCCCATGAGCGCGTCTGCCGGGTGGTCCGCAGCCCATCCCGCCGGGCGCATGAAGCCGGTCCGGGCCTGCGCCCGTTCAGGCCGGGCAAGTCGAAGACGCAAAACAGACGGGGTGCCCCGACCGCTGTCAGAGGCTCGAGGCATCCCGTTTTGGTGCCTGCGCCCCGCGGGCACGAGCGGGCGGCAATCGGAACATTCAGGGCCAGGTCCGGTTCTGCCTCGATCGACCACCATCCGGTTCGGGCACCCAGGACAGTACGGAGGCACAATTGAGAAACAAGGCGCTTCTTGCTCTTGAAGACGGGACCGTTTTCCACGGAACCGGTCTGGGTGCCACGGGCGAGGCGGTCGGCGAGGTCGTCTTCAACACGGCGATGACCGGTTACCAGGAGATCCTGACCGATCCTTCCTACCGCAAGCAGATCGTGACACTGACTTACCCGCATGTCGGAAACACCGGCGTGAACGCGGAAGACGAGGAAGCCCACCAGGTTCATGCGGCCGGGTTGGTCATCCGCGACCTGCCGCAGCGGTACAGCAACTGGCGCTCGGGCGAGGGTCTCGACGAATACCTTGCGCGCCACAAAACCATCGGCATCGCGCAGGTCGATACCCGCAAGCTGACCCGGATCCTCCGTGAAAAGGGGGCCCAGAACGGCTGCCTGATGGCGGGCACGGACCTCGATCCGCAGGTCGCGATCGCCAAGGCGCGCGCCTTTTCGGGACTCGCCGGCATGGACCTCGTGCGCGAGGTGGGCGTCGATCAGGCCGTCGAGTGGATGCAGGGCAGCTGGACGCTGACCGGCGGACTGCCCGCGGGGCGCACGCACTTCGATTGGCACGTGGTGGCCTGGGACTACGGCTGCAAGCGCAATATTCTGCGGATGCTGGTCGACCGCGGCTGCCGCGTGACCCTGGTGCCTGCGCGGACGAGCGCGCAGGACGTACTGGCGATGAATCCCGATGGCATCTTCCTGTCCAACGGGCCAGGGGACCCGGCAGCCTGTGGTTACGCCATTGACAGCATCCGCATGGTGCTTGACTCGGGCGTGCCGATCTTCGGCATCTGTCTCGGACACCAGCTGCTGGGCTTGGCCAGCGGGGCCCGCACGATCAAGATGAAGTTCGGACATCACGGTGCCAACCATCCGGTGCAGGACCTGCGTTCGGGCAAGGTGATGATTTCCAGCCAGAATCACGGCTTCGCGGTGGACGAGGACAGTCTGCCCGACGTGCTTGAATCCACGCATCGCTCGCTGTTCGACGGCAGCCTGCAGGGAATTCGCCGTCGGGACGTGCCGGCCTTCAGCTTCCAGGGACACCCGGAAGCGAGCCCCGGCCCGCACGACGTGGGCGGGCTGTTCGACGAATTTGTCGCGTCGATGCAGGCGCATTCCGGCTGATCCGGGGCCGGCTTGATGCACGCGTCCGGGGGAGCATTGC
Organism: Halothiobacillaceae bacterium; assembly: GCA_046541195.1. GTDB lineage: Bacteria > Pseudomonadota > Gammaproteobacteria > Halothiobacillales > Halothiobacillaceae > JBKHDT01. Next base: position 15,147 of record JBKHDT010000035.1, on the reverse strand, counting down.
GCTCGCGCAGGCTTTTCCGTGCAGGGCATGGATGCCCTGGCGGGTCATGATGCAAGTGATCAAGCCGCACGGCACGGTGCGGGCATGTGCCGGCCCCCACGTGGCCGGACCAGGCCAGGGATCGCTTCGTGCCGCGTGTTCCCGGGGAAGTCGCCCAGAGACAACCGACGACTCATGCCATCGCCCCGCCAGGCGCCGATCCCGGCCGGTCATGCTTCCCGTGCCGGGATGGACAGGGGGCGGAAACTTGCGGACGCCACCGAGGCATCCGCGGGCCGGACAGGCCGGTTCGGTCAGTGCCCTTTCGGGCGCGTCGTCCCGGTCAGGCCATCCCGGAGAAGAACGGCAGGGACTTTCACGGCAGCCGCCACCGCATTCATCGCCTCAGACTGAATCAATATGCCCAAACGCACCGACATACAGAGCATTCTCCTGATTGGCGCCGGCCCGATCATCATCGGGCAGGCCTGCGAGTTCGACTACTCCGGCGCCCAGGCCTGCAAGGCCCTGCGCGAGGAGGGCTACCGGGTCATTCTGGTCAACTCCAATCCGGCCACCATCATGACCGATCCGGAGATGGCCGATGCCACCTACATCGAGCCGATCACCTGGCAGTCGGTGGCCAAGATCATCGAGCAGGAGCGCCCCGACGCCCTGCTGCCGACCATGGGCGGGCAGACCGCGCTCAACTGTGCCCTGGACCTCGCCCGGGAGGGCGTGCTGAAGAAATTCGGCTGCGAGCTGATCGGTGCCAACGAGGATGCGATCGACATGGCCGAGGACCGCGAGCGGTTCCGCGAGGCCATGACCGATATCGGCCTGGACACTCCCCGTTCCTTCATCGTGCACAGCGAAGCCGAGGCGATACAGATCCAGCCTCAGATCGGCTTTCCGGTGATTATCCGGCCTTCGTTCACGCTGGGGGGCACCGGCGGCGGCATCGCCTACAACCGCGAGGAGTACGAGGACATCGTGCGCCGGGGGCTGGACCTCTCCCCGACCCGCGAGTTGCTGATCGAGGAATCGGTGCTGGGCTGGAAGGAATTCGAGATGGAGGTGGTGCGCGACCGCAGCGACAACTGCATCATCATCTGCTCGATCGAGAACCTCGACCCGATGGGCGTGCACACTGGCGACTCGATCACCGTGGCGCCGGCCCAGACGCTCACCGACAAGGAATACCAGATCATGCGCAACGCCTCGATGGCCGTGCTGCGCAAGATCGGGGTCGAGACCGGCGGCTCGAACGTGCAGTTCGCGATCAACCCGGAAAACGGCCGGATGATCGTCATCGAGATGAACCCGCGGGTATCGCGCTCCTCGGCACTGGCTTCCAAGGCCACGGGCTTTCCGATTGCCAAGATCGCGGCGAAGCTGGCCATCGGCTACACCCTCGACGAGTTGCGCAACGACATCACCGGGGGCATGACCCCGGCGGCCTTCGAACCGACCATCGACTACGTGGTCACCAAGGTGCCCCGGTTCACCTTCGAGAAGTTTCCCCAGGCCAACGACCGGCTCACCACCCAGATGAAGTCCGTGGGCGAGGTCATGGCCATGGGTCGCACCTTTGCCGAATCGCTGCAGAAGGCCCTGCGTGGCCTGGAAACCGGCATGGATGGCCTGGACGAGGTGCTCGATGCCGGCCTGGATCCCGACGAGGCGCGCACCGTGCTGACCCGGGAGATCCGCCAGCCCGGCGCGCAGCGACTGTGGTTCCTCGCCGATGCGTTCCGCTGCGGCATGGACGTGGCGCAGCTTCACGAGCTCTCGCGGATCGATCCGTGGTTTCTGGATCAGATCGGCCGGATTGTGGACACCGAGCGCGCGTTGCGCGGCCAGGCCCTGTCCAGCCTGGATGCCGACCGGATGTTCGCCCTCAAGCAGATGGGCTTTTCCGACCGGCGCCTGGCGCGGCTGCTGGACGAGACCGAAAGCACCGTGCGTCGGCACCGGCACGCGCTGGGGGTGCGGCCGACCTACAAGCGGGTCGACACCTGCGCGGCGGAATTCCCGACGGCGACCGCCTACCTGTATTCGACCTACGAGGAAGAGTGCGAGGCCGAGCCGACCAGCCGGGACAAGATCATGATTCTCGGTGGCGGTCCGAACCGCATCGGCCAGGGCATCGAGTTCGACTACTGCTGCGTACACGCCGCGCTCGCCCTGCGGGAGGACGGCTACGAGACGCTGATGGTCAACTGCAACCCCGAGACGGTTTCCACGGACTACGATACCTCCGACCGGCTGTACTTCGAGCCGTTGACGCTCGAGGACGTGCTGGAGATCATCGCCGTCGAAAAGCCCAAGGGCGTGATCGTGCAGTTCGGTGGCCAGACGCCACTCAAGCTCGCGCGCGATCTCGAAAAGGCCGGGGCGCCGATCATCGGGACCAGCCCCGACTCCATTGACCTGGCCGAAGACCGCGAGCGCTTCCAGGACATGATCAACCGCCTCGGCCTCAAGCAGCCGCCCAACGCCACGGCGCGCTCCGTCGAGGAGGCGGTGCACTTGGCCGGCGACATCGGCTATCCGCTGGTGGTCCGGCCGTCCTACGTGCTTGGCGGTCGCGCCATGGAAATCGTGCACAGCGAGGAAGGACTGCGCCAGTACATGCAGGATGCCGTCAAGGTTTCCAACGAGTCGCCGGTGCTGCTTGACCGCTTCCTCGATGACGCCACCGAGATGGACGTGGATGCGATCTGCGACGGCGAGCAGGTGCTGATCGGCGGGCTGATGGAACACATCGAGATGGCGGGGGTCCACTCCGGCGACTCGGCCTGCTCGTTGCCGCCGTACACGGTGTCGGAGCGGATCATGGACCAGCTGCGCGACCAGGTGCGCGCGATGGCGCGGGCGCTGAACGTGGTGGGGCTGATGAATACCCAGTTCGCGGTCAAGGGCGACGAGGTCTACGTGATCGAGGTCAACCCGCGTGCCTCGCGCACGGTGCCCTTTGTCTCCAAGGCGATCGGGTTGCCTCTGGCCAAGATGGCGGCCCGCTGCATGGCCGGCGCCACGCTGGCGCGCCAGGGTGCGCTGGAGGAGCGGGTGCCGCGTTTCTTTTCCGTCAAGGAAGCGGTTTTCCCGTTCATCAAGTTCTCCGGGGTTGACCCCTTGCTCGGGCCCGAGATGAAGTCCACCGGCGAGGTCATGGGCATCGGCGAGACCTTCGGTGAAGCCTTCGCCAAGGCGCAGGAGTCGGCGAGCAACCCGCTGCCGACCAGCGGGCTGGCCTTCGTTTCGGTACGCAAGCGCGACTATGCCGGTGCGATGGCAGTGGCCCGCAGCCTGGTGGCCCACGGCTTTACGCTCTGTGCCACGCGCGGGACCGCCGCGGCCCTGCGCGAGGCCGGCCTGGAGGTCGACGTGGTCAACAAGGTGACCGAGGGACGGCCGAACATCGTCGACCGGATCAAGAACCGCGAGATCGCGATGATCGTGAACACGACGTCCAGCAGCCGCCAGTCCCGGGCAGACTCCTATCACATTCGTCGCGAGGCACTGCACCACAAGGTTCCGTACTTCACGACCATCGCCGGGGCGGAAGCCATGGCCCTGGCGCTGGATTACCTCAAGCAGGAGACCGTAGTCAACCGGCTTCAGGAATTGCACAAGGAGTTTTCATCATGAATCGACCGCCGATGACGCAGGCAGGGGCCGACCAGCTCGAAGAGGAGCTCAAGCGGTTGCGCTCGGTTGAACGCCCGCGCGTGATCAGGGCGATCGCCGAGGCCCGGGAGCTGGGCGATCTCAAGGAAAACGCCGAGTATCATGCCGCCCGCGAGGAGCAGGGTTTCATCGAGGGGCGCATCAAGGATATCGAGCACAAGCTCGCCAATGCGCAGATCATCGATGTCACCAAACTGCCCAACAACGGCAAGGTGATCTTCGGCGCCACGGTGGTGGTGCTTGATGTCGACACCGAGGAAGAGACCCGCTACCGGATCGTCGGGGACGATGAAGCCGACATCAAGCGAAACCTGATCTCGGTCCACTCGCCGATCGCCCGGGCGCTGATTGGCAAGTCCGAGGGCGACGAGGTCGAGTTCGAGGCGCCCGGCGGTCGCCGGTCCTACGAAATCCTCGAGGTCCTCTACATCGACTGACGGCCTGGTCGTCGTCGAACACCCCACCCGCCAATCCAGCCTTGCGCCGGTGATCGTTGGCCCGCCGGCATGCGGGCCGGCGGCTTGCCCGGCCCGGTGCGGTCATTCGAAACGAATGGCCTGTCCCCGTCCGGCGAGACCGGGGGGCGATGCAGGCGGACTTTTCCGTGATTGATCAGGTTGAGCCTGCAGGCTCCCGGAAAGTGAATCAGGACGCGTTATGCTTGACCCGAAACTCTTGAGAAACCAACTGGACGAGGTGGCCGCCTTGCTTGCCCGCCGCGGCTTCGTCCTTGATACCCGGCGATTTTCCGAGCTGGAAGCCGAGCGCCGCCAGGTCCAGGTCGAGGCCGAGCAGCTTCAGGCCGAGCGCAAGGCCCGTTCGAAGGCCATTGGCCAGGCCAAGTCCCGGGGCGAGGATGTCTCGCAACTGATGGCGGAAGTCGCGGCCATGGGCGATCGCCTGGATCGCGCCACCCGCCGCAACGAGCAGATCCAGGCCGAGCTTGAGGCGCTGTATCTGGAAATTCCCAACCTGCCGGCGCCTGATGTGCCTGATGGAACGGACGAGGAGCACAACGTCGAGACGCGCCGCTGGGGCACGCCGACCTGCTTCGACTTCGAGCCGCTTGACCACGTGGCCCTGGGTGAGCGGCTTGCCGGCATCGACTTCGAGTCCGCTGCCAAGCTGACCGGCTCGCGGTACGTCACGCTTCATGGACCGGTCGCCCGCCTGCATCGTGCCCTCGCGCAGTTCATGCTCGACCTGCACACCACCGAGCATGGTTACACCGAAACCTACGTGCCGTACATCGTCCACGCCGACAGTCTGCGGGGCACCGGTCAGCTTCCCAAGTTCGGGGAGGACCTGTTCCGGCTGGAGGGCGATCAGCCCTGGTACCTGATTCCAACCGCCGAGGTGCCGGTTACCAACCTGGTGCGGGATCGGGTTCTTGATGCGGACGAACTGCCGATGCGCCTGGTGGCGCACACCCCCTGCTTCCGATCGGAGGCCGGTTCGGCGGGGCGGGATACCCGCGGGATGATCCGCCAGCACCAGTTCGACAAGGTGGAGCTGGTGCAGGTCGTGTCCGCGGCGCAATCCGGGCAGGCCCTGGAAGCGCTGACCGGCCACGCCGAGACGGTGTTGCAGCGCCTCGGGCTGCCTTACCGCGTCATGACGCTCTGCGCCGGCGACATGGGGTTCTCGGCACGCAAGACCTATGACCTCGAAGTCTGGCTGCCCGGGCAGGGCAGGTACCGGGAAATCTCCTCCTGTTCGAACTTTGGCGACTTCCAGGCCCGGCGCATGAAGGCGCGCGTGCGGACGGAAGGCGGCAAGCCGGAACTCGTGCATACCCTCAACGGTTCCGGTCTGGCGGTGGGGCGTGCGCTGATCGCCGTGATCGAGAACGGCCAGCAGGCCGATGGCTCGGTCGTCATTCCCGAGGCGCTGCGGCCCTACATGGGTGGGCTGGAGCGGTTGCTTCCGGCCGGAGATGCCTCCTGATGCGCCTGAGCGATGATCGGGCGGACACGCTGGCAGCGGTTCGCGAGGTGCTGATCGAGACGCTTTCGCTCGGGCCCCAGGGGCGACAGCTCACCGAAGACAGTCCACTGTTCGGCAGCGTGCCGGAACTCGACTCGATGGGCGTCGTGCTGGTGCTCACTGCGCTTGAGGACCGTTTCGATGTCCAGTTCCCCGATGACGAGATCGATGCCAGCTGGTTCGCAACCCTTGGCAGCCTGGTCGAAGCGGTCGAAGCGCGGCTGGAAGCCAGGTAACCCCAGGTAACCCGCGTCGCCGAGCGGTGTTCAAGGCTCGTCCGACCAGGTCCTTCACTGGCCCCAGGCGCCGCGGCTTGCGCCGTTCCGGCATGGCAGCCGCCCATTGACTCCGCCCGACCAGAGGCAAGGCCGAAGCCAGGCGCCCGGCCGGGTGTGGTCAACCCGCTGCGCGATGTTCAGGGCGAGGGCGGTCAAAGGCCGGGTTGTCGCTGGTTCCGTGCGGGATCGGGCCGGTCAGAGCACGAGCTCGTCGGGGATGGGGAATGCGGCGTAGGCCGGATCGATGATCTCCTCACGGCCGCGGTGGTCCACCACGATCCGCTGTGGATCACGCTGGCGGATCTTCTCGGCGCCCTCCCGCGCGACCAGCGCGTAGCGACCCTCGTTTGCCACGATCACCAGCGCCCCCTGCGCGAGCTGTTGCTGCTGCCTGCGATCGACCATCAGGCGCTGGATCTTCCGCTGCGGGTCGACGAAATGGTAGGAAATGTCGCCCCGGCCGTGCGGCTGCGCGTGGTGCTGGATCAGCTGGGCCACCTGGGCGGCCTTCTCGCGCGCCTGCGCCTGGGCCTGACGTGCGCGCTCGCGCGCCCGATCGGCCTCCGCCTTGCGCTGCCGGGCCTGCTCAGCCGCCAGGCGCGCCTCATCCGGTGCGGGCTTGCCGCCGGCCTTCTTCTTGCCTTTGCGCTGGTCGGTGCGGGCCTTCTTGACCTGCTGGTCATTGACCAGCCCGGCCTTGAGAAACTGTTCCTGGAAAGGGTTCGACATTCTTTGATACCTGAAAACGGCGCGGCACGAGGCGCGCCCTCAGACGGTCCGGTTTGCGGTGTCCCGGGTCAGGACTGCTTGCGGTCGCGCATCGGCCGGGCGTAGGGACGGGGCAGGTCCGGACGAAGGATCGTGTTCCGGTGCGCCAGCTCCGCCCGCGGCTCGGGGTAGTCCCGGGTGAAGTGCAGGCCGCGGCTTTCCTTTCGGCGCAGGGCCGACCGGACGATGAGATCAGCGACCTCGACCAGGTTACGCAGTTCGATCAGGTTGTTGCTGATGCGAAAATTGGCGTAATAGTCGTGAATTTCGCGACGCAGCAGGGTAATGCGATGGTGCGCCCTTTGCAATCGCTTGGTGGTCCGGACAATGCCGACATAGTCCCACATGGCGCGGCGCAACTCGTCCCAGTTGTGGGACACGATCACCGCTTCGTCCGGATCGGAAACCAGGCTCTCGTCCCAGGGCGGGATGACCGCATCCGCCGCGGTGACAGGCTCCTCCGCGACGCGCCGGGTGATATCGGTTGCTGCCGCATGTCCGTACACCAGGCATTCGAGCAACGAGTTGCTGGCCAGCCGGTTGGCTCCGTGCAGGCCGGTGTGACTGGTCTCCCCGATGGCGTACAGCCCGTCCACGTCCGTGCGCCCCCGGCGGTCGACCATGACGCCGCCACAGGTGTAGTGCGCTGCCGGGACGACTGGTAGCGGTTCGCGGGTCATGTCGTAGCCGAAATCGAGGCAGCGCTGGTGAATGGTCGGGAAGTGTTCGCGGATGAATTCCGGCGACTTGTGGCTGATGTCCAGGTAGACGCAATCGAGGCCCCAGCGCTTCATCTCGCTGTCGATGGCGCGGGCCACGATGTCCCGCGGTGCCAGCTCGCCCCGCGGATCATAGTTGTGCATGAACCGCTGGCCGTCGGCGTGAATCAGCCGGCCGCCCTCGCCGCGGACCGCCTCGGAAATCAGGAATGACTTGGCGCGCGGTTCGTACAGGCAGGTGGGGTGAAACTGGATGAATTCCATGTTCGCGACCCGGCAGCCGGCCCGCCAGCCCATGGCTATTCCGTCCCCCGTTGAACTGTCGGGGTTGGAGGTGTACAGGTACACCTTGGCTGCCCCGCCGGTGGCCAGCACCACATAGCGTGCGTGCAGGGCGAGTACCCGATCGGCCTCCCGGTCCAGGACATAGGCGCCCAGGCAGCGGTTTTCCTCCGCGCCCAGCCTGCGTGTGGTGACCAGGTCGATGGCCAGGTGCCGCTCGAGCACCGTGATGTTGGGACGTTGGCGAACCGCCTTGATCAAGGTGTCCGCCAGCGCCTTGCCGGTCCGATCCGCAGCATGCACCACCCGGCGCTCGCTGTGCCCCCCCTCGCGGGTCAGGTGCAGCGCCCCGTCTTCCATCCGCGAAAAGGGCATCGCCAGGGATTCGAGCCACCGCACCTGCTCGGCAGCCGAGTCGACAATCTGGCTGACCACCCCGCGGTCAGGCAGCCCGGCACCGGCCTGCAAAGTGTCCTCGACATGCCGCGCCCGCGCCGACGGATCTGCGAGCACGGCGGCCATGCCGCCTTGCGCCCAGCCGGTAGCCCCGGTGGCCAGATCGCCCTTGCTGAGCACGGTGACATCAAGCGTTTCAGGCAGGCGCAGGGCCAGCGACAGGCCGGCTGCACCGCTGCCGATGATCAGGACATCGGTCCGTGGCTTGGGCGTTGAAATGGCAGAATACCTCGTGGTGGGCGGATACTGGTTATACTACCGCCAAACTCCGGGCCTCGCGAAAGCCTTCGCCGCCGTGGACCTCGTGCGTTCGGCAGCGGGCCAAGGCCCGTTCCGGCGCTTGAGTGGGGCAGGCCGGGGCGGTATCTTGCCGCAGGCCCAACCGGTCCGCGCCCCGCGCGAACCGACGACACAACCAAGAGCCGGGATTCAATGCCCCCAGAACTGACTGACAAGCAACTCGTGGAACGCGCCCGGGAGGGAAAACCCGGCGCGTACGACATCCTGGTGCGCAAGTACCAGCACAAGATCGTGCGCCTGATCTCCCGGTTCGTGCGCGATCCCGAGGACGCCATGGACCTGACCCAGGAAACCTTCATCAAGGCCTACCGGGCGCTCGAGAACTTTCGCGGCGACAGCGCCTTTTACACCTGGCTTTACCGGATCGCCGTCAACACGGCGAAGAACCAGCTCGCCGCCAGTAACCGGCACGGCTATCAGGTTTCACTGAACTCTTCGCCCCATCCCGACTCCGAGGAACCGATGCCCGAGCCGGAAGGACTAAGGGATTACGCGACCCCCGAGAACGCCATTCTCACCGGCGAACTCGAGGCGGTTATCAAGGCGGCGATCGCCGACCTGCCGGAGGACCTGCGGACGGCCCTCACGCTCCGGGAACTCGAACGACTCAGTTACGAGGAAATTGCCCAGGTGATGGGCTGTCCGATCGGCACGGTCCGGTCGAGGATCTTCAGGGCGCGCGAGGCCGTCGACAAGCGCCTGAAGCCACTGTTGGAGAACGATTGAAAGAGGCATGCCCATGTTGAACAAACCCAAGATCAGTCGTGACGAGCGCGTGTCCGCGGTGGTGGACGGTGAACTGCCCGACGAGGTCATGCGAGACACACTGGATGACATGGAGCATGACCCGCAGATGCGCGCCGTGCTCGGTCGTTATCACCTGGTCGGGCAGGTGATGCGGTCGGAAGTCCCCGACTTTGTCTTCCCGGATCTCTCCGAGCGGGTCATGGCAGCGGTCGAGCAGGAAAACGCCCAGCGGTCAGATCAGATCCCGGCGGCCGCTTCCGGCAAAGTCGTCTCCCTTGCCGACCGTCGTCGGAGTCGCTGGCCGCTGCCTGCCGGCGTGGCGGTGGCCGCCTCCATCCTGGTGGCGACCTTCGTGCTAGTGCCGGCCATGCAGCAGCAGGTCGACAACCCGGGCGATCCGGCCGGTGCCGGCATCCAGCAGGTGGCCGCAAACACCCCCGCCATGCAGCAGCAGGCGACCGCCGCGGGGCATGGCGGCGGCGAGGGGAACGTGCCGGTCTGGGCGGTCGCGGTCCAGCAACCCGAGCAGGGGGCCAGCCGTGGCATGGACCCTTACGTCATGACGCATTTTGAACAGACTGCCCGGGGCAATCACTTCGGCAGCGTGATGCCCGGAGCCCGTCTCGCCAACTTCCAGGTGCGCTGATTCATGAGACTGTCTCCCCGACGAAGCGCGGTGCTGTTCTCGACCTTCCTGAGTTTGCTGGTCTTGAGCCCGGCCCACGCCGAAGAGGGCGCCCGGGAACGGATCGAGCGCATGGTCGAGGCCATGCGCGAATCCAATTTCGAGGGAGTCTACGTCCACGTCCGGTCCGAGAGCATCGAGAGCATGGAGGTGGTCCACGCCTTTGACGGCGACCACGAGATCGAACGCCTGACTGCCCTCAACGGCGAGATCCGCGAGGTCATTCGGGACGACGACACCTGTCGCTGTACCTGGCCGAACCAGAAAACAGTGGTCGAGGGGCGTTTCCCCGGGGCACGGGCGCGAATCTCCGCGGAACGCTTCTCCAAGCCTGAACTGCTGCAGGAAAACTACCGCATCATGAGCGTCGGCCGGGACCGGGTCGCCGGCCGGTACTGCGATCTCATCGCTCTGGTGCCGAAGGATGACCTGCGGTTCGGCTACAAGCTGTGCATCGACTCGGAACACGACCTGATGCTGCGCATGTCGGTGTTCGACGAATCCGGCATGGCCGTGGAGCACAACTTCTTTACCCGGCTGGAGGTCAGCGATCAGTTGCTCGATGCGCAGGCGCGGGCTTCGCGCTTCGATACCGAAGGCTTCGAGATTGTTCGATCAGGCGCTGCCAATCCGCATGAGGCTGCCGAGTCGAACGACGAGGAGCTTGCCGCAAGCGCGCCGCAATGGGCCATCGATCCTCTGCCGACCGGCTACGTGCTCAAGGAACACGTTCGTCGCTCCAACCCAGTGACCGGCAATGCCTTCGAGCATTACGCGTTCACCGACGGGTTATCGACGATTTCCGTGTTCGTCGAACCCGCCGAAGGACAGAGCATCGAAAACCCCCGGCTGCGCATGTCCCATGCCGTGCATACCCAGACGCGTACGGTCGGGGACCACCGGGTCACGGTCATTGGCGAGGCGCCGCAGCAGGTGGTCGAAATGTTCTGCGAGAGCGTCCGCCCCGTCACCGATGAGTGAGTCTGCCACCCAGGTCGAGGAACCGGCCCGGGTGATCGAGGCCGGTGATGGCTTCGCCTGGGTGGAAACTCAGCGAAAGCAGGCCTGCGGCGGCTGTCAGGCCCGAAGCGGCTGCGGCGTCGGTCTGCTGCACGAGGCGCTCGGCATCAAGGCCCGTCCGGTGCGCGTCATCGACCCGCTCGGGGTCAAGCCGGGCGATGAGGTGGTGATCGCCTTGCGAGACACGGCCCTGGTCTCCGGCGCGGCGCGCGTGTACCTGCTGCCATTGGCCGGCATGCTCGGTGGTGCGGTCCTGGGGCACCTGCTTCAGGGCGAACCCGGTGCCATTCTGCTCGGGATCGCCGGCCTGATGGGCGGCTTTGCACTGGTCGCCCGGCTGGGCCGGCGGATTGCCGACGATCCCGGCTATCAACCCGTCATCATTCGTCGTCAGGCCAGCGTGGTCTGTCTCGAACAGCTCAAGGCTGGCTCGTTTCACCCGTGACGAGCGGGGCGGTTGCTCAGTCTTCAGGCATCGGCTGGTTCGGCAGCCAATCTCGCAACCGCGCTGCTCATCGCTTAAGCTTGTTGCCTGTTCCTTTCTGATCGCTGCGAGGCAAGATTGCGCATCGACCCCGGACAATTGACTGAAGCCTGGTTCCTCGAGGAATTTGATCCGGTCACCTACGAACGCGGACTTCGCTACTTTCGACAAGGACGAAGCACCGTCGTCGATTGCCAGGAGGTCGGGGGAGATGCCTGCGTGGTGGTCACCTCCACGCAGGGTAGCGGGGGGCGGCAGTACGAACAGGTGACCTCGCTGATTGCGACACCGGCGGGCCCGGTTGTTGACGGTTTTTGCAACTGTCCAGTGCAGACCAACTGCAAGCATGTCGTGGCCGGTTGCCTGGCCTGGCAGGCCGAGGCACGGGCCGGGCAAGCAAGCCGGCCGAGCGAGTTCGAGCACTGGCTCAGCCTGCTTGAAGATTCGGCCGAGGCCGCAGCGCCCGCGCCCGATCGGCTGATTTACATACTCGAGCCTGAGCGCCACGGCTCGGGCATCCTGGTTTACTTCAGCATTGTGCGGCGCAAGCGTGATGGCAGTTGGGGCAGGGGGCGCAGTGTCCGGCTCTCGACGCTGGCCAACAACTACCGGCTGCCACGCTACATGCAGCCGACTGATGTCGAGATCGCGGACCTGCTCCAGGCTGCCAGCCCGTTGCTATGGGGGGAGGGTGTGCCCTTGAAAGGTGCGGCCGGCCGCACCGTACTGGAGCTGATGGCGGCTACCGGCAGGCTTTACTGGGCGCGCGAGGAACGGATTGGTCCGATGCAACCCGGACCGTTGCGCAAGCTGGCCGTTGCCTGGCGCAAGGAAGGCGCGCGCTACCAACTGCGTCTCGATCAGGATGAGCGAGTCCTGATGTTGCCGACCAGCCCGCCGTGGTATGCCGACCCGATCGCGCGGCAGGTCGGCCCACTGGACCCGCCTGCCGGGATCGCGCCCGAAAAACTCGCGCTGCTGGATCGGGCACCGCCCGTTGATGAGCGCGAGGCGGAGCGCGTCAGCCGCCTGTTGGCGCTGCGCCAGCCCGAGTTGCCGACCCCGACCGAAATCGAGCAAAAAGAAGTCCGGGTCCCGCCAGTCCCGTTGCTGACGCTCGACTACGAGGCCGGGGCGCCGGGTGCGCGCCTGGTGCTTGACTTTGAGTACGACGGCCAGCGGGTCGCGGGTGACGATCCCGCGCCGCAACAGACCGTGGTACAGGGCCGCACGATTACCCGCCTGCTGCGCGACCGGGCGCTGGAATCGGCAGCCCATCAGCGGCTGGTGGGACTCGGTGCCATCCCCGGCCCGGACGCTCCCTGTGCAATGACCCTGCCGCTTGACGAACACAACCGCCAGGCCGCCCTGGCCGGCTGGTTCGACTTTCTGGAAAAGACCGTGCCCGAACTGGAAGCCGAGGGCTGGCGTATCGAGCAGACGGGGGCGCAGAGCCTGAGTCTTCGCCATGCCGATGCGCTGGATGCCGAGGTGCAGACCGGAGGAAACGACTGGTTCGACCTGCGCTTCGATTTGGAGGCCGAAGGGCAAAAGCTGCCGCTGCTGCCGCTGGTCAGCGACCTGCTGGCCGACTACCGCCCCGGCACCTTGCCCGAAACGCTTTACCTGGACGCCGGCGAAGGCCAGTACATCAGCGTGCCGGCGGCGCGCATCGAGCCGGTGCTCCAGACCATCGTCGACCTGTACGACCACGAGCAGGGCGGCGAGTCACTGCAACTGTCGCGGCTGGATGCCCCCCGTCTGCTGGATCTCGGTGAAGTCACCGTCCGGGGTGGTCATGAACTGCAGCAATTGGCGCGCAAGTTGCGCGATTTTGAAGGCATCAAACCGGCCACGATCCCGCCTGAATTCCAGGGTTCTCTGCGTGCCTATCAACAGCAAGGAGTGGACTGGCTGCAGTTTCTGCGCGCGTACCACCTCGGCGGCATATTGGCCGATGACATGGGCCTGGGCAAAACCGTGCAGACCCTCGCCCACCTCGCGGTCGAAAAGCACGCCGGGCGAATGGACCGACCCAGCCTGATCATTGCGCCCACCAGCCTGATGGGCAACTGGCGGCGGGAGGCGGCGCAGTTTACCCCCGAGCTCAAGGTGCTGGTCCTCCACGGCCCGGATCGCAGCGAATACTTCGAGGCGATTGATGACCACGACCTGGTGCTGACCACCTATCCGCTGCTGCCCCGGGATGCCGAGGTCCTGCTCGACCAGTCCTGGTATTACCTGATCCTCGACGAGGCACAGCAGATCAAGAACCCCAAGTCCCAGGCCGCGCGCTTGGTTCGTGAGCTCGACAGCGCCCATAGACTGTGCCTGACCGGCACCCCGATGGAGAACCACCTCGGTGAGCTCTGGGCGCAGTTCGACTTTCTGCTGCCCGGCTTCCTGGGCGATCAGCGGGACTTCTCGAAGCAGTACCGGACCCCCGTGGAAAAACAGGGCGATCCGGACAAGCTCAAGCGCCTCAACCAGCGCACAGCCCCCTTCATGCTGCGCCGGACCAAGGAACAGGTTGCGGCCGAACTGCCGCAGAAAACCGAGCTGCTGCGCACCACGCCCATCTCCGGCAAGCAGGCGGCACTCTACGAAAGCATTCGCCTGACCATGGAAAAGCGCGTGCGGGAAGTCATCGCCAAAAAAGGATTGGCACGCAGCCATATCACCGTGCTCGATGCGTTGCTCAAGCTGCGCCAGGTTTGCTGTGACCCGCGGCTGCTGCCCAAGGGCACCCGAGGCGCCGCAGGGGCCGGGTCCGCCAAGCTCGACATGCTCATGGAACTGCTGCCGGAGATGCTGGAGGAGGGGCGGCGCATCCTGTTGTTCTCGCAGTTCACCACCATGCTCGGAATCATCGAAAAGGCGATCGCCCCGCTTGGAATCCGCTACACCAAGCTCACCGGCCAGACTCGCAAGCGGGAGGAGGCCATCGCCCGATTTCGAGACGGCGAAGTCAACCTGTTCCTGATCAGTCTCAAGGCCGGTGGCGTCGGTCTCAACCTCACCGAGGCCGACACCGTGATCCACTATGACCCTTGGTGGAACCCGGCCGCCGAAGCGCAGGCCACCGACCGGGCCCACCGAATCGGTCAGGAAAAGCCCGTGTTTGTCTACAAGCTCGTGACCGAAGGCACCGTGGAAGAAAAGATCCTCGCCATGCAGGCCAGGAAGCAACAACTGGCCGACAACGTCTACGGCAAGGGCGATCAGGAACAATCGCTTCCGATTGACGCCGACGCCATTCAGGCCCTGCTCGCCGCGCGGTAAGCCTGTCCCCGGGCGTGCCTACCCAGTCGGTCCACGCCGTTGCGCCACAGGAACGGGGCTTGAACCCGCTCGCCTGATCCCCCTGACGTTCGCCCCCGGCCTGACCGGACGACTCTTGCGTTCGTGCCTCTTGCGCGGTGATCTGTCAATCCGCCCTGCCGGCGTTGCACTCGGCACAAATCCGGTTTCGGCCACCGTGCTTGGCCCGGTAGAGCTGTGCATCCGCACGAATGAACAGATCGACGGTCTTGCGATCATCGGGGTTCAACGCGGTGATCCCCGCACTGAAGGTCACTGGTTCCGCCCGCGGTTTCGAGCCTTGCACGGTGACGCGTGGCGGCCCCTCGCGCAGTTGCGCCTGCAAGTTCTCAAGCAGCGAGCACGCGCCATCCCGGTCCGTACAGGGCATGCACAGCGCGAACTCCTCACCACCGATGCGTCCGAGGATATCGCTATCGCGCACCCGGT
>JBKHDT010000034.1:0-24369 GCA_046541195.1 Halothiobacillaceae bacterium | reverse complement strand
TCGCGCCCCCGGGAATGCTTCCTGTCCACGATGCGGGTCACGTATATTCCGGCCTCGCCGACCAGGTAGCGACCCAGTTCGATCACGAATTCGGTCTCAGGCAGTCGGTCGCGCCAGCGATCGAGCGTCTCGCGCAGCGCGCCCCCGAGCCGCGCAAGATCAAGCGGCTCGTCGTTTGGTGCATAGGGAATGCCGAAGCCGCCACCCAGGTTGATACTCCGCGGCATGATGCCGTGCTGTTCCGAGAGCTTGGCAACCAGAGCCAGGCTGCGTTCGATGCCGTCGGCGAGCGTGTCGGCCTGCCGGCACTGCGACCCCGCGTACACGTGAAATCCTTCCAGACGCAGCGCGGCGCGGTCCAGCTCGGACAGGACAGCCCCGGCCTGTTCGCTGTCGATTCCGAAAGGCATCGAACCGCCTCCCATCCGCATGCCCGAGCCCTTGAGTTCGAAAGGTGGATTCAGGCGCAGGGCCGCCCGGGCCTGGATGCCCGCCTGCCGGGCCAGTGCAGCGAGACGCCTGGCTTCCCCGGCTGATTCGAGGTTCACGAGCACGCCGTTTTCGGCTGCCCAGATCAGCTCGTTGTCCGATTTGGCCGGTCCGGCGATCGAGCAGCGATGCAAGTCCACGCCCTGCCGCTGCAGGGCCTGCAGTTCGCCCAGCGACGCGGTGTCAAATCCGTCAACCCGCTCCTTGAGGTGTGCGAGCAGCGGTTCGAATGGATTGGCCTTGACCGCGTAGTGCAGGCGGACCTGCGCCGGAAGTGCAGCCCGAAGGCGCGCGATGCGCGCATTGACCAGGGACCGATCATAGAGAAAGCAGGGCGTGCCAAGCTGATCTGCCCAGGCGCGGACTGTTTTGCCCCCGATCATCAGCTGACCGTCACGCGTCCTCAGCGCGCTGTCCATGCGTTGCAGCAGGGCAGGGCCGTCCTTGGGCCAGTCGGGTATGCTCATGGGCTGCAATTCCCTGAGGTCGGCTGTTGCAGTGCGCGCCGGTCCAGCTTGCCGTTGGGTGAACGCGGCAGGGCTGCCAGCCGCTCGATTCGGGCGGGTAACATGTAGCGGGGCAGTTGCCCGGCCAGGTATCGGTGCAGCTCTTGCGGGTCGACCGTTTCCGGCGCGACGGTCAGAACGATGCGCTGTCCCAGGACCCCGTCCGGCTCGCCGTGGACCAGGGCCTCGCGCACGGGAGGATGGCCGCTTGCGACGGTTTCGATTTCCTCGGGACTGACCCGGTAGCCGGCAGTCTTGATTTGCGCGTCGAAACGGCCTTCGAAGTACAGGCGTCCGTCGCGGTCCATGCGGACGCGATCGCCGGAGTACACCACGTGCCCTTGCTGCGGCTCGGGCCATCCGGGGGGCGGTGGCCGGAACCGCTCGTTTGTCGCCTGCGGGGCATTCCAGTAGCCGGCACCGACCAGCGGGCCGCCGTGAACCAGCTCGCCGGATTCGCCTGGCTGGCAGATACTGCCGTCCGGGCGCAGTACGCGAACCGTTGCCCCGGGAATTGGCCGGCCGATCGAGGTCGGATGCTCGTCCACTTCCGATGGAGCCAGCCAGGTCGAGCGAAACGCTTCGGTCAATCCGTACATCAGGACCAGTCCGGCATCGGGCAGGGCCTTGCGGAGCGCCCGAACGGTATCCAGCGGCAGGCTGCCGCCGGAATTCGTGATCAGCCGCAAAGAAGACAACTCGCCCAGCCAGTCTTGCCTCGCAAGTGGAATCAGCAGGCCCGGAACCCCTGCGAGCACGGTGATTTGACGTTTTCGAACTGTCTTTTCGATATCTCGGGGCAGCAGGTAGTCGAGCAGGTGGACCGACGCGCCCGCCGTCAAAGCCGTCGTGAGCTGCGAAAACCCGTAGTCGAAGGAAAGCGGAAGCACCCCGAGCAACCGGTCCGCCGCCCCCAGTCCCAGATAGTCGACGACGCTGGCCGCACCGTGGGCCAGGTTCGCCTGGGTGATCATTACGCCCTTGGGTTGCCCGGTGCTGCCCGAGGTGTAGAACAGGGCCGCCAGCTCGTCGGGCGCGCGTGCGCGCAACGCGGCCTGCCGGGGGTGGGCGACCGCTGCGTCCAGCGATGCGACCTGCCAGCCCCCCGGTGGTGGCGCGCCAAGCGCGGTGGCGCGGTCGGCCTCGGCAAACAGCCAACGAACCCCGGCATCGTCCAGGATGTGCCTGACCTGAGCAGTGCGCAGCAGCGGGTTGACGGGGACGGCCACCCGGCCCGTGGCCAGCGCTGCCAGCAGCATGACGACCTGGTCGCAGGACTTCGGCCCCCAGACGGCGATCCGGTCACCGGCTTGCGTGCGCCCATCCCGCAGCCAGCCGGCTGCCCGGCGCACGCGTTCGGCCAGCGTCCGGTAATCGAGGGTTTGGCGGACACAGGAAAGGGCGATGGCGCCGGGTTGGTTTTCCGCGGCGTTCAGCAGGGATTCGACAATGAGGGACGGAGGCATCCGGGCATTCGCGTGGGACCTTGATATAATGCCGCGCATTCTATCACGCGCCCTTTTTGGTCACCGGGGTCCGCACCCCGGGTACCCGACCGCCATCCATCGTCCGATCACGGGAAACCCTCATGTCCGGCAATACCTTTGGAAAGCTGTTCACGCTCACGAGTTCTGGCGAGAGTCACGGGCCTGCCCTGAGCGCCATCGTGGATGGCTGCCCCCCGGGGCTGGCGCTGGACGAGCAGGACCTGCAGCGGGATCTTGACCGGCGCCGGCCTGGTACCTCGCGCCATACCACCCAGCGTCGGGAGCCCGACCGGGTGCGCATCCTCTCCGGGGTGTTCGAGGGTCGGACCACCGGTACGCCCATCGGGCTGCTGATCGAGAACGTCGACCAGCGCAGCAAGGACTACGGCAAGATCGCCGAGCAGTTCCGGCCGGGGCATGCCGACTATACCTACCAGCAGAAGTACGGCATTCGGGACTACCGGGGCGGTGGGCGTTCTTCCGCCCGGGAGACGGCCATGCGCGTCGCCGCCGGCGGGATTGCCAAAAAATGGCTCGCCGAACGTTACGGCATCGAGATCCGCGGCTACCTGTCCCAGCTCGGGGCGATACGCCCGGAGCGGATCGACCTGGAAACGGTCGATGACAATCCGTTTTTCTGCCCGGACCCGGACCGGATTACCGAGCTCGAGGAATTCATGGACGCGCTGCGCAAGTCCGGTGACTCCATCGGCGCCCGGGTGACGGTCCTGGCCCGCAACGTGCCGCCGGGGCTCGGTCAGCCGGTGTTCGAGCGGATTGATGCGGCCCTGGCGCATGCCATGATGGGCATCAACGCGGTGAAGGGCGTGGAGCTGGGCGACGGTTTCGGGTGCGTCACGGCCCGAGGCACGGAGTTTCGAGACGAGATCACGCCGGAGGGTTTTCTGTCCAACCATGCCGGCGGTGTGCTCGGCGGGCTGACCACCGGCCAGGACCTGGTGGTGCACCTCGCGCTGAAGCCGACTTCGTCGATCCGCCTGCCCGGGCGCAGTGTCAACCTTCGCGGCGAGGCATGCGAGGTGATCACCACCGGGCGCCACGATCCCTGCGTGGGCATCCGCGCCACGCCGATCGCCGAGGCCATGATGGCGCTGGTGCTCATCGACCACCTGCTGATGCACCGCGCCCAGTGCGGTGATGTCGACGCCCACACGCCGGTCGTTCCCGCGGGTGCCGGCTGAGGCGTCCATGCGGGGCCTCGGGGGCTCAATGTCCCCCGGGTGCGCGCGGATCGGGGATTGCGCGCGCCGATGAAGTCTGTGCTGTTGAACATTCCCTCCGGGCGCATCGGCGGCGTCTACTTCGCCTACTTCGCCGCCCTGGGGGTGCTGCTTCCGTTCTGGAGTCCCTATCTGGCCGAGCGCGGCTTTTCGGCCGAGCAGATCGGCGCCCTGATGGCGATCCTGATGGGGACCAAGCTGGTCGGGCCGCCACTGATTGGCTGGCTTGCCGATCACACCGGTCATTCCATGCGCTGGATCCAGGGCGCCGGGGCCCTGGCCGCGGGCCTGTTCGCGCTGGTCTGGGGGGTGGACGACTTTGCCGGGATGGCCGCGGTGATGCTTGTTTTCGGTATTGCCTGGAATGGCATGCTGCCCCAGCTGGACGTTGTCACGCTCAACCATCTGGGCACCCGCTCGCAGCTGTATGCACCCTTGCGCGCCTGGGGCTCGGTGGGCTTTATCGTCGCGGCCCTCGCGATCGGGCCGATGGTGGAGGCCTTTGGCCTGGCGGTGGTGCCGCTGCTGATCTGGTCAGCGCTGGTCATGCTCTGGCTCACGACCCTGACGTTGCCGGATGCGGCGACGAAACCGCTGGCGTCAGATGCGTCGGGATTCTGGCAGGTCTTTCGAAAACCGGTGGTGCCGCTGTTTCTGGCAGCAAGTTTCCTGATCAACGTGTCGCATGGAACGTACTATGCCTTCTACAGCATCCACCTGGCCGAGCATGGCTACGCCGACTGGCTGATCGGCCTGCTTTGGGCCCTCGGAGTGGCGGCCGAGGTGGTCCTGTTCCTGGCGATGCCGGCGTTGTTGCGTCGCTTCGATGCCTGGCAGCTGTTTCTGGCCGCCTCGGTGCTGACCGGCGGCCGGTTTCTGCTGATCGGCTTTCTGCCCGAGCAGACGGCGCTGGTGCTGTTCGCCCAGCTGCTGCATGCGGCGAGCTTCGGGTTGACACATGCCATTGCGATCGGTTTCGTGCATCGGTACTTTGTCGGCAGGAACCAGAGTCGTGGCCAGGCCCTGCTGTCGAGCCTGGCTTACGGCATGGGCGGGGCCCTGGGGCTGTATGCCGCCGGATTTCTCTGGGCACGGTTCGGCGCGGAGGTCTCCTTTTCCATCATGGCCGTGTCGGGCCTGCTGGCCGGCGCGCTGCTGATCGGGCAACGTCGGGCTCTGGCTGGCGTCCGGGGGACGGCACAAGGGGGAGAAGGAGATGTCGGCAAGGGTTGAGCAGGCAACGGAGGACGGGCTGGCCGCGTGGTATGCCTCGCCGGTTGGGCAGCTGGTCGCCGAGGAAATTCGGCGATGCTTTGGCGAACGCACGGCCGAGGCATTCGGTTATCATGCGCTCGTGCTCGGGGCGGCGGGTGCCCCGATGGCCCTGGCCGGAGCCCTGCGCATCGGGCACTGCGTCACCGCGGATCGGCATGCGGGCGTGGCAGTTCGGTTGCGCCCGGATGCGTTGCCCTTCGAGGCCGAATCGCTGGATCTGGTCACCCTGGCGCACGTGCTGGAGGATGAGGCACCGCCGATCGCCATTCTGCGCGAAGTGGACCGCTGCCTGCGGCCGGAAGGCAAGCTGGTGGTGGTCGGGCTGAACCCCATCAGCCTGTTCAGCCTGGCGCGCATTATCCGACGCCCCTGCAACCGGCCATTGCGGCTCGGGCATCGCAACGCGCCCTGGCGCATCGTGGAGTGGCTGCATGTGCTGGGCTACGAGGTCGAGGCGGTGGACCGGCTGGCCGGTTGCCCACCGGTCTGCCGCCCCGGCACCTGGCGGCGTCTGGCCGGGATGCGTCGGTTCGTGCGTCGCTTCGTGCCGCTGTTCGGCGGGGTGTACCTGATTACCGCCACCCGCCGCGTAAGCAATGCCCACATTGTCCGCCCTGCCTACCGGTGGCGGGACCTTCTGCCCCGGGGCGTGACCGTGGGCAGCCAATCCGGTGCGAGAAGAATCGAACATGACGCAAAGCCCCCAACCGCAGATCGTGCACGCCTGGACTGACGGCGCCTGTCGAGGCAACCCCGGCCCGGGAGGCTGGGGTGTGGTCCTGCGCTATGGCGACCACCAGAAGACCCTGCATGGCGGCGAAGCGGCGACCACCAACAATCGCATGGAACTGATGGCGGCCATCCAGGCGCTGGAAACGCTGACCCGGCCCTGCCGGGTGGAACTGACCACCGATTCGCAGTACGTGCGCAAGGGCATTACCGAGTGGATTCACAACTGGCGGCGCAAGGGTTGGCGCACGGCGGCCGGGGCGGCGGTGAAGAATGCCGAGCTCTGGCAACGCCTGGAAGCGGCGGCGGCGCGTCACGAGGTGCGCTGGCACTGGGTGCGCGGACATGCCGGGCATCCGGAAAACGAACTGGCCGACCAGCTGGCCAATCGCGGCATTGACCAGATGCAGCGCGGTGGCTGACGCGCTTGCCTGCCGGGTCGGTCATTGCCATTCTGTTTGGGCGCGCGGCGAGGAGCGGTCGCGTCCGGCGGATTCCCCGAGGTGAGGATTCATGAGTGCACTGCAAGCCGAGGCGCCCCTGCGCCAGATTGTCCTGGATACCGAAACCACCGGCCTGGACCCGGCCGAGGGACACCGGATCATCGAGATCGGTGCCGTCGAGCTGATCGACCGCCGGGTGACGGGAAACCATTACCACAGCTACCTGAATCCGCAGCGCGCGGTCGACCAGGGTGCCCTTGAAGTCCACGGCATCGACAATGATTTCCTGGCCGACAAGCCGACCTTTGCCCAGGAGGTGGATCGGTTTCTCGGTTTCGTGGCCGGCGCGGAACTGATCATTCACAACGCCGAGTTCGATGTCGGTTTCATCAACCACGAGCTCGGGATGCTTGGCGGCGAGCGCGGTCGCCTGGAGCAGCATGTCTCGGGGATTGTCGACAGCCTGCACCTGGCGCGCAAGAAGCATCCCGGCCAGCGGGCCAGTCTCGATGCGCTTTGTCGTCGCTACGGCATCGACAACTCCAACCGCCAGCTGCACGGGGCGCTTCTGGATTCCGAGATTCTGGCCGATGTCTACCTGGCGCTTACCGGGGGGCAGTCCAGCCTGGTCCTGGCGACGGAGGGCGAGGGCGAGCGGGCCGGCGAGCACATCCGGCGCCTGTCCGCAGACCGGCCGGGCCTGCGGGTCATCACGGCAACTGAAGAAGAACTGGCCGCACATGCAGCCTGGCTGGAGACGCTGGACAAGGTCAGCGGCGGCCAGACGGTCTGGCGTTCGGTCGAGCCGGTCGACTGAGTAGCAAGCCCACCGGCCCGGCCGGCTTCAGGCCGGGTTGTTGACTGATTCGATCTGCTGGGTGATGGCCTTCAGGGCATGCTGGACATCGCGCAGGCGGCTTTCGCGCAACTCGCCGCCGGCCGCGCCGGGATGTCCGCCGCCGCCGAAGTAGCGGGATGCGATGGTCCCGACGTCCACGCCGGGGTTCGCCCGCAGCGAGAGCTTGCCGTTGCCGCGGACACCGATCGCCATGTCCATGCGTTGCTGATTTTCCATCAATTCCATGATCACCCCGCGCCAGACGTCGTGCGGCCAGTTCAGGAACAGGCCCGCTCGATAGCCGTCGATCTCGAGCATGGGGATGCTCGTGGGGTCCAGAACCTCGGCAGAGAGCTTGTGAAACTTGTCGGCCAGCGGCAGCTCGCGATCGGCGAACACGCGCTTTTCCACCCGGCCCTTCAAGAACTGCTTGCGCAGGTCGTAGAGGCTGCGCTCGATGTCTTCCAGGCTGGCGCCGTCCTCCAGTGCCTTGAAGAACCCCTCGATCAGATGGAAGCGGTAGATTCGCTTTAGGTCGGACAGCGGCGGTGCCAGATGGTCATCCTGCATGATCAGGCCGATCAAGTAGATGCTGCGTCGAAAATCCGGCGAATCCTTCAGCCAGCGATCGCCGACATCCACGAAGTCGGCGCGCTGACGCATCCGTTCCCGTTGCGATTCGGCCATCAGCGCGGAGACGGCCTCGAAGGTCAGTCTGGTGGCGCAGCGATCGGTATCAAGGTGATACCAGTCGAACTTTTCTGCGCACTCGGCCCCCGTGGCGTGGTGATCGAGCAGCTGCAGGTGGACCGGCAGCTTGAGCTTGCGTCGCCGCCTGAGCATCCAGTTGGCCTGGTCGATGGTGAGGTTCAGGTCGGTGATCAGCACCGAGGCCGGCTCCCGGGCCGCGTCGATCTCGTCGAAGATCCGTGCGAGCACTTGCGGGATGTCCCGGTAGTCGGCATTAAAGAACTTGGCCCGGATTCCGGCCTGCCGAACCATGTATTGTGCCCCGTAGCCGTCCAGGTCGGTGTGGGACAGATGATAAAGCCAGCCTTCAGGCGGATTCAGGGGAGGGGTCGCCATGCCGTTTCGCCATTCGCTCTTCGGGTCGTGAACAAGCCGCGCATGATAGCATGCCCAGCCGGTGCGGCCTTCGAATGCGCATGGCCCGTTTTCCTGCGTTTTCGCACGCCCCCGTCTGCGCGCACCGGGTGTACCGCGGCCTGTTCGTTGTTATGGCATGAAAAGTGCTTTATCCGTGTCAGGCCGCGTGCGTGTCCGTCCGGGGTTGGCAAGACGTCAGGTTTGTGACGCAGGCACGTCAAGGTGATGACGCAAAGTCGGTGAACGGCGGGCGCTGCCCCTGAGTGCTGCCGGCGCCGAAATAAACAGGAGAGAACACAAATGGGCAACTTGTCGATCAAGATGCGGCTGGGGCTGGTTGTGGCGATTTTCGCCGTCGCCCTGGTCGCGCTTACCGCGAGCGGGTTGAACAGGTCAGCGACGGCGAACAAGGAGTTCCAGCTCAACTTCGAGTTGCGGATGAAGCCGATCGTCACCATTGGCGAGATTCAGAGCCTCACGCAGTACATGTCCGTTCAGGTGCTGCTGGCGCTGCAGCATGATCCGGCCAACCCGGCCTTCTCGTTGCACGATCACCCCATCGAGCTGCACCTGGACCGGGTGGCCGATGACATGAAGCGTGCCGAGACCAGCCTGTCGATGATCGAGAGCACGACCCACCGGCTCGACCGGTCGGAAGAGGCGCGGTTGCAGTTTCTTGACGCGCGGCGCGTCCTGGTGGACGAGGGCATCATTCCGGCCCTGAGGGCGCTGGACAGCGAGCGTTTCGACCAGGCAGCGGCAATGGTCACCCAGAAGATCAGCCCGGCGCTGGTGACGTTCCAGCTGGCCTCCGACCGGTATCAGGACATTCTCATGGAGAACGCCGAAGCCCAGGTTGGCACCCAGCGCGAGGAATTTACCCGGAACCTGATCATGGATATCGTGATCGAGGTCGTGGTGCTTTCGGTCCTGATCACCCTGGCGGTTGCGGTCATTTTCGGCATCAACCGGGGCGTGATGGAGCTCAAGCGTTTGGCCGGGGCGCTCGCCGAGGGGGATCTGACGGTCTCCGCCAATTATCGGGGCAAGGATGAGCTTGGCGATGTGGTCGAGGCCTTCAACCGGATGCGGGACGGCCTGCGCGAGACCATCCGGACCATCAGCGGCGCCTCGGTGCAGCTCTCGGCCGCGGCCGAGGAAACCTCTGCGGTGTCCGCGCAGACTGATGCCGGCGTGCGCAATCAGCAAAGCGAGACGGACATGGTTGCCTCGTCGATGAACGAGATGAGCGCGACGGTTCAGGACGTGGCGCGCAACGCGTCCCAGGCGGCCGAGTCGGCCAACGAGGCCAACGAGCGGGCCCTTCAGGGCAAGACGGTGGTCTCCAGCTCTCAGGCTGCGATCCGTGATCTGGTGAGCGAAGTCGAGGAGGCAGCCGGGGTCATCCACGAGCTTGAGAAGGAGTCCGAGCAGATCGGCAGCGTGATCGACGTGATCCGGGGCATCGCCGAGCAGACGAACCTGCTCGCGCTCAACGCGGCCATCGAGGCGGCACGGGCGGGTGAGCACGGACGTGGTTTTGCGGTGGTGGCCGAGGAAGTGCGCTCACTCGCCTCCCGAACCCAGACGTCCACCACCGAGATCCAGGACATGATCGAGCGGTTGCAGTCGGGGGCAGCGCGGGCGGTATCCGCCATGGAGCGCTCCCAGTCCGGCGCAACGCATGGCAACGAGGAAATGGCCAAGACCACCGAGGCGCTCAACAGCATCTCGGAGGCGGTCGCGCGGATCAGCGACATGAACTTCCAGATCGCGAGTGCGGCCGAGGAACAAAGCGCGGTCGCCGAGGAAATCAACCGCAACATCGCCAATATCAGTCAGGCCGGCGAGCAGAGCATCCAGGCTGCGGACCAGACCAAGGTGGCAAGCAACGAACTGGCCCGCCTTGCCGAGGAGCTTCAGGCGCAGGTGAGCCGCTTCAGGACCTGATTTTTCAAGGCAACCCCGGCCAGGACCGGGGTTCTGCCGTACCAAAAAAAACCGCCCCTCGGGCGGTTTTGCTTTTTTGCGCGGCGACTTCCCTGTCGCGGTGATGAAGCCGATTCGATTCAGGCCCGCACGTCGACGTTGTTGCCGAGGTTGGGCGGGTTGCTGGCGGCCGGTGCGGTCTTGGACACACTGTCGACCAGCGAACCGATCGTGTTCTCCTGCATTTCCATGCCTTTTTTCATGACGCTCATCTGCGCTTGCTGCATGACCTCTCCCTGGCTCAGGGTGGCCCGCGCCTGCGCGGCGCCGCTTTGATCGAGTGCGATGGACATGAGATTGCTCCCGTAGTCTGCTCGTGCATTTTGATGCCGCCCTTGCGGCATCCCTCACAAAGGGTATCGACAGATACCACCGGAACTTTAACGCGAATTGAGCACTTCCGAAGGTTTTGCCAACCAACTGGCAAGCATCCCGAAAAAACCGCCGCTGCGTCCATCGGCACCAGGACGCAAGCTGCCCTGGCGAAAGGCCCCGGCGCTCATTGCCCGGCGTCCAGATCGAAGACCCGCTTGCCGTTCACCCAGGTCTGCGTGACCCGGTGGGCGAAGTCCCACCCCAAGAAGGGGGTGTCCCGTCCGGCACTGAACAGCGTATCGTCCGCGAGGGTCCACATGGTGTCCGGATCGACGAGCACCAGATCCGCGCGGGCACCGACTTCGATTCGCCCGCCTTCGATCCGAAACCGCTGCGCGGGATTGCGCGTCAGGCAGGCCAGGGCGGTTTGCATGTCGAGGATTCCGTCATCGACCAGTTTCAGGGTCAGCGGCAGCAGGGTTTCGAGCGCGCTGATTCCCGGCTCGGTTTCCGGGAACGGGGCCTGCTTGGCGTCCCGGTCATGCGGCTGATGGTCGGACACGATGTGCTCGATGACCCGGTCGGCAACCGCCTGGCGCAAGGCATCCCGGTCCCGCAGGCTGCGCAGGGGAGGGAGCACATGGGTGTTGCCACAGAACGCGTCGGTGTCCATCTCCGAGAGCCAGAGCTGGTGGGCACTGACCGACGCGCTGACCGGCAGGCCGTCCTGCCGGGCCCGGGCGAGCCGGCGGGCGCTGGAGGCCGACGAGAGGTTGCAAAAATGCACCGCGGCCCCGGTCTCCTCGACCAGTGCGAGCGCCTGGGCCAGCACGGCGGTTTCGGCGGCCACCGGGATGGCCGGCAGGCCCAGCCGGGCGGCAATCTGGCCATCGTGCGCACAGCCCCCGCGTGAAAGCGCCGGGTCATGCGGCTGGAAGATCACCGGAATCTCGAAGGTTGCGGCGTATTCCAGCGCCCGCTTGAACAGCCGCAGATCCCTGAGCGGATAATGGCCATTCGAAACCGCAATGCAGCCACCGTCGCAAAGCGCCGCCATTTCCGAGAGCAACTCGCCTGCCAGGCCCTGGGTCATGGCGCCGATGCAGAGGACCCGGGCACGCCCGGCGAGTTGGGCCCGGCGCTTGATGAATCGCGCCACGGCCACCGTGTCGAGCACCGGATCGGTATCGGGTGGCTGGCAGAGCGTGGTGATGCCGCCCCGTACCGCGGCGGCGGACTCCGTCGCCACCGTGGCCTTGTGTTCCAGTCCAGGTTCGCGCAAGCGGGCCCAGCCGTCGATCACCCCGGGGATCAGCCACTGGCCGCGCCCCTCGGCGACCGGCAGACCGTTCGCTTCCAGCCCCGTGCCAATCGCCGCGATTCGACCGTCCTCGATGCGCAGGTCGGCCACCTGGTCCTGGCCCGAGGCCGGATCGAGAATCCGGGCCTGGCGGATCAGCCAGCCTTCGCAGTCGATGCCTGGCCGGCAACCCTCGGGGTGGCGCACCGGGTCGTAGTCGATACCGAGATTGGGGGGCGTGTGGATCATGGTGTTCAGTCTTCGCTTCGGGCGCCCATGCACAGTGCCATCACCGCCATGCGCACGCCGATACCGTTGGATACCTGCTGGAGGATCACCGATTGCGGGCCGTCGGCCACCCGCGAGTCGATTTCGACGCCCCGGTTGGCCGGCCCCGGATGCATCACGATGGCCTCCGGCTTGGCCCAGGCAAGCTTTTCTTCGGTCAGTCCGTACAGCCGGTAGAACTCCTGCTCGGTGGGCAGCAGTCCCCCTTCCATGCGCTCGCGCTGCAGGCGTAGCATGATGATCACGTCCACGTTTTCGAGTCCGGCCTTCATGTCGTGAAAGACCCGCACGCCGAGCTTTTCGATGTCGTTGGGCAGCAGCGTGCGCGGTGCGATCACCCGGACCTCGCCGGTATTGAGGGTGTTGAGCGCGTGGATCTGCGAGCGCGCGACCCGGGAGTGCAGGATGTCCCCGACGATCGCCACGCGCAGGGGGGCGAAGTCCCCCTTGATCCGGCGGATGGTGAACGCGTCGAGCAGCGCCTGGGTCGGATGCGCGTGGCGGCCGTCCCCGGCGTTGAGTACGGAGACGTGCGGGGCGACGTGCCGCGCGATGAAGTGCGCCGCACCCGACTGGTCGTGGCGCACCACGAACATGTCCGCCTGCATGGCCTCGATGTTGCGCAGCGTGTCGAGCAGGGTCTCGCCCTTGTTGGTCGCCGAGGTCGAGAGGTTGATGTTGAGCACGTCGGCCGACAGGCGCTTGGCCGCCAGCTCGAAGGTTGTGCGCGTGCGGGTGGAGGACTCGAAAAACAGGTTGACCACCGTCCGGCCGCGCAGCAGCGGAACCTTCTTGATCTCGCGATCGGTGACCGACACGAAGCTCTCTGCGGTGTCGAGGATGCGCCGGACCCACTGCGGGCCGAGTCCCTCGATGGTGAGCAGGTGCTTGAGGTTGCCGTCCTCGTCGAACTGGATGGCCCAGGGGTCGGGGGCCAGCTTGGGAACCTTCGGGCGAACAAAGTGAACGGCCATGACAGGTCAGTCTTCCTCGCGGGTCACGATGCGCGCGGTCAAGGGTATCGGGCCGGCCAGCTTGACCTGCTGGTTGGGCGACAGCTCCAGGCTCTGGCCGACCAGGTCCGGCTGAATCGGCAGCTCCCGGCCGTCGCGGTCGAACAGCACGGTGAGCAGCACCCGACGTGGCCGTCCGTAGTCGAACAGCTCGTTCAGTGCCGCCCGAATCGTCCGTCCGGTCAGCAGCACATCGTCGACCAGGATGACGTCCCGGCCCTCGATCTCGAAAGGCAGGCTGGATGGCGATACCTGCGGGTGCAGGCCGATGGTCGTGAAGTCGTCCCGGTAGAAGGCGATATTGAGCTTGCCCAGCGGCTCGGCCAGGTCCAGCTCGCCGTGCAGCCGTTCGGCCACCCAGACGCCTCCGGTGTGTATGCCCACCATGACCGGGTTGTGGAGGCGGCCGTCTTGCAGGCGGGCCTGCAGGGCATCGGCGAGGTTCTCGATGAGTCGGTCGATCGGTTCGATCGTCATGGGAAAACCCTCCGGGGGCTTGGTCTTCGGGATGGGGCGTGTTGGTCCGTCAGTCCTGCTGTGCCAGCCAGGTTTCGAGGATGATGGCCGCGGCCGCGGCATCGACCGGGGCGTTGCTGCGCTGTTTGCGCTCGCGCATCCGGCGTGCCGCCTCGTCCGAGCTCAGTCGCTCGTCCGCCAGATGAACCGGCAGGCCGTGACGACCGTGAATGCGGTTCGCGAATTTCCTGGCCGCCCGGGCCACCGGGTAGGGCGTGCCGTCATCCTCGACCGGGTAACCCACCACCACCGCGTCGGGCTTCCACTCGTCAAGCAATCCGGCGATCGCCGTCCAGTCCACCGCATGTTGTTCGCGGTTGTGCAGGATGGTCACTGGTTCCGCCGTGCCGGTAATGACCTGGCCGGCCGCCACGCCGATCCGCAACGCTCCGTAGTCGAATCCAAGCAGTCGGCGCGGCGCGGGCTTCACCGTGGCGCGTCAGGCGTGACCTGCTTCGGAGGTCAGCAGGTTGATGTCGATGCCGAGTGCGCCGGCGGCCGCCTGCCACCGCTGCTCCACCGGGATGTCGAACAGGATCTCGCGGGTGGCGGGCGTGGAGAGCCAGACGTTTTCCTGGATCTCGCGTTCAAGCTGGCCCTCGCCCCATCCGGCATAGCCCAGCGCGATCAGGCTCAGGCCCGGCCCGGCCCCTTCGGCCATCGCCTGCAGGATATCCCGCGAGGTGGTCAGGCCGATCTCGTCGGTGATCGACATGCTGCTGTCCCAGTCCCCGTTGGGCGTGTGCAGGACGAATCCCCGCTCCACCTGAACCGGACCGCCGGAAAATACCGGACGCGACCGGATCGACTCGATGGTGCAGGTGATCTCCATGTGATCGAAGATCTCGCCCATGCTCAGTTCCATCGGGTGATTGATGACCAGACCCATCGCCCCGCGCTCGTTGTGCTCGCAGATATACGCCACCGCATGGGTGAAGTTCTCGTCACCCATGCCGGGCATGGCGATCAGCAGATGGTCGGTCAGATCAAGGGTTTCATTCATGCTGGCAGTTTACACCCAACACTGAGCAAAGCCGAAGGATCAGGTGCACTGCAAGCGTGGTCAGCGTCGACGCCCCGGGCCGTCGGGCTTGCGTGGCGTGCGGCCGCGCACGCGAAAGGACCGCTTCTCCCGTCTCTGCCGATGCGGGTCGGCGGTGCGCGGCGGCGGGTCCTGCGGCGGCAGTCCGACCGAGGCGGCCAGCGCATTGGTTGCCTCGGTATCGAGCACTTCAACCCGGCCGGGGCGAAGCCGCGGAGGCAGGGCAATGCCGCCATAGCCAATGCGGATGAGCCGGCTCACGGTCACGCCCTGTGATTCGATCAGCCGCCGCACTTCCCGGTTGCGCCCCTCCCGGAGACTCACGTGATACCAGTGATTGGCGCCACTGCCGCCGGCGTCGACCAGTTCGAGGAACCGTGCCGGTCCATCTTCGAGCTCCACGCCGGCCAGCAGCGCCGATTGCTGTTGCTCGTCCAGCCCGCCGAGCACCCGGACCGCGTAGCGGCGTTCGATCTCGTAGGACGGATGCATCAGGCGGTTGGCCAGCTCGCCGTCGTTGGTCACCAGCAGCAGGCCCGAGGTATTCAGGTCCAGCCGCCCGACGGTGATCCACCGGCCCTCGCGGGCCGCGGGGAGGTGCTCGAAGACCGTGGGGCGTCCCTCGGGGTCGTGCCGGGTGGTCAGCTCGCCCTCGGGCTTGTGATAGATCAGAACCTTGCGGCGAACCGGCCTGGCCAAAAGGTCGACCTTTTCGCCCCGGATCTCGATCCGGTCGGCCGCCTCGGCCCGCGTGCCCGGCAGGGCGATCTCCCCGTTGACCCGGATGTCGCCGTCGATGATCCACTGGTCAATCTGGCGGCGCGAGCCCAGCCCGGCGCCGGCCAGCAGCTTTTGAAGTCTTTCCTTCGGCATTTGGGTGATTCCTGTCCTGAACGGCACCGCGGCCCGGGCCCCGGTGACGGGTCGGGCGCGCGGCCTCGACCCGGTGTCGTGATTCGATTTCTGCTAATGTTAGCAGACGAATCGTTACCGCCTGTCGCCCCGAGGTCCGCCCGAAATCCATGATCGACCAACCAGCCCGCTTCGAGATCGAGCGCGAGAACGCGCGCCTGCGGCTGTTCGGCGACTGGACGGTGCGGGGAGTCGGCCGGCTGCACACCGATTCGGTGCCGGTGCTGCCGCAGGGCGGGCGGCTGGTGGTGGACGCCTCGGAACTGGGGCGGATGGACACCGGCGGGGCACTGCTCTACCTGCGACTGGTCGATCGGCTGCAATCATCCGGTGGGCAGGTCGACGCGGGCAGCCTGCCCGACCGGGTCACCGGGTTGCTGGCGCTGGTGGCGCGTCGTCGGGCCGACGGGCCCTTCGAGGCGCCACCCGCTGACGGGCCGCTGGCGGCCCTGGGCCGGAGAACCGTCTTGTTCCTGGCTGAGTTTCGCAGTCATCTGGCGTTTCTCGGTGAATTGACGCTTCGGCTGCTGCCGGCGCTGCTGCGGCCCTGGACCATCCGCTGGCGGGAAGTGGTGCACGAGATCCATCTGGCCGGCGTCCAGGCCCTGTTTATCGTGGGGCTGCTGTCCTTCCTGATCGGGATGGTGCTCGCCTACCAGGGCGGGGCGACCCTGGAGCAGTACGGCGCCAACATCCTGATCGTGAACATGGTGGCCGTGGTGACTCTTCGGGAAATGGCGCCGCTGATTACCTCGATCCTGGTGGCCGGCCGGACCGGCTCGTCCTATGCGGCGCAGATCGGCACCATGAAAATCACCGAGGAGATCGATGCCCTGCGGGCGCTTGGCATTCACCCCATGGACATGCTGGTGGTGCCGAAGGTGATCGCCCTGATAGTCGTGATGCCGCTGCTGTTCGTCTACGCGGATTTGATGGGGCTGCTTGGCGGCGCCGTGGTGGCGGACCTGATCTTCGGGGTTTCAAGTCGCACGTTCATCGATCGGCTGTCGGAGGTGGTGACCCTCTCGACCTTCCTGGTCGGGCTGGTGAAGGCGCCGGTGTTCGCGGTGGTGATCGCGTCGATCGGCTGCCATGCCGGGATGAACGTTTCCGGCAGCGCGGCGGCCGTGGGCCAGGCGACCACCGTCAGCGTGGTGCAGGCGATCTTCACCGTGATCGTCCTCGATGCGTTGTTCTCCATACTGTTCAACCTCATGGGGGTTTGAGCCGTGGCCGCGATTGTTGAGGCGCAGGGCATCGTCAACCGCTTCGGTGCCCACGTGGTTCACGACAATCTGGATTTTTCACTTGAGCGCGGCACGATCACCGCGCTGGTGGGGGGCTCGGGTACGGGCAAGACGGTGCTGGTGCGCACGCTCATCATGTTGCGCACGCCCCAGGCGGGGCGGCTGACCCTGTTCGGCGAACCAGTGGGTAAGCTGGGCTTTCTTGAACGCCAGCGACTGCGCGAGCGGATCGGCGTGCTGTTCCAGGGCGGGGCTCTGTTCACCTCGCTGACCGTGCTGGAAAACGTCATGATGCCGCTGCGCGAGCACACGCGCCTCGGTGCCAGGGATATCCGGGAGGTCGCCCGGCTCAAGGTCACGCTGGCGGGCCTGTCTCGAGAGGCGGAAAATCGCTATCCCAGCGAACTGTCCGGGGGCATGGTCAAGCGGGCCGCGCTGGCGCGGGCCCTCGCGCTCGACCCCGAGTTGCTGGTCGTGGACGAGCCGACCTCCGGGCTTGACCCGATCAGCGCGGCTGCCTTTGACGACCTGATTCGCGAGTTGCGCGACCTGCTCGGGCTGACCGTGTTGCAGGTCACCCACGACCTGGACTCGATCTGGCGCGGTTCGGATCAAGTGGCCTTTCTCGGGCGCAAGCGTGTCCTGGCGGTCGGAACGGCAGCCGAACTGGCCGGGCGCGACGAGCCGGAGCTGGCTGCCTACTTCCGCGGGCGGCGATCCCGTGCCTATGCGGTGGCCTGCGAACAGCCCCGGGGGCCGTCGTGTCCGATGAGCGACGGCAGATGAATCGGGCACGGTGCCTGCCGATGCGATGCGCGGTCCGGGCCCCGCGTCCCGCGCCGGCGGCGGCAGGCAGGTGCCGCGGCACCCGGTCTGCCTTTGGGCTCAGGGGCCTGCGCAAGCGGTGTCGGGCGGGGTTTGTGCGGATGAACGAATGGCGGGGCAAAGGGAAGCGAGATGGAATCAAGGGTTAGTTACACGGCGGTTGGTGTGTTCGTGCTGCTGCTCGGTGCCCTGTCGGTCGCGGCGATTTTCTACCTGACCGAGGGCGTCACCCGCAAGGTGTACGAGACCTACCTGGTCTATGCGCTCGACAGCGTCACCGGGCTCAATCCGAATGCCTCGGTCAAGTTTCGCGGAGTGGATGTGGGCCATGTCTCCCGGATCGAGCTTGATCGCGCCCATCCGGAGCGAGTCCGGCTGTACCTGTCGATCGAGGAGGGGGTGCCGATCACGCGGGACACGGTTGCACGCCTGCAGATGCAGGGCATTACCGGCTTGCTGATCGTGGACCTCGCGGCCAGCGGGCCGGATGTCACCCCGCTGGTCGCCGACCCCGGCCAGGAGTACCCGGTGATCGCCTACGAACATACGTTGCTGTCCAAGCTGGATGACGGGATATCCGGTGCGCTGGTCACCATGAACAATCTCGGTGACCGGCTTGAGAAACTGTTCAGCGAAGAGAATATCCGGCACCTTGATCGCACGCTGCGCAATGTGGCTACGCTGACCGACTCCCTTGCCGATCATCGAGAGGATCTGGTGGCCTTTGTCGAGGCCGGGCGGGCCACCGCCGAGAACACGGCAGCCATGACGGCCCGGGCCGGGGAACTGATCGCGCGCACCGAATCGCTGATCGCCGATGGCCGGGACGCGGCGCAGGCGCTGACCCAGGTGGCGCAGCGGGCGAACCAGACGCTGCTGCGGGTGGAGTCGGCCTCTCAGAGCGCCCGGGAGGCCGGAGAATCGGCGACTCGCCTGAGCGAGAGCGGGCAGCAGACGCTTGAGCTCGTGCGGCGTGAAACCCTGCCCGAGTTTGAGCATCTGCTCGTTCAGGTCAACGATCTGAGTCGGGAAATGACGCTGCTGGTGAGCGAGTTGCGTGACGATCCGCGGCGACTGATCACCGGGGGGCCGCACTATCCGTCCGGGCCGGGCGAGTGACGAACCGGTCATTGCCCGGCGGTGTGCGCCCGGCATCTCCGTGGATCCTGTGAATCTGAGGTCAAGCATGACGATGCGAACAATCCGACTTTCCGGCCTGTTGCTGGCCGCCGCGCTGATGCCGGGATGTGCCACCATCTTTGACGATCCGCCCGATATCAGTACCTATCGTCTGGTTTCTGCGCCGCTGGAGACATCCGGGACGGCGCCGCTGAACCTGCGTCTCAAGATACAGCCCGTGCGCGCGGCGGCCGCCTTCGATACCGCCCGGATGCCCTACAGTCGTCAGCCGGCCGAGCTGGCCTACTATACGCGCAGCCAGTGGGTGGCCCCGGTGGGCGATCTGCTGACCGAGGTGCTGCGCGATACCTTCGAGACTTCCGGAACCTTCGCGCTGGTCACGGGGCCCGAGCCGAGGTCGCCGGGTGATCTGAGCCTGCGGGTGGAGCTCGGGGCGCTCTTGCACGAGTTCGTCGAAGGGGGCTCCGTGGCCCGCCTGTCGCTGCGTGCCGTGCTCCTGTCGCTGCCGGCGCGTGAGCCGATCGCCGTCATTCGCCTTGACCTGAGCGAACCGGTGGAGCAGACCGATGCCGCCGGCTTTGCGCGCGCGGCGAATCGGGTCGTCCAGCGTGGTGCCGAGCAGCTGGTCGAGGAGGTCCGGGCAAAAAGCCGGCGCGAGGTGCCTGAGGATCGCGGGGAAGCGCCGGCCTGAGGCGGCCATCATGATTCCGATGCGGCAGTGCATGGATCGCCGCGCCGCGCCATGGCGCGAGCCGTTGAATCGCGCGGCACGGGCCGGGGACCTGTCCCGGTCCTGCGTCACTGCAAGAGGCCGCGGAGGGCTTCGTGCCGCGTTTTCCCTGAAACACGGCGTGGAAGGACCGGCTCGACGGACGCAGCCGGGCAGGGTGTGCGCCGAACCGGTCTGACATGCGCCCGGACAGTCAGTACATCGCGGCGCTGGAGTGGACCTTTCCGAGAAGCGTCTCGATGTCGTCCGCCTTGAGGGACACCTGTTCCATTTGTGCGCGAACACAGCTCTCGGTCAGGGGGGATTCGCGGTTCATCCGATCGACGTTGGGCAGGCGTTCCCCGGGATTGAGAATCACGAAATCGTCGCCCATGATCCGGAACACCTGGCTGTCCGGACAGCATTCCTGAAGGTAGGCGGCAAAGCCCTTGAGCAGCGTATCGCCTGCTGCCCAGCCCTGTTCCTCATTGAAGCGGGCGAAGTCGCGCAGGTAGACCACCAGTGCGCTCGTGAACAGTTCGCGGTGTGCCGAGCGCAGGATGAATTCCAGATAGGCGGCGTTGTGGACGCCGGTCAACTGGTCATTGAAAAAGTAGGCGAACCGCTGATGTTCAATCGCGTTTCTCGGCAGCTGGTCGACGGCAGAGGGCGGGGTGATCTCTCCCAGGACGCGCTGGGCGACGGAAACCACGACCGGGTCATAATGGCGTCCGGCGAGTGACTGAAGTTCCTCAAGCGCCTGCCTCGTGCTCTTGCGTGGCTTGTAAATGCGGTTGGAGGTCATGGCATCAAAGGCATCCGCGACGGCCATGATTCGTCCCCAGATCGGGATCTGGTCGCCCGTCAGTCCGCGCGGGTAACCGGAGCCGTCCAGCCACTCGTGATGGTCGCGCATCATCTCGGCGAGGCCGGCATACATCTCGATTGAAGACAGCGTCTGATAGCCGACCTCCACGTGCTGCTTGATCAGATCGAACTCCAGCGTCGTGAGCCGTCCGGGCTTGAGCAGGATGCTGTCTGGGATGACAATCTTCCCAATATCGTGGAGGATGGCTGCCTTTTCGAGCCTGTTAACCTCATCTTCGGGCAACTCCAGTCCTTCGGCCAGCAGGCGTGAATACAGGGCCACCCGGCGACTGTGTCCGGCGGTATAGGTGTCGCGTTTTTCGATCATGTCCACGAGCGACAGGACGGTCTGCTCGTAGTTGGCCAGTCTCGACTCCTGCAGTTGCTGGTTGGTCTGCCGGGTCCGGAAGGCATTCAGGGCAAAGCCCAGATCACCGGCGAGCTGCTTGAGCAGGGCAATCTCCTGCTCATCGAAGCCGCCGGCGTGCCGGCTGTACAGGCACAGCACGCCGATTGGGGTCGTGAAGGCATCCGGGCGCAGGGGCAGACCCAGGGCGCCGGTAATGTCTGGAGGGAGTGGCGGCTGGGCCGT
This sequence comes from Halothiobacillaceae bacterium, assembly GCA_046541195.1. Taxonomy (GTDB): domain Bacteria; phylum Pseudomonadota; class Gammaproteobacteria; order Halothiobacillales; family Halothiobacillaceae; genus JBKHDT01. Next base: position 3,499 of record JBKHDT010000034.1, on the reverse strand, counting down.
TCCCTCTTCCGATGCCGGCCACAGCAGGCAGTGGTTGTCCATCAGGGTCTGGTGCGCCAGGCCGCCCGGTGCGGTGTCGAGGAGCTGGCGCAGATGTTCGGTCGAGCCATAGGCATGCGCGGCCGGTTCGAGATTGCCCTGATCGTCCTGAAGCGCCACCCAGGAAAATACGTAGTCGGGATTGGCCACCAGCCGGTCGCAGCAGGATTTGAGCAGCAGGTCTGCCGCTTCGTTGGTGATGATGATCTGGTTGATGTCCGCCACGGCCCGGATGATGTGGTTCAGCCGTTGTGCCTGGCCGAGCAGCGCCTCGATCTCGGCGGTGCGTTCGCTGACGCGCTTTTCGAGGGTGTCGTTGAGCTGGTTGAGTTCCTGGCGGTGCGCACGCAGTCGGCGGTTGTTCTGCAGTGCCCAGAGGCTCAGGACAAGGATCAGGGCCAGTCCGGCACCGGCCGCGATGGTCTGGGGGGTGTAGCGCTCAAGGACCGCGCGCAGGTCGACATCCCGCAGGAAGGCGTAGGGGCCGACCCGCAGGGTCCTCAGCGTCTCGTGTACCGGCTGGTAGTTCATCGGCAGTGTCCAGCCGGCGGCATGGGCGGCCAGGGCAGCGGGGTCGTCGGGGGGCATTTCCAGCAGCGCGATCGCGATCGACCTGGCCAGGTCCTCGGACACGCCCGGCATCCGGGCCAGGGGCCATTCGGGATACAGCCGGGTACTGACCAGGTAGGGATAGCCGGCCGGCCGCGTCGGATTGAGGATGTGGAACGACTGCAGCGAGATCGTTCCTTCCCGCGCCATTTGTTCAAGCGTGCCGGTCCGGGCGATGCCGGCGTCCACCATGCCGGTTGCGACCGCGTCGACCACCGCGTCGTGCGTCCCCAGGAACACGAGTTCAGACAAGTCCCGCTCCGGGTCGATGCCCGCCTCCTGCAACGCGCGCCAGCCGACCTGCCAGCCACCGAAGGACTGCTGATCGACGGCAGCGAAGCGCTGTCCGACGAGGTCCTCGAGACCGTGGATGTCCCGGCGGTCGGCGCGCGTGATCAGCGTCCCCCCGAATACACTGACGGCCGGCCCGTTCCCGATTCGGGTCCGCAGGGTCACCACCGGGGTCGCGGCGTAGAGCATCTCCAGGGCCACGAAGTACGCGGAATTGGCGAGCACGAAATCGATATGCTGCCCCCGAGCGGCCACGTGGATTTCGTCGAAATCCAGTGGCTCGATCACGAACCGGTAGCCCGCGACATGCCGGTCGAGATAGGCGGCGGTCGGAGTCCAGAATTCGACTGCCCGCTCTGCTCCGCGCAGGGCCAGCACGCCGATCGTAATGACCGGAAGATCGCCGCTCACGTCCCCGGCCGGTTCGGCGCTTGCGGGTGGCAACGGGGTCAGCAGGGCCAGGAGAAGCAGGATTGCTCCCGGAAGGCGCGCAAGGCGGAAGGTGGGCGAGGTGCCGAACATAAGGGCTCTCCTGCGGGCCGGTCCGAGAGGTTCGAACGCGTTCTGTGTCCGCTTTGGCGGTGTCGATCCGTTCACGGCCGGTGATCTCGTGACCCCGCAATGGACGGTCCCGGGTGTCTGCCGGGCGTGAATGCCGAGGCATGATCCCGAACGCTTGCCTGCATTTTTCAGAACAGGCAGCCGTGCAAAGCGGGCATGTGGTGCGGCAGGTCCGGCACCCGGGCCGGCTGGTGCAGGCACCCTGGACTCAGTGCCACTGCCTGGCCCGGTCGTCAGTCGATGAACAATGCACGCCAGTCGGTCCAGTCGTCGGAACTGTCCGCGCCGTCCAGCTCGATTCCGACGCGAAAATGCGCGCCGTCCGGCTGACACCAGCTTTGGTTTCCCCTGAGGTGAAAGGCGCCCGAGGGAGCCCGGACCCGAACCGTCAACTCCAGGCTCTCGCCTGAATCGATCGCCTCGTCCGTTCGCAGGCAGAGCCCCTCCGCGCCGATGTCGATGACCTCGCCGCGCAACAACCGGTCCGGGGCATGTCCTCGACGCAGCAGCACCTCGCCCTGAAGTCGCTTTCTCAGATAGAGCCGTCTCTCGTCGTGAAGATCTGTCATGGGGGTGTCACCTTGCCGGATGCGATCTCGGCGCCGAGGCGCTCGAGCGCCTTGCCGTACACCGCGCTGTCAAACACGGGGCGGCTGCGTTGAGCCAGTACGTCCTCGAAGAAGGCCGACAGGGGCCTGAACAGAACCTTCTCTTCGTTCCGGTCGGCGAAATACACCACGCGCATCTCTTCGTTCAGGCTGTGTCCCTTGAGTCGGCGCAAGGCCAGTCCCTCGCCGTTGAAGACCTGAAACCACTCGCCGTTGAATACGTGCGCGTTGAGGAAACCCAGCACCTCAGGGTCGATGCCGCCCGATTTGTCCTGCGTCTGGTCAGGCGGTTCGGGGACCTGGGGCTGTTCGCCGGCCTCTTCGAACCCAGCGAGGGCCTCCGGCGCTTCCAGGTCGAATGGCGCCAGGCTGTCCAGACCCTCGGGTACCTCGTGTTCTTCCGGTACCGGCGTGGTTGCGTCGTCTTCGGGGAGCGTCAGTTCCCGGAAGCTGCCGGTCGAGGATTCCACCTGGCTCAACAGCCAGTCACGCAAAGGCGAGATCAGTGCCGCGACCCGGTCGGTGTCGAAGTTGACGCTCTCCAGGTCGTCGTAGAGTTCCTCGATCAGTTCATCCACTTCGTTTCGCCGCGGGGCGGGGGTGAAGCACAGTTCGATGATGCGGTCGAGCATGGCCGTGGCATGTTGCCACTGGTCGCTGTGCCGGCCCTGGTTCAGGAGGATCACCACCATCAGCGGGCCCCAGGCCGTCTGCAGGAACTTCTGGATGACCGGGTCGATCGCCCGGCCGGCAATCCGCTCGATCATCAGCGCCTTGATGTGTTCGCGGGCACGGGCGACCAGTTCCTTGCGACGTTGCCGGGTGTTGTCCCGGTCGTCGGTTTCCAGCGCCGGAACCTCTTCGGTCAGGACCTTTTCCACGCGCTCGGTCGCTTCGCGGAATACTTCCGGTTCGGACTGGAATCGGGCCAGGACCTCGTCGATGGTTGCCAGCAGGTCCCGATGGGCCGGCGTGGACTCGGGAATGGGCTGGGCACCAAGGCGCGTGCAGACATTGAGCAGGTCCCGCGCAGGATGACTGGCGCGCTGGAAGAATGTCTCGTCATCGAGCGCGGTCTTGAGGATCGGCCACTGCAGTCGAGCGATCAGCGTGCGCGCCGGCTCCTGCATCTGGCTGTCCTCGAGGATCGACGAGAACAGAATGCTGACCAGCTCGATGACTTCCCGCTCCCGGCCGGCGATGCCGCTGCCATCCTCGCGGACACTGCCAAGCCACTCCTGCATGATGAACCGGCGCAGGGTCTGCGGGGACCAGGCCGCAGTAGGCGGAACGATGACCCCTTGCTGGTGCAGCGGCGCGCCGGCTTGCACCAGTTCGTTGAGCCAGGCCGGGCCTGGCGTGCCTGGGTATCCTGCTGCAGCGCCCGGGGC
>JBKHDT010000033.1:0-24563 GCA_046541195.1 Halothiobacillaceae bacterium | reverse complement strand
CCGAGTTCATGGAAACCCTGGACGAATCGGACATGATCGTGTTCGAGGCCGAGGGTGAACGCCGGCACCAAATTACGGTGCTGACCGACCACACCTGCCCCTACTGCAGCCGCCTGCACGACGAACTCGAGGATCTGACCGCCGCGGGTGTCGAGGTACGCTACCTGCTCACGCCACGTCAGGGCGAGCAGGCCCCCGCGTTCAAGGAGGCCTCCATGATCCTCTGTGCAGAGGACCGCGTCGAGGCGGTCGACACCGCCATGCGGACCAAGGAAGTCAAGGGCGAAGCCTGCGCCAACGACCTGGTCCGCGAGCACATGCAGGTGGCCGAGCGCATGGGCATGAGCGGCACCCCGTTCATCATCACCGCATCCGGCATGACGATTCCCGGCTATCGTCCGGCGGCCGACCTGGTTCGGTTGCTTGATGCCGCGCCCTGAGTGCACCGCATACGCGCCATCCACGGCCTTGGCGACCGCGGGATTCGTGGGCCAGCCCCCGAACCCGGCTCGATTCGAAGAAACCGCATGAAGACTGCGGCGTGGACCGGCCGCGCAGCAGCTACACTGGGCGCATAGCATCCAGCTTGCACCGCGCGGTCGCCGCAGCGACCGGGCAGCGCCCTCAGGACAGCCGTCAAGGATTCGAGGAAGGCCATGCAGGAGCAAGAGCTTCGTCGCAACAAGCAGCGCATCGTCTCGCTTGCGGTGATCAGCATTCTCATCACGGGCACGCTGGTCGCTCTGGGGACCGTGTACCCGATGTACCTGTCGTTGCGTGACAGCATTCTGGATGCAACCCAGGCGGCGGTTTCCGCCCAGGCCCGTGCCCTGGACAACCAGCTGACCCGCTACACGGACCTCGCGGAACAGTTCACCAGCCGGACGGAAATCCGCCGTCGACTCGCGGACTACGAGCGCGGCGCGCTGGACCGCGACGCGCTGGTGGCGTTCACCACACCCCGCCTGCGCGATCCATTCGAACGAGTGCCCGACATGGTCGGCATGCAGCGGCTGGATGCCGAGGGCGTGGCGGTCACGAGACTCGGCGATCCTCCGGACCATCGTGCCGCGCCGGCGGAATTCGACGTGCCACAGCTGATTCCGGTGCTGCACGAACACCCCGACAGCGGCGCGGAGGAAGTGCTGCTGCTGGCCGGAGCCCCAATCTTTGACGAAGCAGGGCAACGGCTGGGCACCGACCTGCTCTACTTTCAGGCCAGGCCACTGCTCGATGCCATGCGCCAATTCGAAAACAGGATGGGCGAGGGCTGTCTCGGCCTGCTGGTCAGCGACCGGGACATGATGCTGTTTCTGGATCGGCGCGGCGAGCGGCTGCGTCCCGAGCCGCTGGACGGCGTGCGGTTGCCGCACGATCTGGAACAGGCCGGCATCATGATCGCACCGTGCAACGTGAGCGCGCGGACGCAGGTCACCGTGCACGAACCGCTGGCACCAGCCGCCTGGTCGCTGTTTTATCAGGTTCCGGCCAATGATCTGTATCGCCCGGCCTACCGGGAACTGGGCATTGCCGCCGGCCTGGTGCTGCTGATGATGCTGGTCGGAGCCTGGCTGACCCGCCGGCTGCTCAGCCCGCTGATGGATCATGTCCTCGCCCAGGCCAGCGCCCTGGAACGCACCAGCTCGGAGTTGTCAATCGCCGCGAGCGTCTTCGAGAACACAAGGGAGGCGATCATCACCACCAACACGGACTTCGTCATCGAGCGGATCAACCCCGCCTTCACGCGCATTCTGGGATTCAACCACGATGACGTGCACGGGCGCCCGCTGTTCGACCTGATGGCCGAAGACACGCGTAACTCGGCCAGCTCGGCCCGCGGTAGCCGAATCCGCCACGCGTTGTCCGAACAGGGCCACTGGCAGGGCGAGATCGGCTACCGCACCGTGGACGGACGCACGCTGCCTGCGCTGCAGACGGTCAGCGTCGTGCGCGATGCCGACCAGCGCGTGATCCGGCTGATCCATATTTTCAACGACATTTCCCAACAGAAGGCAAACGAGCGCCGCATCCGTCGACTCGCACACCATGACACGCTCACCGGGCTGCGCAACCGCAATGCCATCCTCGAGCAGCTCGAAAAGCGCGTCACCCAGGCCAGCCGCAAGAACGGGGACCTGTCGGTCCTGTTCCTGGATCTCGATCATTTCAAGCCGGTCAACGACGAACTGGGCCACCACATAGGTGATCAGCTGCTGCAGCACGTCGCCCAGCGTCTGGAGCATGTCGTGCGCGAACAGGACCTGGTCGGTCGGCTCGGCGGCGACGAGTTTCTCGTGCTGCTCGAGGACATCCACGAGCTTGAAAACCTGAATGCGCTGGCCGCCAAGATCGTCGAAACCATTGCCGCGCCCTACCGCATCAACGGCAACGACATCCAGATCGGCACCTCGGTCGGCGTGGCGCGCTATCCCGAGGACGGCCGGGACGGCGAGACGCTCGTCCGTCATGCCGACGCCGCCATGTACGCCGCCAAGCAGGGCGGTCGCAACCGCCACTGCCTCTACGCGGACATCCAGGACGGCAACACGCGGGACGGGTGAAGGGCGACCACGACACCACCATGCCACCGAACGGCCTTATAAAAACAATACTGGACTTATAAGCCCGCTTGACGCACAATCGCTTTCACTGGCTCTGATTTTCCCTCCTCTGCCGTTCGCGCCAATCGAGTGCCCGATTCCCGGTGCACCAGTCCTGTCGCATTCCGGCCTACCGGCAATCACGCCATGACATGACGCGGACAGGCTCGGATACCCCGAGACGCCCGCCCATCCGTCGGCCCGCCTGCACCGCGCCCATCGAGAGAAAACGCGCTCATTCAGGTTCGCCGTATTGTCCACGCCGTTGCGGAATGTCTCCCGCGGCCCACGAACCTGTTTTCAAGCGAGTACTTCGAGAATGACCGATACCACGACTCCGACCTTTGCCGACCTTGGCCTGCCGCAATTTTTGCTGGATGCCCTGGACGACATGAACTTTTCCACGCCGACGCCCGTGCAGGCGCAAGCCATTGGCCCGCTGGCCGAAGGACGCGACGTTCTGGCACTGGCGCAGACCGGCACCGGAAAAACCGCCGCCTTCGCCCTGCCCCTCTTGGGCAAGCTTGAGCCGAGCACCGATGGTCCGGCGCTGATCGTGCTGTGCCCGACCCGTGAACTGGCCACCCAGGTGGCCGAGGCCATCCAGAGCCTGGCGCGTCATCGCCCGGAATGGACCGTCGCCGCGGTATACGGCGGTCAGCCGATGGGCGCCCAGAAGGCCGCCCTGCGGCGCGGCGCGCCCATCGTGGTCGGCACGCCGGGTCGAATCATGGACCTGATGCGCCGGGGCTACCTGAAACTGGACGGCATCCGCGCCGTGGTACTCGACGAGGCCGACGAGATGCTGCGCATGGGCTTTGCCGAGGATGTCGACTGGATCCTGGGCCATACGCCTTCCGAGCGTCAGGTCGCGCTGTTCTCGGCCACCATGCCGGCGGCCATCCGGCGACTGGCCCAGACGCACCTGGACAACCCGCTGGAAATCCGCGTCGAGTCCTGCGCGAAGCGCAAGGCCCAGATCGACCAGCGATTCTGCCGGGTATTCGGTGATCGCAAGCGAGCCGCGCTGGTCCGCTGGCTGCAGGCCGAACCCGTGGACGCGGCCATTGTCTTCGTGCGCACCAAGGCGGCCTGCGACGAACTGGCCGAGGTGCTGGTCGAGCATGGCATTCGCGCCGCGGCCATTCACGGCGATCTGGATCAGGCACGACGCGAGCAGGTCCTCGACGGCCTGCGCCATCGCCGTCTCGACGTGGCGATCGCCACCGACGTGGCGGCACGCGGCATTGATATCGACCGGGTCACCCACGTATTCAACTACGACCCGCCGCACGATCCGGAAAGCTATACCCACCGGATCGGTCGCACCGGTCGTGCCGGCCGCTCGGGGGTGGCGATCCTGTTTGTGACCCCGCGCGAGGATCGCGTGCGCCGCAATATCGAGCGGGTCAGCGGCCAGCCGATGACCGAAACGCCGGTGCCCGACGCAGCCGCCGTGGAAGCGCGCCGGCAGCAGCGTTTTCTCGAGACCCTGACCGCGCACATGGAAGCGGACGACCTCGAGAAGACCGAAGCCAGCCTGGCCGAGGCAGTTGCGGAGAAAGGCTGGGAATGGCCTCGCGTGGCCGCCGCCCTGGCCCGCGCCCTGACACGGCATGCGCCGCTGGAAGTCCGTGACGAGCAGGACGGCTTCGGCCCCGAAGGCGGACGCGCCAGCCTGGCGGATCGCGAGCGTCGGCCGCGCCTGCGCGCGGGGCGCGACGAGCATGCCGACCGGGTCGTGCCCGACGGCATGATCCGTTACCGGTTGGATGTGGGCCGCCGACACAATGCCAGCCCCCGCGAGATCGTGGGCGCACTGGCCAACGAGTCCGGCATCAGCGGACAACATATCGGCCGCATCCGGCTGTTCGACGAGTTCAGCCTGGTCGACCTGCCCCAGGGCATGTCCCCGGCGATGGCGCAGGATCTCAAGCGGGTCCGGGTGGTCGGTCGGCGGATCGAGCTGCGCGAGTGGCGTGAAAACCCGCCGCACGGCATGGACCGCAAGCCGCACCGCGGGGGCCGCCACGGCGGGGAAGGCCGCGAGCGCCTCGGTCTGAACCGGCGCTGATCCCGATCGCCGTATTGTCTTCGCGGGGCCCGAGTGCCCCGCCCCGAAAAGGTCTGCCACCGTGCAGGCCTTTTTTGTTGGTGTTCACGGCCGCGAACGAGCCATCAGCTCGGCATACTCTTCCGGTGCGTCAATCTGCCGGATATCCACGAATTCCCCGCTGGGAAAGTCACGCAGAGCAGGCAGGACCGAAAGCACCCGCTCGGCTGCTTCCCGGGGGGCCAGCATGCGGTCGGTGCCCCGGGCGGCCCGAATACGCTCAAGCGCCGGGAATCGCTCGGGGTCCGATGCGCTGCACAGGGTGTCTATCATCCGCGAATCGATCAACCCGGGCGCCAGGGCGCTGACATGGGCCTGCGGCAGCTCACGGGCATAAAGGCGCAGGAGCATGTTCAGCGCGGCCTTGGACAGCGCGTAACCACTCGAGCCGCGATTGCCCAATACCGCGGCACCAGAAGATATGCCGACGATCTGCCCGACGGCCACCCCGTGCCCGACCAAGGCGTCAATCAAGGTCTTGTTGGCCCAGACATTGATCTCCATCACCCGCTTGAGCGATTCAAGGTCGGTTTCCTGCAGATCGGCAATTTCTCCGAGCACCCCCGCGTTCAGGATGACCAGCTCCAGCCGACCGACACCCGCCAGCAGCCGGTTGATGGCCGGCCCGATGGCCTCGTGATCTGCAAGGTCGCAGCGCACGTCATGCACGCCCGGCAGATCACAGCCCCGGCGACTCAGGCCGAATACCGTCCATCCCCGAGCCAGGGCCGCCTCGGTGAGTCCTCGGCCCAGACCGCTGCTGTTGCCCGTGATCAGTACATTCATTGGTGTTCCTCCCGCATGCGTTGTAATCGGTCGACGCGAACGATCAGGGTGCGGCACCTTCGAGGCCGGGGGCAAGTTTTCCGGCGATGCCAATGGCGCGACGCCGTAACGCGCAAGCTCCGGGTTTCCGGCCGCATCGCGGCCGGAGCGGGCAGCCGACGGTTTCAGTGCCCCGAGTCCGGCGGCCCGGCACAGCCCGGCGCGTCATCGGGGCGGGCCCGAAGCCAGATCGGCACCAGCCAGACCAGCGCCGCGACAAAGACCACGATCCAGGCAATCGCCGCGAGCGCCAGCAGCCACGAGCCTGGCAGCCCGGCCACCCCGGTCGCGGCGCGCGCGAGTGCCGAAACCAGCAGCAGACCGACCGCCAGTGGCAACCAGCGACCCGTCTCGAGGGGCAAGCCGGCATGTATCCGCCCGGCAATGCTCATGACCAGCAGCGCGGCCCCGGCAAGCGCGCCGATCAGAAGCAGGTGGCGGGCGGCGCTGGCGTGCCCGGTTTCGCCGAGAATCGAGAGGCCGAGAAACAGGTAGCCGAGCGCGAGCATCCAGTGCAGGACATAAGGCATGAAGATCCAGCGTCGGAACACGACCCGGCCCAGGTGCCAGTCATTCATCAGGTTGAACAGCGCGGCGGCCGCCGCCAGCGCCAGCCAGCCGGAAACCGGGTGCATGGGCGCGACCCACTCGGCAATCGTGAAGGCACTGATGCAGAAGATCGCCAGGTTGCGTCGCGGCGGCCGACTGCGGTAGCTGCGATCCTCGAAGCCGGCCGCCTGCAACTCGTCGTTGACGATCCGCATTGAGATCCGGCCCATGGCCAGCACGATCAGGACCATGAACAGGCCGGTGGCCACCAGCAGCCAGCGCATGGGCGGCACCCCCCGAAGCGCATCGACATGAAAGCCGATCACCACCAGCAGCATGGCCAGGACAGCCCAGAAAAACGCCAGGTGCCGGCGCGCGGGGTCCGACCACAACCGGGGGGCAATCAGCAACAGCAGTCCCCCCAGCAAGGCGATTTCGGCCAGCGCCGTCACCCAGGCACCGAACCCGCCGACCCAGAACCCCAGTCGGGCAACAAGCCACAACGCGACCAGCACGCCCACCGGCGCCGGTCGAAAGGGCTCGGTGTCGGTCAGTTCCGGGGCGGCGGTGACCAGAAACCCGGCCAGGGCCGCAAGCCCGAAACCGAGAATCATCTCGTGGGCGTGCCAGACCAGCGGGCCGCCTGGGGTCGCCGGCAGCGGCAGGCCGACGAACAGGAAGGCCGTCCAGGCAGCCATGGCCACCAGGGCCGTGACCACTGCGGCCAGGAAGAACGGCCGGAAGCCGCAGAGCGACAACGCGTCGATGACCCGGCGCATCAGGCGTGCTCCCGGCATGGCAGCGCCGCGTCCAGTCCGAAACTGTCCCGGACATCGGGTTCAGAGAGCAGGCGCGCGGTGGTGTGATACACGAACGCATCGTCCCTTTGCCGCGCCGGCATGGTGATCTCGAATTGATGCACGATCCGGCCGGGATCGGGCGCCATCACCAGGATGCGGTCAGAGAGTCGCACCGCTTCCATCAGGTCGTGGGTGATCATCAGCACGCCGAGACCGCGGGCCTGCTGCTGTTCGAGCAGCAACCGGTAGAGCGATTCCTTCAGCCCGATATCCAGCGCCGAGAACGGTTCATCCAGCAGCAGCAGGTCCGGATCGACCACCAGCGCCCGGGCCAGCGCCACCCGGCCCTGCATCCCGCCGGAGAGCTGACGCGGCAGCTTGTCGAGATCCTCGGGGGCCAGCCCAAGCTGACCGGCGATCCGTTCGGCCAGTGCATGACGCGTCCGCCGGTCGCTCCCAAGCGCGTCCAGCCCCAGGGCAATGTTGTCCCGGGCGTTCTTCCAGGGCAGCAGACGTGGCTGCTGAAACACGCAGGCGGTATTCGCGAACCGATTTTCGATGGTGCCTTCAAGCGGCATCAGCAGACCGGCGCAGAGGTGCAGCAGGGTGGTCTTGCCGCAGCCGGATGGTCCGACCAGGGCCATCACCTGGCCTGGCTGCAGGTCCAGATCGACCTGTTCGACCACCGGGTCCAGCGCATAACGGTGGGTCAGACCACGCACCCGCAGTCCGGCGCCGGGCATCGGGCCGCGACTCACGAGGCCACCCGCCAGCTTTCGAGCTCGCGCCGGATGGGCTCGAGGAGCAGGTATTCGACCAGCAGCAGGATGCCGACGATGGCGCAGACCCAGGCCAGCGTCGCCGCCGTGTCCAGGTGCGACCGCGTCACGGCGAGCATGGCCCCGACACCGTCATCGCTGGCAAGCAGTTCGGCCATCACCACCACTTTCCAGGAAACCCCAAGGGCGGTGATCCAGGCCGGGAACAGGAAGGCGAGCAACTGGGGCAGGTAGATCGAGGAGAAGCGCAACCGCCAGGGCAGCCGGAAGCTCACGGCCATGTCGTGCAACTGGCCGTCCAGGGTCCGTGCGCCCTGCATGGCACCGATGAACACGATCGGGAACGCGGCCACGAACACGGTGAAGATCGGCGTGCCGTCCCCCGCCCCGAACCAGAGCAGGGCAAGCACCAGCCAGGCGATCGGCGGCGTGCCGATCAGAACGGTGATGATTGGCCGGGACATCATGCTGGCCGTCATCGACCGTCCGGTCAGCATGCCCAGCAGACTCCCGGCAACCACCGCCAGCGCGAAGCCGACCAGCGCCCGGTGGGCGGTCACGGCGAGCTCCGTCCAGGCCGCCCCTTCGGCGAGCAGTTCGCTCAGGCGCGCAAGCGTGGCCCTCGGATCGGGCAATACCAGACTGCCGTAATACACGCTGGCCCACTCCCAGGCCGCCAGAAACAGCAGCAGGCTGGCGATCGCGCCCCAGCCGCTCCAAAGATACGCCGGGGCGTGAAGCAGACCGTCGCGGAGCCATCTCACGGCGCGTCGAGCCCGTAGAACCCGTCGTCGGCGAGCCGGCCACCGACCAGTGCAGGAGCCTCTTCCATGAGCAGACGATGGAAGAACTCCAGCTCCGGACGGGCATCAACCGCCGGAACCGCCTCCAGGCGGCTCACGGCAATCGCGTCGGTGACCGCCTCGGGCATCAGCATGTCGAGCTGCCCGGCGACCAGGTCGCCGCAGGCCTCTGCCTGCTGCTGGCACCAGGCCAGCGAATCGCGATAGGCCGCCTGGATACGGCGGGCCACCTCGGGGTCCTCCAGCGCCGCGCCCATGACCGTGATACCCGCCAGCGGCACCCGGGCCTCGCGCTCGAACACCCGGCCCCACTCGGCCTGCAGGTCGATGCTGCGATGCAGCTCGGGGGCAACCAGCTTCAGGGGGAAGGAGCCGGTACGCCGCAACGCCATGGCGACCGCGGGTTCGGCCAGCAGCGCGTGATCCACGCGGCGCATGACCAGCAGCTGCATGGCATCGAAGGGCGTGGCGACATAACGCAGGTCGAAGTCAGTGCGCGGGTCGAGGCCCTGGGCCCGCGCCAGGGCCCCGAACACGATGTCCGGCATGTCGGCCCGGAAGGGCATCGCGATCTCGGCGCCGCGCAGGTCGGCGAGCGTCTTTAGGGAATCATCCCGCGACACCAGCCAGAGCACTCCCCAGGTCGAGACGTTCAGCAACCGCAGGGGCACGCCCCGGTTGTACAGGTTCGCGGCCACGTTGGTGGGCATGGCCAGCACCTGGGCGTCTCCACCGAGCGCCAGCACCCGAAGCTGATCCGGATCCTTCCAGTGCCGGAAGCGGACCGACCGGGCCACATCGTCCAGCGCGCCGCTGGCCACCATGTGAATCAGCGGAAAGGACACCGCGGCCGGAGGACCGGTGAGCACCAGCTCGTCCAGCGGCGGTTCGGCACGGGCCGGAACAAAGGCCAGGCACAAGGCGAGCGTCGAAAGCAGTCGCACAAATCGGCTCATCAGAACCGCCCCGTCAGGTTCAGGCTCGCCCCGATACCGGGTGCCGGGATTTCCTGACCGGAAACGCCCTCGGCCAGGTGCTCGTGATAACCGCGATCAAGCAGGTTGTCGACGCGCAGTTCCACGCCGGCCTCTTGCAGGCCGCCAAGGCTGCCGGTCTTCCAGCCCATGCGCAGATCGACGGTTGCGAAGCCTGGCGTAACGTTTTCCGTTCCATTGGTAAACCGCGTGCCGACCCGGTCCTGGCGTGCAACAGCCCGGACGGCGGCACGCCAGTGAAACCCGCTGCGCGCCGGCTGTCCGAAACCAAGCGTGGCTTCCGGCGGCGGCATCCAGGCCAGCGGCTCGTCGTCCTGATGGTTCTGCCCACGCAACCAGGTGAAGCCCAGGTCCACCACCCCGAAGCCCAGAGGCCTGGCCACCTGCCCCTCGAAACCGTAGATCGTCACCTTGTCCAGGTTCTCGGTGCGCTTGATCGGCAGGCCATTCATGGGGTGGGACTGGCCGGTGATCCGCCCGGCGATGTAATCGTCGATCCGGGTATGGAACGCCGCAAGCCGGTATTCCAGCGTCGCAGCCAGGCCCTTCATCCCGACCTCGATGCTCAGGGAACGCTCCGGGTCCAGTTGCGGGTTGCCGACGTGGAAGTAGCCGTCCCCGCGCGCCGAATCCTCGAAACGCTCGCGCATGTCGGCCGCTCGATAGGCCTGGCCGACATTCACGTAGGGGTTGAACAGCTCGGAAAAGGCATGCACCACGCCGACCGACCAGGACAGGTTGTTGTCGGTCTTCTCCAGCCCGGTCGTCTGCGCGTTCGGTCCGAAGCCTTTCTGGTCCGCATTGCCGCTGACGCGGTCATAGCGGGCACCGAGCAGCACGGTGGTGTCCCCGAGCATCCACTCGTCCTGGGCGAACAGGCCGATGGTGTCGATCTGCCCGTGACGGAAGGGACTGCGCAGCACGTCATCGCTAGCGATGAACTTTGGCGGCTGATCGATAAAGCGCCGGGGATCGCCCTCCATCCGCCAGGCCTCGAGGCCGACGGTCACCAGGTGATCGGCTCCGAGCGCGAACAGATGCCGGGCGCGCAGCCCGACCGTCTCGAAGTCCACGGCGTTGCGGACATAGTCTCGCCCGAGGTTGTCCGACCATGCGCGGATCTGACGATAGACATCCTGCCGGTAGAGCGCGGCCGAAAACTGCCCGTCACCGATATCCTGCTCGAGCCCCAGTTCGTACAGGCTGCGATGCTGCCGGGGCGAGCGGATGGTAACCTTGCCCAGCATGGGCGGCACGCCCGCGCCCCCCGGCTTGCCGCCCTCCCGGGTCGAACCGGGGTACCAGACATCCTCGTCCCGATGATGCTGCAGGTTGACCTTGAGCCGGGTATGTTCCGCGGCACGCAGGTGGTACTTGAACAACCCCGACTGGCTGCGGTACCCGGTTCGGTCCACGCGTCCCTCGGGGCTGTCGTAGTCCCCGGCCCGCCGGGCCGCCACGCCAAGCACCATCGCATGATCCCGGCCGGACAGGCGATACACCCCGGACCCGGCCGCACCTCGATCAACCGAGCTGCCGGTCAGGGACACCCGGCCGCCCTGCTCCGGCTGCGACGAAAATCGCGGCTCGGGCGTGCGCAGGTTGACCGTCCCGCCCATGGCCCCGCTGCCGTACAGCACCGAGGTCGGCCCCTTGACCACCTCGACCTGTTCGAGCAGCCCCATGTCCAGCATGGAAGCCAGGGCACCCTGTGGTTGCGCCGAGTTGACGCGCACCCCATCGACCATCAGCACGATGCTTTCCTTGTCCAGCCCCCGGATCACCGGGTTCTGGCCCCAGGCCCCGTCCGACTGCACGGCGAGACCCGGCTCCCCGCGGAACAGCGCGCCGGGTACCGTCTGGGCAGCACGCTGATCGTTTTCCAGCACCGTCACGGACTGAGGCGTCGCCAGCACATCCGCGGCGTACCCCTTGGCCGTCACGGAGATATCCGGCAGGTGCTGGATGTCGGCGGGCCCCTCGCTGGCCGCGGACAGCGAAGGCAGAACCGCCGGAAGAATGCACAGGACCGATCCGGTCATTACCCCACGAAAGTGTCGCTTCATGACTCCAGCACTCCCAGTCGTTCATCATTCGAAACTGGCACCTCGCAACAGGCACCAAAAAAAGAACGCGCATGGTACTGGTAATGCGAATCGGTCGCAACACGATTGATAGGGGATTGATCGAAGCAAGTGGCAAACGGGATGAAGCGGCCACACGCCCGGGCGTCCAGCAGCCGGAGACGGAGCCTGGTGACCTGTCAGGGCGTGAAAGCCTTGGCGCACCGGACGCAAGCCATTGAATTGCGGCGCCCGCAGCAGGGCATGAACGCAGCCTTTGCCCGCCTCGCGCGCAGCAAGCCAAGGGCCGCCTGCCCCGCGGCCTGCACGAGGCCTCGGATGGCTTGTTGCGGCGTTTCGCTACACCTGCTCAACACGCAGGAAAGCGGGCACCGACCGGGCGACTTCGCGGCACATGGCGGGCGGAACCTCTGGCCCGGGTGCCCAGGCCAGCCGGACCCGGGCCTGGTCGGGGCGCAAGGGCAGGTATCCCTGCGCCATGACGGCCAGGGCATCGGCCAGACCCAGTCGATCAAGATGCATTTCGGGCGCCTCAAGAAACCGGTCCAGCTCCAGCCCGACGGTGTGCAGCCGACAGGCCTGAAAGACCGAACCCCAGTAATTGATATACTCATCGGACCAGGTCACGATTCCGCCCCCATAAATCAATCAAGACGAAAACCAACGATATGTATTTATAGTAATCATGTCAATATGCGAAATGCCGTTTATTGACAACGAGCCAAAAGAAGCCAAAATGGACAAATCTCAAACCCACCGCATGACGAGAAAATGGCCGATACAGAAACACCAAACCTCAAATGGGATGTCCGCCAGCGCCTGAGGCTGCTTGAAGCCACGGTGCTGCTGACCGGCTGGGTCCGGACCCAGTCGATCATGCAAGTGTTCGGCATCAGCCGGGCGCAGGCGGCCAAGGACGTGGCGCTCTACCAGAAACTCCGACCCGAGAACCTCGTCTACAACTCCTCAAGAAAGTTCTTCGAGCCGAGCGAGAACTTCCGCCCGCTGCTCCTGCAGGGCAGGACCTCCGAGCTGCTGGACGTCCTCGGCCAGTTCCGTGACGAAGAAAGTCCGGTGATCGCCCTGACCGCCCACGCGCCCGACGTGACCATGCTGCGCCCGCTCGAACGGGAGCTGGATCTGTCGATCTTCCGCGCGATCAGCGCCGCAGCCACCCTGGGACAGCGGGTTTCGGTCAACTACCAGTCCATGAACCGACCGGAACCGGTGCCGCTGATCCTGTCCCCGCACGCATTGGTGTTCAGCGGCTTTCGCTGGCATGTGCGCGCCTTCAGCGACAGTCACGAGGAATACCGGGATTTCGTGCTGGCGCGCATGCGCAGTCCGGCGCGACTGCTGGAGGTGCCCGGGGTACCGGCAGATGACGACCAGGCCTGGCACCGGGAGGTCGAGGTGGTCATCACACCGCACCCGGACCTGCCCAAGGCGCAGCGGCAGGTGATCGCGGACGATTACGGCATGAAGAAGGGGCAGCTGCAGACCTCGGTGCGCGAGGCACTGCTCGGCTACATGCTCAAGCTCATGCAGGTTGAACCCGGGCGGACCCACCCGGACCCCAAGGTGCAGCAGATCGTGCTGAAAAATGCCGAGGAACTCGAGCCGCTGCTCTGGAAGTCCTGAATCCTGCGGATCATCCGGGTCGGGAAACCGACCCCGTGGTGAGTACCGGGGCGGCTGATGCCCTTTGGCCCGGCCTGCCCGGAACCATCAGGGAACACCCTGCACGAAGCCGCCCGTGGCACGAAGCCGTCCGTGAGCTCGCGCAGCTCCGCCCGGGCGGTTGACCGGACTTGCGCCACGCGGCGGCCGGACCTTCATGCCCTGCGCTGGAAAAGTCTGCCTTCATGCAGACCTTCCGAGCGGGTCCGTCATTGGCCAGTCTTGGGCAGCGGCCCGCCTGCCGGCTCGGCATCCTGCCCACCCAGGGTGACGCCATGGGCCTGGATATCGGCCAGCCTTTGTGGCCCGATCCCGTGGATGGCCCGCAAATCGTCCAGACGGCGGATCGGGCGCATGGCGACGATCTGCAGCGCACGCTCCGGGCCGATGTGCGGGATGGCCTCAAGCTGTTCCAGGCTCGCCCGGTTCAGATCGACCATCCCACGGGCCGGGGATTCCGGCCACCTGCCAGATGGCGCGGGCGCTTCGCCCGCGGGGTCCGGGGCCGGTTCCGGTTCAGCCCACTCGAAGCGCAGGCCGGCAAAATCGCAGAATACCTCAAGCAGCATTTCCTGCAGCCGGGTGCGGTCCCCTTCGGCCCGTGCGCAGTCGTCAAGCTCGTAGGCCAGTTGGGCGAGGCGACCGGCATCGAATCGTTCGCAAGCCAGCTTTCCCAACCAGGCCATGCAGGCCAGATGACCCTGACGCTGTCGCCGCGCCGAGGACTCCCACCCGCGCACGCGCCAGCGCATGACCGCCTCATGCCGCCGACCGGCCGCGAGCAGCGCACAACGCGCCCTGCCCGCACTGTCTCCCGCCGGCGCCACCGGAGCACGCCGGACCGACCGGCCCCGCCCCCAGCAGGTGATGATCAGGGCCGCCGCCGCGGCCAGGTCTTCCGGCGACGACGGCGCCTCGGAACATGCCGGGAACCGGCGCTCCAGAAGCCAGTTGCGAACCCGACGCCGCAGTTCCTGCACGATCGAGGGCACCGCCAAGAAAGCCAGCACCATGACCCGCAGCAGCCACAGCAACGCCTGAACGCCCCGGATCACCAGCAGCACCAGAAGCGGGATCAGCGAGAACAGGCCGAGAATCGCCAGATAGGCCATTTGCATGTGGGCGGCAGTTTTGCCGCGCCACTGGATGCCGGCAATCTTGGCCGACGAGCGATTCGGTTTGATCCAGTTGAAGGTGCCCAGCGCATTGCGCGTCGAGACGGTCGCGCCCGACTTGGAGAGGTTCAGCTTGGTGGGTCCGCGTCCGTAGCGCCCCCTGAGGATGAACCGCCCGTTCTGGAAAGCAACCTGCGTGTTGCGAATCGGCGTGGCGGACACGCGCAACCCGTGGGTGGTATTGCCCGACAACGTCAGCCCGGCGACTTTCGCCTGCGCGCGCAGGGCAACGCCGCCTGTCCGACTGGCACGCAAAAACCGCCCACGATGCTCAATGCGCCGCTGCCGGCCGTACTCGTCCTTCTTGCCAATGTTCAGAAACGACATGACTGAATCCGCACGTTCATCCCTTACATGACCGGATCAAGCGCGTCGCCTGTCCGAGCGCGCGAAATCGGCGGCCGGCCTGCCTCGGACTGTTCCTTGTGCGCGCGAAAGCACCGCATGATGCCGCGGGCCAGGCGCGTTTGCTCGTCGATCACGAACCCGGCCGCCCGAACCGCCGACTCGGTATCCCGGTTGAGCCGGCATCCACCGCTGACCGCTTGCCAGCCCGGATGGAGCACATCCTGGATCTTCGCCCAGGCCGGGTGGCGGGCCCGGACATGCTCAAGCATCCGCAACTGACCGTGATCACCCAGCACCCGCCGGATCTCCGCCAGGCCGGCGACCACGTCATCCACGCTGCAAAAGCACAGGCTGGTCACGACCGCGTCGAAATGCCCATCCGGGAAAGGCAGCCGTTCCGCGCGTCCGGTCACCAGCAAGGCCCCGCGATGCCGACGCGCGGCCCGCCGCAGGGCACCCCGGTCCGGATCAATCCCGACAATCGATGCATCCCCGGCGTAGTACGGCAGGGTCCGCCCGGTTCCGCAGCCGATTTCCAGCACCCGCCCCTGCAGGCCGGAGGTAACGCAGGCCCGCCAGCGCGAAAGCCCCAGCGCATCAAAGACCGTCATCCCCGTGTCGTAAAGCCACGGGATATGTTCAATGCCCCGCATCGTTCCTCCTGCTTACCGGTTGCGACGCCCGCCCCGCCCGGAAACCGGGAAGCGCACGCCCCCAGCCTGAAAGCGTGGAAGTGTCCCAGGGGGGGGGCACGCCCCGGCGACCCGCGATGGCAGGTCCAGTCCCAAGCCCGTCACCCAAAAATGGCGCCCCGGGCCGCCAGCCCGAAAGCGAACCGGGACATACCCTGACTTCGAGGATACCTCGGAAACCGCCTGTCCGGCCGCCTCGGTCGCAAAGCGAGTCAAGTCCCGGTCGCGTCGCCTGAAGTGGCCGGAACGACCGACCCGGAACAATCGGGCAGCACCCTCAGCCAGCAACCATCTCCACCTTGCACGATCCGCAGATCAGCACGTTGTCCGGTTCGGTCCAGGCCCGCGCCGCGCAGGCCGGGCAGGTCATCCGCAATCGTGGAGGCGACGGCTTGCGCGCCGGGGGCGTGAATATCTGCGCGGGCGCCTGCTCGCCCTCCTTCGGCTCGGGAAACCAGTCCAGCGGCGGCGGGCCGGCCGGAATCTCCAGCCCCTCGGCGGCCAGCGCCGCCCGTTTCTCGACCACCGTTTCCGGATCGGCCGGCACGTAGCGGTCGTACCAGGGCAGTGCGAAGTCCTCTGCGATCAGTTGGCGACAGGCTTCCCAATAGGCCCCGTCCGGCTGGATGTAGTGACTGACCTGCCGACCGGTCTGCGCACCGCCCGGCAAACCCGTGCTGGTCGGCACCAGGCCCAGTGACTCCATCTTCGCCACCCACTCCCGGTTGTGCGCGTTGGACTTGCTGGGCTTGCCGAAGCATTCCTGCCAATGATGAACCATTTCGTGCACGAGGGTCGACAGCGCCTCCTCGACCGGCATCAGGGTGAAGAACCCGGGATGCAGGCCCAGCTCGTGGATCTTGTGCCCTTCCGTGCAGATGAACCGCTCGGCATGATGATAGCCGCGGTGGCGATTCGAGCTGCGCAGCGTGATCAGGCACTGGGGCAGTGCCCCCTCGAACAGCCTGCGGTTGAAATGATCGAAGGCGCGTTGCAACGCGGCATACATCTGCAGCGTCGGGGTATACGGCACGGCAACTTCAGGGGCTGGGTGATTCATGAAGGCGCTCCATAATCAGTCGGGCCCGCACGGGCCAGAGATCGGCCCGACTGCCGGAAACCGGGGCTGTCGAACCCGACGGGCAATGACAACTCGTCCCGCTGGCAGCCAGCCCGCGGGGAAGGAATTCGCAGCCGCCCTGAACCGCAGCGATCCCGGGGGTGCAGCCGGTGCAGGTCCTCAGTTCGGCGCGATGAACCTGTCGAGCACCACCTCGTCGATCTGCTCCTCGGCCAGGTACCGGTGCGCATACTCCAGATAGGCGCCACTGGTCAGAAACAGCGCGAACACGTCCGGGTCCACGTGCTGATCCTGCACCATGCGGTGCAGAATGCCGATGGCCTGGCTGATCGGCATGGGCGGCTTGTAGGGCCGGTCGGCCGCCGTCAGTGCCTCGAAGATGTCCGCCAGGATCATGATTCGCTCGGGGATCGAAAGGTCCTCGGCCGTCAGGCCCCGGGGGTAACCACGCCCGTCCAGGGTTTCGTGATGGGTGGAGGCATAACGCGGCACCCGGCTCAGTTCCTCGGGCAGCGGAAGCTGGTCGAGCATGCGGATGGTTCCGATGATGTGCTCCTGGATCTTGAAGCGATCCTCCGGGGTCAGCGTACCGCGCGGAATCTTGAGGTTGTACAGCTCCCCAAGATTGTACAGATGCTCGGGAACCGTCATCCGAATCCCAAGACGGGGGTCGTAGTCGGGCGGCTCCGGTCGCTCGATGATGTGCCAGGGCTTGTCGGCGAGCAGTGGTTCGCGCACGGGCAGATTGTCCGCCGAAGGACCGCGCCGGGCCGCCTCGAGCGGTGCCAGGCCCAGGCGGTCATCGAAATGCCGCTGCCAGGTGATGGCACCGATCGCGTCGAGACGTTGCTCGACCGCCGGGTCGACCGGGATACTGCCGTCGTTGCATCCGGCCACGAAGGCAAAGTCCTCCTGCAGCCTGCGCTGGGTTTCATCCCTTTGCGCCTGCGCCGCCGGCTCGTCGCGTGGCGAATGCAGGCAGCGTTCCAGGTAGCGGATGGTCGCGTCGCGGTGCAGTACCTCGAACCGGGTGCGGATCTCGTGAATCCGGTTGTGAATGGTCTCCAGCTTCACGCCCTTGTCGACGATATGCTCGGGCGTGGTGATCTTGCCGCAATCGTGCAGCCAGGCGCCAATCCGAAATTCCCGCCAGGCGTTCTCGTCCCGGAATCCGAAGTCCGCGAACGGAGGCTGGTCGCTTTCCTCGGCCTTGCGCGCCAGCATGATGGCCAGCTCCGGAACCCGTCGGCAATGCCCGCCCGTATAGGGCGACTTCTGGTCGATGGCCTGGGCGATCAACTCGACGAACGAGTCCATCAGCGCCTGCTGTTCATGGACATGCCGCTCGATCGCGCGCCCCATCCGCATCAGCGAAGCACCCAGGTCGTCGATCTCCACGATATGACTGCGCACCCGCACCAGGTCGGCGTAGTGCTGATTGCGGATCTTTTCGTTTTCCTGCGCCAGCTCCCGGACCGGCCGGACGATGAACCGGGCCAGGGCGTAGGACAGGGGCAGCACGAAAACCAGCAGCAGCGCGGTGATCAGCACCGACTTGCGCACCTCGCTCAGCGCGGGGCCCAGCACCGCCGAACGGGAGGTGACAACCGCGAAGAAGTCCGGGTCCTCGCCCGGCATGCCGACCGGCTCGAGAAACAGGTAATGCGCCGCCCCCGAGAGCGACACCTCCTGAAGACGCCCGAATCCCGCCGGGTCCCGGCTGGCCGCGACCAGCGCCGGATCAGGGACCGTCGTGCGCTCGACGCCCCCGCGCTGGCTTTCGAGCAGCCACATGCGCTCGAGGACCTCCCGCTGCGTCGGGGTCACGGCCTTCAGCGCCCGATCGATCAGTGGCAGCAGTTCGGCACGATCAGGGTGCAGCAGGTAATGCAGCCCCGTTGGCACATCGGCATCGCCGAAGTCCAGCGGCGCGTGAATCTTCAGGTCTTCGACAAAGAACTGGCGCGCGTTGTAGCGAAGCGGCGCGGCGTTGTCGATGCCGGCATCGGCCACCCCGGAGCGAACCGCCTCGAACAGCTCCCGGGCCCCCGCCACCTCGACAATTTCCATCTCCGGAAACAGGCGCCTGAAGTTCTCGATGCTCGACCAGCCGCCCGGAATGGCCACCCGCTTGCCGACAAGCTGCCCGATCCGGGTGATCGGGGGCACGTCGGGCCGGGTCAGCACACCGAACGGCGCATCCACGAAAGCTACGCTTCGAGCGCCCAGTTCGTCGATCGCCGGCGTGGCCAGCACCGGATGGACCATGTCCAGGCGCCCTTCGCGAAACATGTCAAGAAGTTCCGGCCAGCCATAGCCGTTGACGTAGCGAAACTCCAGACCGGTCATCCCGGAAACCAGCCCGAGCATGTCGATCGCATAGCCCCTGGGCGCCCCGGAGACGGCAAAATCGAAGGGAGGCCAGTCCAGCTCGTTGGAAACCATCAGCCGCGGGTTTTCGGCCACCAGCGCTTCCTCCTCGGGCGTCAGCGCCAGTGGCTGCGCGGGCGGCAACTCCAGCGGCGGGACCGCGTGCTCGCTCGAGGCGATCAGGGCACCATCCGGCTGGAACAGATACAGCCGGCTCTCGGGAGTCGTCTTGTGACGCGCCAGCCGCGAGGACAGTGAATCCAGGGTGATGTCGATACCCAGTACCGCCGAGTCGTCCTCAAGCCGACGGGCGTAGGTCCGCCCAGGCGACTGCAGATGCTCGAAGAGATAGGGTTCGGTCTTGTGGACCTCGGCGGATCGGGCCTGCTGGAACCAGGGGCGGCGATCGGCCCGGTAGCTGGTCGGCTCCACGCGGGATGCGCGCAGCTCGAAGGACTCGTCCAGATACTCCAGCCGTCGCTGGCGGCCGGAGGCATCCGCGGTGATCGTGATCATCACCCAGCGGTCCCGCGGCAGTGCGTCAAGGCGCTCGCGCACGCGCGCCCCGCTGTCGAGGTTCACCAGCTGATAGAGATCACCATTGTCGAAGCCCAGGTAAGCCGAGTAGAAGGTGGGGTTTCGGCGCAGCGTATCCGCCAGATGCGCACGCGCCACATCGGAGGCCCCTGCCTGATCGACCAGATCCTGCCTTGCCGCCAGCATCCGAACCTCGACGGTCGCCTGCGCATCGAGCGTCGACAGAAACTCGCGGGTATGCTCCGCCGTCTGGGCATAGGCAATCAGTGCGGAACGCTCCGCCAGGCTCGCGCTGAAGTAAAACTGCAGACCGATGGCAACCGCGGCCGTGAATGTCGTGATCGCCAGAAACATGCCGACGACGGTGACCCGAATGGTAACCCGCCAGGGTTTCTTGACCGCTTCCGCCATACTGGGCTCTCGCTGATCGGCAATGACCGGATCCGGCGAGCATAGCAGGCCATTCGGGAATCATCACCGAAGCGCACCGGCGACCCGCCGTGCGCCGGCAACGCATAACCCGAAGACCGCGGCAGGATCAGACTGCGACCAGCGGCGAACCGCGGGCGCGGGCCACGGTCCGATCCTGCATCCGCAACAGGCACCTCGAAACGCGACAGGGATCGGATTTTTCGGGATTCGCACAGGATGTTCCTGCCGGCGCAGGCAACGCAATCGACACGGCAACGGGCAATCACCCCGCTGCGCCATCCATTTGACAGCCATCCATTTGACAAGGGAGACCGGCCGTTGGACGAAAACCAGACCCTGCCCCTTGCGGGCCCGCTTCAGGTGCGCACCGTCGACTGCCTGGACGCGGTTGATCCCGCGGCCTGGGACGCTCTGGGCGGCCACGATGAACCGCTGCTCAGCCACGGCTTCCTCAGCGGGCTTGAGCGGCACGGGTGCCTCGGCAGCGAGTTCGGCTGGCATCCGCGCCACCTGCTGGTCGAGCGCCCGCACGGCGAACTGCTGGCCGCCATGCCCCTGTACATCAAGACCAACGGCTACGGGGAGTTCGTGTTCGACCAGTCCTGGCAGGCCGCCTGGGAAGGCATGGGCCTGCCGTACTATCCCAAGTTGGTCGTGTCCGTGCCCTATACACCCGCCACCGGGCCCAGGCTTCTGGTCCACCCCGAGGCGCAGAGCGCGCAGCTTCACCGGGTATTGATCGAACAGGGCATTGCGCTGGCCCGGTCCTACCGGCTTTCCGGCCTGCACTGGCTCTTTGTGCGCGAGGCGGAAATCGAGTCCCTGCGTGCGGCGGGGCTCTCGATGCGCATGGGCTGCCAGTATCACTGGTACAACGACGGCTACGCGGATTTCGAGGCGTTTCTGGCCTCAATGAGTTCGAAGAAGCGCAAGAACGTACGCCAGGAGCGACGGCGCGTGCGCGACCAGGGCATCCGGATGCGCATCCTGCACGGCGATGAAATCGACGATGCGCTGTGGGCTACCTTCCACGGCTTCTACACGGATACCTTCGAGCGGCACCTGGGCATCCCGACGCTCAGCCTCGCCTTCTTCCGGGAAACCGGCCGGCAACTGGGCCGGCAGGTTCTGATGACCTTGGCCGAACACGACGGCAACCCGGTGGCCGCGGCGCTGTTCTACCGGGGCCGCGACACACTCTACGGACGCTACTGGGGCTGCGCGGCCGACTACGATGCCCTGCACTTCGAGACCTGCTACTACCGGGCAATCGAATACTGCATCGGCGAGGGACTGGCACGCTTCGAGCCCGGGGCCCAGGGCGAGCACAAGATTGCGCGCGGGTTCGTGCCCACGCCCACCTGGTCGGCCCACTGGGTCGAACACGAACCGCTGCGAGAGGCCGTCGCGAACTTCTGCGCCCGGGAAGCGCAACTCATGCGTGGCCACTGTGCCGGGCTGGCCGCCCACGCGCCGTTCCGGGCCGATGCCTGGCCTGCCGCAGCCTTGCGGATCGACTGAGCCACCACGCGCGACGCCCCGAAGCCCCCCGCCTGCTCAGGCCGAGGGCACGATCTGGTGGATATGGGCGTGCAGAAAGGCGAGGAAGGTCTGGGCCACGACCGAAGGCTGCTTGCCCCGCGGCCGGACCACGTACCACTGCCTGCGAATCGGGAACCCCTGGACGTCCAGCACGGCCACGTCGTCCTTGGCCGGGTCATCCGACAGGGCGCTTCGGGACAGCATGGCCAGCCCGAGCCCGCCGGCTACGGCCTGCTTGATGGCCTCGTTGCTGCCCAGCTCCATCGTGAACTTGAACTGCATGCCCCACTCGCTTGCCAGGGTTTCCATGGCGATCCGCGTGCCCGATCCGCGCTCACGCACCAAAAAACGCTCGTCCGCCAGCTTGTCGAGCGGGACCTGCGCCGTTCCCACCTGCGGATGATCCAGCGGCGCGATGACCACCAGCGGATTCTCCATCAGCGGTTCGCTCACGATGTCCCAGTTCTCCGGGGGCACCCCCATCACGTACAGGTCGTCCTGGTTGCGGGACAACCGCTCGAGCAGCCGGTCGCGATTGACCACCTCCAGCGCGATCTCGATGCCCGGGTACCGGGCGTAGAAAGGCCCGAGCACCCGGGGCATGAAGTATTTGCCGGTGGTCACCGTGGCGATTCGCAACCGACCCTGCTTGAGCCCCTTGATGTCCGCGATGGTCTGTTCAAAGCGACCCCAGTTGTCCAGCCACTCGGAGCAGGTCGCGTGCAGCGCCTCGCCCGCCTGGGTCAGAAAAACCCGGCGGCCGATCTGCTCGAACAGCGGCAGACCGACCTCCTCGGTCAGCAGCCGAATCTGCTTGGACACCGTCGGCTGGGTCACGTGCATCTCCTCGGCCGCCCGGGAAAAGCTGCCCAGGCGGGCCACGGCCTCAAATGACCGCAGTTGCCGCAGGGTGACCCGCATCATGGCTGGTCTTCCTCGCAGCCGATACCGGCAAACACTGCCCCCCAACTCATAGCCTCAGGGCTATAACCCAAATGATATTTATTCATTTCAATTTATCTTCAGCCCCCTCCAGAATTCATCGCACGGCCGTAAATCGCGACGCTAACCCGATCTGCAAAACCAGTCCTTCGAAAAACGCGACCAGGAGATTGCCTGCCATGCCCGATCCAACACGCCAGACCCTGCACTCCACGATGCCCGCGGGCCATGCCCGCCCGGGCACCTGACCTGGAGGACACCCCATGGACGCCAACCTGATCCAGAACCTGATCGACCCGGTCATCCTGTTTTTCTTTTTCGGCATACTGGCCGGGGCGCTGCGCTCGAATCTCGAGATCCCGCCGGCCATTGCCAAGTTCTTCTCGCTGTACCTGCTGATGGCCATCGGGCTGAAAGGCGGCATGGCGCTGGCAGAGGCCGGCCTGTCGCTGACCGCAGTCCTGGCGCTGGGCGCGGCGATCATCATGGCAACCGTCATTCCGGCCTACAGCTTCTTCATCCTCAAGGGCCGGACCAACCCCTACGACGCTGCCGCCATTGCCGCGACCTATGGTTCCATCAGCGCCGTGACCTTCATCGCAGCCCAGGAATTCCTGACCCGAAACGGGGTCGAGTTCGGCGGCTACATGACCGTCGCAATGGTCCTGATGGAGTCGCCGGCCATCATCATGGCGGTCCTTCTGGCCACCTACGTGCGCAGCCGCGAAAAGCAAGCCAACGCCACAGTCGCGGAAGCCAACGCACCCATCTCGATGAAGGCTGTCCTGCACGAGGCCTTCACGGACGGGGCGCATCTGCTGCTGATCGGCAGCCTGGCCATCGGCTTCATCGCCGGCGACGCAGTCAAGGCCCTGACGCCCTTCACCATGGACATCTTCAAGGGCATCCTGGCGTTCTTCCTGCTGGAGATGGGCCTGCTCGTCGCGCGTCAGTTGCGCGAATCACGCTCGCTGGGTGCGTTCCAGTTCGGCTTCGCGATCATCATGCCGACCATCAACGCGATGCTCGCGCTGCTGCTGGCCTGGATCATGGGCCTGCCGAAAGGGGACGCCTACCTGCTTGCGATACTCTCGGCCAGCGCCTCGTACATCGTCGTGCCGGCAGTCGTCCGCTACGCGATCCCCGAGGCCAGACCCGGACAGTACTTCACGATGTCGCTGGGATTCACCTTCCCCTTCAACATCATTATCGGCATCCCGTTGTACTACGCCATTACCTCGGCCCTCTGGGGCTAGGCCGGACCTAGCAAAACCACGCCGGAGGCGGTGCCCCAAGGCCCGCCCCCAAGGGCCACGCCGCACGAAGCGATCCGTGGCCTGAACAGCAACGAACCAGAGCGACAAAACCCGCGGCGGGGCCCACGCGCCGACCGCGGTCAACCCAACAACGCGCCCCGGGGCGCTAACCAGTCTGATCACCCAAGGAGAAACACGGACATGAAACCCATAAAGCGCATCGAGATCGTCATCGCCGAGGAACAGGCCGAGCGGCTGCTCCACAGCCTCGAAGAAATCCCCCTGTCCGGATACACCATCATCAAGGACGTATCCGGACGCGGCGACCGCGGCGAACGCAGCGAAGAAGGCCTCGGCCTGTTCAGCAATCACTACATCCTGATCGCCTGCCCCGAGTCCGACGTGGAAGCGATCATCGACAAGCTGCGGCCCACGCTGCGACGCTTCGGGGGCATCTGCCTTGTATCCGATGCCCAGTGGCTCATCCACTGAAGAACGCCGCCCAAAACCGCATCCCCGCGGTGCCCGGCGGACGTCGTTCGCGGGGCGACGTCATCACTGCACGCACGACCAACCGCCTGTACCGTCGTCGCGTAGCAACCTCCCTGCCCGGCGCGTTGCCCCTGGGGAAACGCCGTGCTTCGCGGGTCGCCCGTCAACACAACCGCCCGCAATCCCGGCACGGTGCACCGCGGTCGCCCGTCGGCACGACCGCACGATTACGACGTTGGCCGGATAGGCGGTGTAGGCCGGATAAGGCGAAGCCGCATCCGGCATCAATGGCCCGGGGTTGGCGGTACCTGGATTTGCCCGATGCGGCCTGCGGCCTTATCGGGCCTACGGGCACGGTGCACCGCGGGTCGCCCGTCAACACAACCACCCGCAATCCCGGCACGGTGCCACGCCGGTCGCCCGTCGGCACGACCGCACGATTACGACGTTGGCCGGATAGGCGGTGTA